>CAZUBB010000066.1:0-18797 GCA_964618485.1 uncultured Pirellulales bacterium
AGCAGGAAGCGTGAGCGCCCGGAGTTAAGCGTCGCGCCGCCGCTTCGTTCTGGCGAGGTACGCGGCGCCGACGAGCACCACCAACAGATGCACGGAGACAATCTCAAAAGGCAGCAAGTAACCGGACATGCCCGGCGCCAGCGCCGCGTTCTTCGGATCAAGCTGATCGACCCGCACCCCCAGTAACCCGAGTCCGATCGGCGCGGAAGTCGGCGATTGCACTGGCAACGCGTCGGCGTGCGATTCCGTTTTCTCACTGCCTGCATGAGCAGCAACGGCCACGGGGCCCTGCCAATCTTTGACGCTGAAGGCTGTCTTGACGAGCAAGCCGAGCATCGCGCCGCCGACGATCGTGGCGAGCACCCATTCGCCGCCGCTGGTCTTCATCGAAATGAAGGGCCCCTGCGCGGTGAGCATGACGCCGAAAATCAACAGCACCAACGTGCCGCCGACGTAGATCATCAATTGCATCGCGCCCACGAAATCGGCGCCGGCCAGGAAAAACAACCCGGCCGTCGCGCCCAGCGAAAGAATCAGGTAGAACGCCATCCGCACGACGTTGCTAGTGACGACGACCGCCACGGCGAAGACCGCAGTCAACGCGCCGAAGAGCAGGAAGAAGAACGAATGCCAGTTAATGGGGTCCATGGCTTAACGCTTCCCGCCTGGCTGCGGCAAGGCCGCGACCGTTTCGGCCCGTTCCGCCGCCACTTCCTCGGCGACCGGCCTGTTCACCTTGAGAAACGGAATGTCATTCACAAACGGAATGCCCAGCAGCACCCAAACCGTCGCTCCCAAGAAGCAGAAGGCGGCCAGCGGCGTGCAGTATTTCAAGCAGGTCGTCATCACCTGGTCGATCCGCAACCGCGGCAACGTCCAGCGTACCCAAATCATCACCGTCACGCCGACCACGCATTTGAAAATGAAGTTCACGCAACCCAGCAGGTTGCCGAGGAAGCCAAGGACCGAAAACTCGGTCGCGCCCACCGGGTAGTCCAGATGGAGCCAGGTGGCGATCGGGAGCGGGCCATTCCAGCCGCCGAAGAACAGAATCGCGGCCAATCCGGCGACGATAAACATCGAGCCGTATTCGGCCATATAGAAAATCAGCCAGCGGAAGCCGGAGTATTCCGTATGGAATCCGGCCACCAGCTCGCTTTCCGCCTCGGCCAGGTCGAACGGAGCGCGGTTGACGCTCGCGGTACCGCAGGTGAAATAGACCCAGAAGATGACGAACGTAAAGGGGTCGTGAAACACGTACCAATTGGTGAACACGCCCGCTTGCTTATTGGCGATCGTCACCAGGTCCATCGAACCGGCGATCAGCACCGGCACGACGACGCAAATCCCCATCGGCACTTCGTAGCTGACGACCTGGGCGGCTTCGCGCATCGCGCCGAAGAGGGACCACTTCGATGCCGACGCATATCCTGCCAGGATCACGCCAAAGACTTCCAACCCCAGCACGGCGAGGATGAAGAACACGCCGGCGTTCATTCGCTGCACAACCCAGCCGAAAACGGCAAGGCGATCAAAGCCGCAAAGGACGCACAAAAGCTAACGTAGGGGGCCACCTTGAACAGCATTCCGTCCGAAGCGGCGGGCCGGAGATCCTCCTTGTTCAGCAGCTTGATGCCGTCCGCTAAGAGCTGGAGCCAACCGAACTTACCGCCGCAGCGCGTCGGCCCGAGGCGGTCCTGAATACGGGCGGAAACCTTGCGTTCCACCCACACGAAGAACATGGCCCCGACGAGCGGGACGTGGATCAGCAAGATGCACTGAATCAGCCCCGTAACGAGGTAACCCAGCCAGCTCGGAAAGCCGCAAGTTTGAATGAAAAACTCAGCCACGACAGCTTCGTACTGATGGTGGGTGCAGGGGGCGTTTCAGAAGATCGTGAAATATGGCACAAGGGGGTGCGGAGATTCAAGCCCCTGCCGCCCGGCATTTTTTCCGTGCGTGAGGAGGCGGAGTTGGCCGCGAAGAACGCGAAGAGGAGCGAAGAAGGAAGAAGTCGGGTGCGCGGGATTTAGTCCGAAAAGAAGATCATTACGGGCGAAGTGGAGTTGAATCCGATGGCCTACGATGAAGACCTCGCGGAACGGATTCGCGCAGAAATGCGAGATCGCCACGATATCTTGGAGAAAAAGATGTTCGGCGGGCTCGCCTTCTTGCTCGCCGGCCAGATGTGCGTCGGCGTCTGGAGAGATTTCCTGGTAGCGCGGGTGGGGCCGGAAGCCTGCGCCGAGGCGCTCGAAATGCCACACGTGCGCGAATTCGACATCACCGGACGGCCGATGCGCGGCTGGGTTCTCGTCGAGCCGGAAGGCGTGGAAGCCGCCTCAGAACTCAAAGCGTGGCTCGATCGCAGCGTCCGTTTCGTGGAGAGCCTGCCGCCCAAGTAACGTCGGGGCCTAATAGGCCCCGCGCCGCGACAGCACGCTCAGCGGCGTCTTGAGGATCAACTTCAGGTCGGTCCAAAAACTCTGTCGCTTGGCGTACCAGAGGTCCATGCGAACCCAGTCCTCGAAGCCAATCTCGTTCCGACCGCTCACTTGCCACAGACAGGTCAGCCCGGGCTGGATCGCCAGGCGGCGGCGCTGCCAGGGGGCGTAGTTCACCACCTCGCTAGCGATCGGCGGGCGCGGGCCCACCAGCGCCATGTCCCCCTTGAGAACATTAAAAAGCTGCGGCAGCTCGTCGATGCTCGTCGAACGGATAAAACGCCCGATGCGCGTGATCCGCGGGTCGCGGCGGTTCTTGAAGACCGGGCCTTCCTGTTCATTTCTGACGAGCGACTGGTGCTTGGCGGCGTCCATGACCATCGAGCGGAATTTGTACATTCGGAAGCGCCGGCCGCAGTAGCCAATGCGTTCCTGCACGAAAATGGGGTGCCCCTTGGTCGTCCACATCAGGATCAGCCAGACGGCCAGCATCAACGGGCTGAATAGGACGATCGCAACCAGGGCGCCGGTGAAATCGAACACGCGTTTCAGCACGCGGTAGACCGTGCTGCCGTTTCCTTCCGGATACACCAGCGGTCGGCGGGACTCAATCCACCGGGAAACGACGTCACGGCCGGCTTTTTCAGGTGCGTCCATTCCCGTTCCTCTCGCAAACTCAGTGGCCATCGCACCGATTCATGCGAAGGAGATGCCAATCGCCGGAGAACCCGGGCGTGTCGCTGCAATCTATTCTAGCTTAAGTCTTTGCGTCGCCGGCCGGATTCTGGCCGGTCGCCGGCTGCGTGGTGATTTCGCAACGCGGCAGCTCAGGCGATCAGTTTTGTCAGCAACGCGCCTCCACGGGTGGTCTTTTCGGATTAGGTGAAGTTTGACGGCCGGCAGGACGATGACCCTTCTGAGCGCGCGCCGTTGCGCGTGTGGCCCACGGTACGCATCCGCCGACGATTCTGCTCATGGCCGGAACCGAACTTCGCAAAGCCGCCGTGCTGCTGATGAGCCTTCCCCAGGAGGACGCGGGGCAGTTAATGGGCAAGCTCACGCCCAAGCAAGTCGAGGCGGTTTCCATCGAAATCGCCAAGCTCGGCATGGTCAGCGGCGACGAGCAATCTTCGGTCATCAATGAGTTCGCCAACGCCGGGCCGGGCCTGATGCCGGCCGGGGCGGGCGGCCTCGACGTGGCGAAATCGCTCGTCGAAAAGGCGCTCGGCAAGAACGCCGGCAGCACGCTGGACAATGTGCGACAGCAGATCGAAGCGGTCCCGTTCGGCTTCCTGCACAAGGTCGATAGCCAAAACCTGTTGACGTTCATCGTCGACGAGCATCCCCAGACAATCGCACTGATCTTGGCCCACCTGCCGCCGCAGGTGGCGGCGAACATCCTGGCGGGACTCCCCGCTGATCGGCAACTCGCGGTGATCCGCCGCGTGGCGAACATGGGGCAAACCAACCCCGAGATCATTAAGGAAGTGGAGCAAGGGCTCTCGACGCGCATGGCCAGCATCATGAGCCAGCAGTTCGAAAATGCCGGCGGCGTGCAGCATGTGGCCCAGGTGCTCAACGTCACCGACCGGGCCACGGAGCGGACGCTGCTGGAAAACCTCGCGCAGGAAGACCCCGAGCTGGTCGAGGATATTCGGCGGTTGATGTTCGTGTTCGAAGACATCAACAAGCTTGCCAACAAGGACCTTCAGACGATTCTCAAGAACGTCGAAACGTCGCAGTGGGCGCTGGCGCTCAAGGGAGCCAGCGAGGAACTGCGTACCCGAATCCTGGGCAATATGTCCGAACGGGCCGCGGCCGGACTGAAGGAAGAAATCGAGTTCCTGGGCGCGGTCAAGCGCTCGGCCGTCGAACAGATGCAGCAACAAATCGTCGACGTCATCCGCCGCCTGCAAGACGCTGGCGAAATCACGGTCAACGCCAACGAAGCCGACGAACCGCTCGTGCAGTAGATGTCGCGTGCTTCGCCGACCACTTGCGAGCGCGCTGCGCATTTGAAACACTGCGCGGCGTTTTCAGGCGACCGTTCGGCGGAGGCTCCCCTCAGATGCGCAACAATCCTGTCAAGCGAATCCTCAAAGATGGCCGGCCAAGTTTCGGCACCTGGCTGTCGCTCGGAGACCTGTACGCCACGCGCGTTCTCGCGCGGATGGGCTGGGATTGGCTGACGCTCGATATCGAGCATTCCGCGATCGATTGGTCGCAAGCGGCGATGATTTTTGCCGCCATCGCCGACGCCGGCTGTGTGCCGCTCGCACGCGTTCCGCGCGGTACGCACGACTACATCAAGCGCGTGCTCGACGCCGGCGCCTGGGGGATCGTCGTCCCGATGGTCAACACGGTCGAAGAGGCGAAGATCGCCATCGCCGCGGCAAAATATCCGCCAACCGGCAACCGCAGTCTCGGCGGCGGCATGCACGCGATCAACTTCGGCACGAACTCGGCCGAGTATTATCGCCGCGCCAATGACGAGATTCTCGTCGTGTTGCAGACCGAAAGCCCCACCGGCGTTCGCAACGCCCGGGAAATCTACGCTTTGCCGGGCGTGGATGCCATTTTCGTGGGGCCGGTCGACCTCCGCGCTAACATGCGCGCGCCTGACGGTACGGAAGCGACCGACGCGGAATTTGAAGCGACGCTGCAGGAGATCGTCGACATCGGCCGTCGGACCGGCACGCCTACGGGCATGCACACGATGGAAGCCGACGCCGCGCTGCGCCGCGCCGCACAAGGCATGCAATTCATCGCCATCGGCAGCGATCTCCGCCTGATGACGCAAAAAGCGGTGGAAACCCTGCACGCCGTCCGGCCGGAAAAGACCGGGACCGGGGCAGCGGCGTATTGATCGCGAAGCCGTCGTACGGGTTGTGGCAAGGACCGGTTGTGGCAAGGTCACTGGTTGTGGCAAGGTCTCCCGACCTTGCCACCGCCCCGACCGAAGGTCTCCAGCGCCGTGCTCATTTGCGAAAGCAGACTGAACTCCGGGCGCTCACGCTTCCGGCTCCACGGAACATGGAGTAGGAAACGCCGCGAAGCTTTCCTGACCTACTTCCCCGCGTCTGCACGAGCCTTGGCTTCTTGCTCCTTCGACAACTCCGGATTCGGCGTGGCGTCGCCGGGTTCCAGGTTGAGGATCCACTTGATACCGCCGAGCATTGATTCCTGGAAGGTCGGGTTCTCCCAGACTTCTTCGCGGTGGCCGAGGCTCATGTGAAACACCTTGCCGTCGCCATAATCCTTGACCCAAGCGATCGGCACGTGGTACGGCTCCTTCAGAGCCGTCTTCGCCATGTTGAGGCTCATCAACACGCGGACCTTTTCCGGTTGCCAGTTCTTGAACTTGTAGATCTCGTCCTGAATGGTGAACTCTTCGCCCCACGGCTTGCTGAGTGGATGCTCGGTGTCATGCACTGTGATCGTGACGGTTTGATCCGAACCCCAAGGATGTCCGTCGAACGTGCCGCCGATCATGTCCCAGTACGGCTCGTAGTTGTGATAGGTGTCGGCCGCGGAGTGAGCGCCGATAAAGCCGTGCCCTTTCTGCTTCAACCAGTCGTTAAAAAAGTAATCGCGTGTCTCCTCGTCGATCGGCAGATCGCCCGTCGTGTAGAAGAACACGATGTCGTAGTTCTGCAGCGTCTCTTTGTTGAAATCCTTGGCGACGTCCTGCGTGCAATCAACCCGGAACAGGTTCGACTTAATCCCCAGGTCGGTCATCGCCTGTTCCGCCGGTGAGAGCGCGCCGTCCGGACGGGTGACCGAACCGTGCCGGAAGCCCTGGCTTTGAGTGACCATCAGAATCCTCGCGCCGCGCACCGGCGGGGCATCGTCCGCGGCAAGAGCGGGTGCGGCGCAGAACGCCATGGCCAGAAACAGCAGCGAGCGACGCGTGCAAGTCATGGATGGGATCTCCAAGGGAAGGAGCGCGGAGGCGCGACTTGGCGGGATAGCAACGAAAAGAAAACTTCGCCCCGTCAGTGTACTTGACCGGGCGGCGCGACGCCAACCGGCGGAGGCGGTCAGCGGCGAGAATTCACTTGCGTCTGTGGCCGAGGTCTGTGACCTCGGGGAGTTGACAAGATCACGTCCAACGCGCCGGCCTCACAGAGGCCAGCTACAGACGGATGACGCTATGCCGCGGCTTCGCCCGCGACAAGCTCGGCCACGCGGACGCAGAAATTGTCGTTCATCACGAGCACTTCGCCGCGGGCGATGAGGCGGCCGTTGACGTAAATGTCGACCGGGTCGCCGGCGAGCTTGTCGAGGGCCACGACCGACCCCTTGCGCATTCGCAGGACGTCGTCGAGATACATCTGCGTGCGCCCCAACTCGATTTTCAAGTCCAGCTCGACGTCGCGGAGCAGGTCGAGCGTGGCGATCTCTTCGGAAGGCGCCGCGCCGGTGAATTCCTCGAAACGGAAATTGGAGGCGCCGGTCGGCAAACTGGGGCCTGCTGCGTCAATCGACGCCAAGGCCTGTTCGGCCTGCCGGAGCAACAACTCCACGTCACCGGGGGCGATCTGGCCCGCGGGCGGGGCCGCCGCGGAACTCGCCGCGGTCGTTACGGGACGGGCAGGCCCCGCGGTGGCGCCGGGTTTCTTCGAGGCCAGTAGCGCCTCGATCTCTCCCTGGCCGAGAATCTTGTCGGCATCTTCGGCCGGCTTTGGGGCGGCGGCGGACGCCGGGGCGGCGCTCCGCTTCGTTTGGTTCAGTAGCGCCTCGATCTCGTCCTGGCTGACCCGTTCTTCGTCGCCGGCCATGGGCTGGGGATTCCTTCCTTCGCCCCGCTTGCGCAGCTTATCAGCGAGGGCTATTGCTCAATAAACGAGAACTCGGGGAAAGCGACCGACAGCAGGAGGGGCTTTCCCAGCGCGCGGTTGGTTTTCTCTAAAATCTGGTTCTTGAGCAATCCCAATCCGGCGTCGGTGAAGTCCTCGATGCCCGAGCTGCGGATGATCACGTTCACCTGGTCGCGGAATTTGAACTTGTTGGCTTCGTACAGGTGCTTGAATTCGCTGGCCTGCGTCGTCTTGACCGTCCCGGAGAGCTGGAAGTCGACGAAGAGCGTGGTGTTGGCGGCCGGCTGGAAGACGGTGATCTTGAACGCCCCCAGGTCGACTTCGGTGGTTTCGTGCGGCTCGGCGGCATGCTCGGAGTCTCCCTCTTCGCCATGCCCACCGCCGTGCCCGCCATGTTCTCCGCCGTGCGCGGCTTCTGCCGTGGCGTGGGAATCCTCGGCGGCCTCGTGACGGTGCGACTCCTCGGCCGCGGCCTCGGGGGCCTCGCCATTGGCGATCGCGGCGACTTCCGCGGCAGACGGCAGGAACAGGAAGGCGATCACCCCTTGTCCAATCAGAACCACCACCACCAGGATGATGGGCAGTAATTTCGACATAACCGCTCAAGCTCCGCCAGCGAGGAACGAATCGAGTATCAAGGCTCGGCCTGCGCTTCTTTCGGCGGGGCGAGCGCCGAGTCGCGGAGTGCGAACCTCCCTACACAATGTGTACCTTATCGGCCACGCTGGCGTCGGACAAAAGCTGGACCGGTTCTAACGCTTGCACCATGCGAGCTCTGGCGGAGTGGTGAATGAGCAGCGACCTGCGATTATTTTTTCAAGAATTCCGCCAAACCTACCGCACCACCGGCGCCATCGCGCCGAGCGGCCGGCAACTTGCCCGCGCGCTGGCGAGCTTCGTTCGCACTCCCGACTGTCCCGCCGCGCCACGCAGGATTCTCGAAGTCGGGCCGGGGACCGGCGCGGTGACCAGGGCGATGATCTCGGCCCTCGGGCCGAACGACCTGCTGGACCTCGTCGAACTGAACGATCGCTTCGTTGAACGCCTGCGCGAGCGGCTGGCCCACGACGATCATTTCAGACCCGTCGCGGACCGCACACGGCTCTTTCACCAGAGCGTCGAAGACCTGCCGCGCGAAACCAAGTACGACGCCATCGTTTCGGGCCTGCCACTCAACAACTTCTCGGTGGAACTCGTCGAACGGTTGCTGGCGGCGTTGACTTCGCGGCTGGCGCCGGGCGGAACGCTCTCGTTCTTCGAATACGTATGGATCCGCAACTTCAAGGCCGCGGTGAGCGGGCCAGGTGAGCGAAAGCGCCTCAGCACGATCGGCCGCTCGATCAACCAGCTCCTCGCCCAACACGAATTCCACCGCAATCTCGTTTGGACGAACGTCCCGCCGGCTTGGGTACATCATGTTAGGCTGGAGGCGGGAGGCTGGAGGCGGTAGGACCGATTCACTCCCCTCCGGCCTCCTGCCTACGGCCTGTTCAACGCTTTCACCAGCGGCGTCAGCGCGTGATTGCACCAGTACCAGATCATGGCGATCGGGAAGACGACCGTGAGTGCGAAGTAGCCCAGCGTGATCAGCAGCTTGGTGCGCTGGGCGAAGCGCCGGCTGAGCCAGAGCATCAGGAGGCCTGGTGGCCCGGAGATGGCGATCAGGCCGACGACAACGTCGCGGCGCTCCCAGACGGGAGTCGCTGGCTGCGATAGGGCCGGAACTTCAAGATCATCAACGATCTCGGCCGAGTAGACTGTTCGTTCCGATGGAATGAGTTGTGTCGTTTCCATAGGACGAAAATCGCCTTGATGGTGGACGCAAGAGCCCTCGGCAAGCCTACGTCATGAGGGGCCTCGGGGCGGACTACCACTTTCGAGCTATGCTTCAGCACCGACTTGGCCTCTCCTGGTTCGCCGCGCCCCCTCACAGGTCCTCATGTACTTCGCGTGGATTTATTCCGTCGCGTTGGTGAATCTGCCGCTGGGGATCTACCTCGGCTGGCTTTTGCGCGTGCAATGGAGCCCTGTCCCCGTCGAGGTCGAGCGCAGTTCCGTCGCGACGCCAACGATGGAGTCGCCGGTCGCCGACGCGGTCGAACCGACCTCGACTGTGGTGGAAACTTTCACGGCGCCCAAGCTGGCGACTCAGGAGTTGCCGCCGGAATGGCTCGAGTTGTTGGGATCCTCGACGGAGGCCGCATCGTTCGTCGAGGCCAGCGTGAAGGTGCTGAAGCTCGAGGTGGGACGCTATCGCGACCGGCTGATCGAATTGGAAGAAGCGGCTCGACGGCAAGGACTTACATCCGCCGAGGTTATCGAATGCCTGGCACGACTCGAACAAGTCAACGCCGACTGGCTCGTGCGACAGGCCGAGGCCGCCGGTTACCTGCAAGAGCGCCGCGACGGAACAGGCGATCTGGCCGCGATCGGCGCCAAGCTCGAAGAGGTGCTCGGCAACCAAACGGCTCAGATTGAATCGACGGTGAATAACCTGCGCGCGCTCGACGCCGAGAAAGACCTCGACCACGCACGCTCGCAATGCCTCGTGGAATTGCTGAGGCTCTTGGGACTCGCCCACGAATTGCGCGACGCGATGGGGGAAACCATGACTGCCATTCTCGGGGCCGACGGGCGACTCGAGGGGCTCAAAGGGGACGCCCTCACGGACGAACTGACCGGCGTCTGGAATCGCACTGCGGAGCAGCGCAAGCTCTGGGAATTGATGCATGACGACGCCAATCGTCTTCGCACGGTGAGCTTCGGATTGGTCGACGTCGATGGCATGGGCAAGCTGAACAGCAAGCTGGGCGTCATGCAGGTCGACGGCGTGCTGGCGGCCACGGGACGACTCTTGCAGTCGCTCATTCGCACCGATCGCGGCGACGACGCGCTGTTTCGCCACTCCGGACAACGCTTCGCCCTGTTCTTCGGCGACACTGGCCCCAATGGCGCTACCAGCGCCGTGGAACGGATGCGGCAGACGGTCGAGGCCACGACGTTCCAATGCGCCGGCGCCGAGCATGAGCTGACCCTCACCTGCGGCGTCACCAATGTCCGGCCCGACGATTCGATCGGCGAGTTGCTGGCCCGCACCGAACGTGTATTACGTGCGGCAAAGGTGTCTGCCCGCAACGGCACGATGCTCGACGACGGGAGCGGCCCCGTGCGGGTTGATCCGCCGCAATACCGGGTGCGGCCCCGGGTGATCGAGCTGGCATGACCTCGCCGGGCGCTTCCCGGTAGAATAGACGACTCGCCCAGCTCGAAGGAACTCATCTCGCGCCGGCCCTCGCGGCGCGCGAGGGATAGTACGCGTGAAGTCCGCCACTTCGACCGTCGTTTACTTCACCGCCGGCGGCGCCGGAATGTTCTGCGGAAGTTGCATGCGCGACAACGCCGTCGCCGGGGAGCTGCGCCGCCAAGGTTGCGACGTGCTGCTCGCGCCGCTTTACACGCCAATCCGCACCGATGAAGTCGATCACAGTATCGCGAAGGTGTTCTACGGCGGGATCAACGTCTACCTGCGGCAGAAGGTGCCCGGCTACCGCCATCTGCCGCGCATCCTGACGCAGTGGCTGGATAACCCCTGGGTGCTGCAACGGTTGGCGTCGCGGCAGGTGAAGGTCGACGCCCGCGAGCTCGGCGATCTGACGGTCGAAATGCTGGCCGGCGAACAGGGTCGCATGAGCGAAGAGCTGCACCGCATGCTGGAATGGTTACAGGGGGAAGAACGCCCGGCGCTCGTGAACCTGACGAACCTGCTGATCGGCGCTTGCGCGCCGGAGATCAAGCGCCGCCTGGGAATCCCGGTGCTGGTGACGCTGCAAGGAGACGACCTGTTCCTGGAAGAATTGAACGAACCGTATCGTTCGAAGGCCCGCGAAGCGATGCGCCGCATCGCGCAGGAGGTCGACGGCTTCATCACGTTCAGCGATTACTACGCCAGTTTCATGTCGGACTACCTGCGCGTGCCTCGGGAGCGATTCCACCTGGTGCCGCTGGGGGTCCACTGGCAACCCCTGGCCGAATCGGCCGAGAGCGAAAACCATCGCCCGCCAACGGTAGGTTTCTTCGCGCGCATCTCGCCGGAGAAGGGCTTTCACCTCGCGGTCGACGCCTTCCTCGACCTGGCCCGCCGCCCCGGCATGGAACAGGTGCAGTTTCACGCCGCGGGGTGGCTGAGCGCAAAAGACCAGGCGTTCTTCGACGAGCAACTCCGCCGCATTGACGTCGCGCGGCTGCGCGAGCGCTTCCGCTACCACGGCGTCGCCAGCCTGGCCGGTAAGTCGCGATTTATGCAGAGCATCGACCTGCTGAGCGTGCCGACCGTTTATCGCGAGCCGAAGGGGATTTTTGTCCTCGAGGCGCTCTCCGTCGGCGTCCCCGTGGTATTGCCGGAACATGGGGCGTTTCCCGAGCTCATCGCGCAAACCGGCGGCGGACGGCTCGTGCCGCCGCTCAACGCCCGGGCTTTTGCGGACGCCTGGGAAGAGTTGCTCGGCAATCCCGCGCAGCGCGCGGCGTTGGGGACGAGCGCCCGCGAAAACGTCCGCGCGCATCACGGCATTGAAGTCGCCGCGGAACGAACGCGCCAGGTCTTCCGGAAGTTCGCGCCGGGGGTTTGATCGCCGGAGATCGCTTTTTCTAACCTGTAATTTGTCGAGGTTTTCGATGGCGATCACTCGCCGGGAATTTCTAGCGGCTTCCAGTGCGTCGATTATTCTGTCGAGTCTGACCGATCACCTGGCGTTCGCCGAGGAGACCGCGCTCGGCGGCGACGTACTGGCCGCGCCCGCGTGGATTCATGACGTCACGCGCATGGCGTTTTGTGGCTTGGATCAGTTCGAGCAGGTCGCCCAGGCCGGCGTGCAGGTGATTCACACCAATCTCATTTGGCCTTATTACCCACTCAAGCGCGACGGCGGCGGACTGAACGACAAAGAGGACGCCGATCTGCGCCGGATGGTCGACACGTGCCATCAGTTGGGAATGAAACTCTCGCTGGGCCTCCCGCCGTTCCCGCCGGTGGCGCTCGTCAAAGAACATCCTGACTGGCGCATCCACCCGGACGACACCGGCGCGGTACTGCAGCTCGAACCGCGCGAAGACAATCTCGGCACGCGCAATCCGTGCAACAACGGCCCCTGGGGCGATTACCTCGTCGAAATCTGCGGCGAGCTGGTTCGCGATTACGGCCTGGACGGTTTCTCCTACGATGGCAACTATCACGCCGCGCTCTGTTTCTGTCCGGCCTGCAAGGCCGCTTATCGCGCAGAACGCGATCGCGACCTCCCCGCGGCCGCGAACCTGGACGACATCGCCTATCGCGAGTACCTCCAGTGGCGCGGCGAGCGGTTGGTGCGGCATTACCTGCAACTCAAACGCCGCATGCGCGCCGAGAATCCCGACGCGGCCTTGATGTCGTGGACGGTGAACGCCGGGCGCTACGGGCATTTCCTCTACTCGCCGCGCGCGATGCCTGCCGAGCTCAATCACGTTTTCGACCTGCCGATGCAGGAGTGGTGGCTCGATGAGACCAACCAGGGCGCGAGCGTCTGCCCGGCGTTCGGCGCCGCGTATCTCACTGCCGCCGCTGCGCCGAACCCTGGCGCGAGCGAGGCGTATCTCATGTCGCGCGGGAATCCGTACAGCGCGGATAGTTTTCCGAGACACGAACGCCTCACGCGAAACCTGCTGGCCATGACGAACGGTTCCCGCGCCGCCGAGTCGTTCGGCTGGCCCGGGCATCTGCAGTCGACGGTCGACGTGCTCGGCGAAGTCGCGCGGCGGGCCGAATGGATGCCGCACACGCGCCCGCTCCCGTGGGCGGCGATGCTGGTGAGCGAGCAGACCCGGCAGTTCTATGCGTATCGCGATATCGCTGACCGTTTCCTGCCGCACGTGTTCGGGCCGTTCCGCGCGGCGATCGAGGAGCATCTTGCGCTGGCGCTCATTTGCGATTGGGACCTGACGCCAGAACGACTCCGCGAATTCGCCTTATTGATTCTGCCGAATTCCGCCGCGCTGAGCGACGCACAAATCGCGGCGGTAAGACAATTCGTCGAGGCTGGCGGCGGACTGATCGCCTCGGCGGAAACTTCCCTTTGCGACGAACTGGGGCGGCCGCGCGCCGATTTCGCATTGGCCGATCTCTTCGGCGTGCATTACCAAGGTCGCCCCAGCGCACCCGTAACGCGCCCAGAATTGGACGCGAATTTTGCCGTCGTCATTGATGACGCGTATTGGTCCGCGCGGCTCGGGGCAGCGCAATACTTGATCGGCGAGCACGAAATCTTCGACGACGACAAACTGCGCGAGCTGATTCCGGTCAAAGTCGCCACGTTCAAAGGCCCGCTGTCGCTCGTGAGCGAACCGGCCAGCGCCTCCGAGGTCGTCGCGCGGTTCTTGCCCGAGGGAGCGAAGACGCCGCCGCATCCTGCACTCATCTTACGGCAGCATGGCGCCGGCCGCGTAGCCTACCTGCCGGCGGCGCTTGACGCTGCGCTCTGGAGCTACGCCTACCCCTATCAACGCCGGCTTTTCGCGCGCCTGATGCGTTGGATGGCGCAGCGCCCATCGCCAGTCACCGCCGAGGCGCCGATGTGCGTTCAGGTCGCGCCGTTTTTGCAGGACAAGGACGGCCAATCACGCCTGGTCATCCACCTGATGAACACGCTCAACACTGCGGCGAACCACGGCCTGCCGAGCGCCGAGGTTCCGCTGCGCGAGGAGACGGTCCCAATCCACGACATCCAGCTTGAGCTTTGCAACTTGCCGTATCGAACGTTCCACTTCGAGCCCGGACATACGCCGCTCGTGGCAACGACGCACGAGCACGGCGTGACGGTTACCGTCCCGCGGCTGGAGTTGCACGGAATCGTCGTCGGCGAGCGCTAAGCCCAAGGGCGCTCAATTGCCGCGGGCGAGTTCTTGCAATCGTCGTTGCAATTCGCCGCACGCTTCTTCCAGCTCCGACGCGGCAGGTTCCTGGCCGGCGTCGCTGTCGGGGCCGAGGGAATCGCCGTAGTTGACGCGCACGCGGTTGCGCCCAGCGGTTTTTGCCGCATACAGAGCCGCGTCGGCCCGGGAAAGCAGTTGCGGGGCCTCTTCTCCCTGCATCGCCTGGGCACCGCCGGCGCTCACGGTGAGGCGAATCTGATCGTTGCCGACTTCGAGAACGCTCTCCGCGATCGCCAGACGCACGCGCTCCGCCGCAGCCTGCGCTTCATCGAGCGTCGAGGCGGGATGCACCACGCAAAACTCTTCGCCGCCGAACCGCGCCGCGAAGTCCATGTCGCGGAGCGCCGCCCGGAGCACGCGCGCGACGCGCCGCAGCACCTCGTCGCCGATGGCGTGACCGTAGGTGTCGTTGCACTTCTTGAAATGATCGACGTCGATCAGCGTGACCGAATACGGGATTCCCTTGCGCTGCCACTCCGACGCGCGGCGGCGCAATTCGTCGTCCAGCGCCCGGCGGTTCGGCAAGCTGGTGAGGGGATCCGTGCGCGCATCTGCCGCATGCAGACGGATCGCTTCGGCCTGTTCGTTGAGCTTGCGTTCCGCGTCGTGGAGTTTGTCGCGCAGCCGTTCGTTTGAGCCGATGACCTTGCGCACGGCGCCGAGGGCTTTCCATTCCCAGCCGTCGCCGTCGCGGGCGACGATCGCCTCGAGCTCGGCGGAACTGGATTTCACCTCGGACTGATGGGCGCCGACGCTGTCGCCGACCGATTCGGTCCACTCGTGCAAGTGGAGCAAGGTCTGGGCTGCCGCGTCATAATCCTTCGCCAAACGCCGCCGCGCCCGGACGTGCTGGCCGTACCAGCAGCCGACGATGAACGCCAGAAATGACTGCACGGCGCCGACTCCGGCGAACGCCAGCGCGGGCGAGTCCCAGGTGAATTCCACGGCAGGCTTCAGTGAGTTAGAGAGAACAGACGCAATACGGACGGCTTCGAGAGCCTAGGTTACCGGGGGCTCGAGTCAAACGACGCCGGCGCGGGGCCTCCATGGCTGGTTTCCAGCGATATTCCGCCGGAATTCGCTCGCACAAAGCATGAATTCCGTACGGCCGGAGCATCACCCAGGTTCGGGTTGGCGTTGACCCTCCCCGCGGTTTCACTAAAATGTTGCGACGCTTCAAGTTAAACTCCGCGATTGCGCCCCGATGTCCATGACTGATTCGCCGTCTTTCCCCGCCGCGTCCGATGAGGGCGGAATTCACGTCGCCGCCCGGCGCGAGAAACTCCGCAAGCTGATCGAGCTCGGCATCGACCCCTGGGGCGGCCGGTTCGACGATCACCAGGCCATTGGCGCCATCCGCCATCGCACCGGCGAGATCTTCTACCAGACCGAAGCGGGCGAGCAGGTCGTGCTGCCCGACGAAGGAACTGATTTCCGCGCGTGGCTCGCCGCGCAGCCGAAGGGGGAACTGCAAGGTCCGCGCGTGCGCGCCGCGGGACGCATCGTGCTCCGCCGGACCGCCGGCAAGCTGATGTTCGTCGACATCCGCGATTGGACCGGGCAGATCCAAATTCTGATTGGCATGAACCAGGTCGGCCCCGAAGGTTGGGAGCTGGCGCAGCACTTCGATTTGGGCGATCTGATCGGCGTCGATGGCATGCTGCGGCGCACCAAGACCGGCGAGCTCACGATTTTCGCCGAGACGCTGCACTTCCTGACCAAGTCGATCGAGCCGCCGCCTGATAAGCATCACGGCCTGCACGACGTCGAGCTGCGCCAGCGGATGCGGTATCTCGATCTGCTCTATACCGACGGCGCGCAGGAGCGCTTCCTGAAACGCACGAAGATCGTGCAATCGATCCGCCGCACGCTCAACGAGCGCGGCTACGTCGAAGTGGAAGGTCCGACGCTCCACTCCATCGCCGGCGGCGCGGCGGCGCGGCCGTTCACCACGCACCACAACGCGCTCGACATGCAGCTTTACCTGCGCATCGCGCTGGAACTGCATCTCAAGCGGTTGCTGGTCGGCGGCATCGAGCGCGTTTACGAATTGGGCCGCGTCTATCGCAACGAGGGGATCAGCCCCCGGCATAACCCCGAGTTCACAATGCTCGAGGTCTACCAGGCGTACGGCAACTACGAAACGATGATGGAGCTGACCGAAAAGCTCATCGTCGACGCCATTCATGCCATTGGCGACCACTACCAGGTCGAGTGGCACGGGAAAACGATCGATTTCACGCCGCCGTTCCAGCGGATGAGTTACGACGAGCTCTTCGCAAAACACGTCGGCGTCGATGCGGACGACCACGAGGCGATCCGCCGCATCGCCGCGGAGATCGGCTTCGACACAGCCGGACGCGATCCCGATTTGATCAAGAGCGACGTCTTTGAAGAAAAGGTCGAGGATCAACTCCAGGGGCCGATCTTCGTCATCGATTACCCGGCCAGCATCTGCCCGTTGACCAAGCGCAGCCGCAGCAATCCGCTGGTGGCGGAGCGCTTCGAGTTGTTCGTCGCCGGCATGGAGCTGGCCAACGCGTACACGGAGTTGAACGACCCCGACCTGCAGGAAAAACTCTTCGGCCAGCAACTCGCCGGGCAGAAGGAAGAAGACTCGATGGCCAAGATGGACCACGACTTCATCCGCGCCCTGCGCCACGGCATGCCCCCGGCCGGCGGCCTTGGCGTCGGCATCGACCGCCTCGTGATGCTGCTCACCGGCAGCGCCTCCATTCGGGACGTCGTGCTGTTTCCGTTGTTGAGGAGTTTGGAGGGGGGAGCCAGGAGTCAGGAGCCAGGAGCGGAAGAGGGAGAAGGGAAGTAGGGGGAGAGGGAGATTGGAGAACGGAGCTGGGAGAACGGAGATTGGCATTCGGCGTTCATGAACAGCAAGGAACATGAATAGCCCCGAAGGGGCGGCAGATAATAGCCAGGGGCGTAAGCCCCCTGGAACGCTGGACAAAGGAAAACGAAGCCCCAACGGGGCGACACTTCGAGGTTGCGTGTTGTGTCGCCCCGTTGGGGCTTGTCGTGGTTGGGCGCGGTGCCCCAGGGGTTTGCACCCCTGGCTGTTACCTGCCGCTCCTTCGGGGCTTGTCGTAAATCGCAACAAACGATGTTCACAGTCCACTAACTTCTGACTCCAATCTTCGTTCTCCATACTCCGAACTCCATACTCCTGTCCCCATACGCCGCGCGAAAGGATTCGCCATGTATAAATTTCTGCTCTGCTGGCGCTATCTGCGGACGCGGTATATCGCGCTCGCTTCGATCATCAGCGTGACGCTCGGCGTCGCCACGATGATCGTCGTCAATAGCGTCATGGCCGGCTTCTCGCGCGAAATGCAAACGCGCATTCACGGCATCCTCTCGGACGTCGTGCTCGAATCGCAGTCGATGACCGGGTTCTACGATCCCGACCGCCACATGCAAATGATCCGTGACCTCGTCGGCGAGTACGTCGAGGGCATGACCCCCACGGTCCACGTGCCGGCGATGCTCAGCTTTAACTACGCCGGCCGGCAGATCGTGCGGCCGATTACGCTGATCGGCATCGACCCCAAGACCTACGGCCAGGTCGGCGACTACAGCGAGTACCTCCAGCATCCGGAAAATCGCCAGCAATTTACCTTCGACCTGCGCGACGGTGGTTATCTGACGCGCGATCCCTCGGCCGGCGAAGACGCGCGCGAACGCCCGCAGTTGAAAGAAGCCGGCTGGCCGATTCGCCGGCGCCGCGCGGAGCTGGATCGCCTCTGGCACGAAGAAGAAGTCCGCCGCCAGGCGGAAGCCGACGCCGCGGTGGCGGCGAACGCGGCGAAAGAGGCTGGCTCGACGACCGAAGCGGCGCCGACTGGGGATGCGATCGACGATCCCTTCGCGAACATGGGGGAGCAGCAGAACGAGGAAGAAGCCGGTCGCCGCTTTGACGCCTCGAAGGACGTTTTTCCGGGCATCGTGCTCGGCATCGGCCTGGTCGACTATCGCCGCGGCGACGGCGAGGACCTGTTTCTGTGCATTCCGGGCGAGGACGTGGAGATCACCGTCCCCAGCACGTCGCAGGTCGATACGGAAATCCGCGGCCGTCGCGATTTCTTCACCGTGGTCGATCTTTATGAAAGCAAGATGAGTGAGTACGACTCGAACTTCTGCTTCGTGCCGCTCGACAAACTGCAGGAAATGCAGAACATGATCGACCTGAGCACCAAGATCGGCTACGCCTCGGCGATTCAGATCAAGCTCAAGCCGGGCGTGAACCCCGACGTGGTGCGCGACAAACTCCGCGCAGCGTTTCCGGAGTTCTACAGCGTGCAGACCTGGCGCGATAAGCAGGGCCCTCTGTTGGCCGCGGTGCAGATGGAAACGGCGATCCTGAACGTGCTCTTGTTCCTGATCATCGCCGTGGCGGGCTTCGGCATCCTGGCGATCTTCTACATGATCGTCGTCGAAAAGACCCGCGATATCGGCATCCTCAAATCTTTGGGGGCGTCGCGAGGATACATCCTTGGACTGTTCCTGCGCGAGACGCTCTGGCTCACCGTCGCGGGGATCCTGCTGGGATGCCTGA
>CAZUBB010000066.1:18807-19464 GCA_964618485.1 uncultured Pirellulales bacterium
CGGCATCCTCAAGTCGCTCGGTGCTCCATCGAGCGGCATCATGGGCATCTTCCTGACGTATGGCCTGTCCTTGGGAATGGTCGGCTCCGGCGCCGGCCTGGTATTGGGCCTCCTGTTCGCCCTGAACATCAACGAGATCGCCTCGCTCTTGTCCTGGGTGACCGGGCAAGAGGTGTTTGATCCGTCGATCTACTACTTCTACGAAATCCCGGTCGACATCTCGCCGTTGACCGTGACGTGGATCGTGCTTGGCGCCGTGGGCATCGCCGTGATGGCCAGCGTCCTTCCCGCGCGGCGCGCCGCGCGCCTGCACCCTGTCGAGGCCCTGCGCTATGAGTAACACGCCCTCGCTCGCCACGACCGATCCCGGCCGCCGCTCGCTCCGCACGCCGCAACGCGTGGCAGCGACGCCCGCCCCCAGCGTGCCGCACGCCGGAGCGCAGCTTTCCGCGTTGCAAGTGAAGAAAAGTTATCGCAAGGGGCAGGTGACGATCCCCGTCTTGCGCGGCGTCGATCTCGAAGTCCGCCGAGGCGAGTTCCTGGCGATCATCGGCCAGAGCGGTTCGGGCAAGAGTACGCTGCTGCATTTGCTCGGTACGCTCGACGCGCCCGACGCTGGCGAGATTCACTTCGACGGTCGGCGGATCGACAACCTGC
>CAZUBB010000067.1:0-16442 GCA_964618485.1 uncultured Pirellulales bacterium
TGGAGTTGCCGTCGATCTTGATGTACGAAACGAGATTGTGGCTGCCGTCGATCGTCAAGGCGCCCACGCCGGCCGAGCCGTTCTTCAGCTTGAGCGTGCCCGGGCCGATAACCTTCAGATGATCGCCGTAGAGCCGCAAGTTGTCGACGAGAAACACCCCGGCCGGAATGTAGATCTGGCTGTTGCCGGCGGCATCGGCGGCGTTGAAGGCGGCCTGGATCGCGGCGGTGTCGTCGGACGTGTTATTCGCGGTGGCGCCGAAGTCGCGGATATCGAAATACGGCTGGCTGGCGTACTCGGCGCCCCCGAGCAGCGAGGCTTGCGCCGCCGCCTGGCTCATGCCGCCGCGTAGCAAGCTGACCCAGAACGAGCCGCCGCCCTGATCCAAGTCGCGGTGTAAATAGTCGTGATACCACTGATCGACCGCCTGCAGGCGGAACTCGTCGCTAGTGACGAATCCATAGGCCACGTTGGCGAGCGCCGCGCGGCTCATCACGTCGAGCCAGTAGTTTTCTTCCGCGTCGACCGCCGTGCGGCGGAGCAGGTCGTTATAGAGCGACTGGATCGCTCCCTGATTCGTCCCCCCCGCCTTCTGGAAATACTCGCCGGAACCGATCAGTGAGGCACGGACGGTTTCCGGTCCGCCGGTGGCCGTCCAGACGTTGAGCCAGAACTCCAGCCCCGAGGGGTCGACGGTGCGGCCGAGGATCTTTTCGTAATAGTCATCGATCACCGCGCTGCGGCGCTCGCGGCCGTTGATGATCGACTCGGCGATGGCGGAACGCGTCACGCCCGCCTGCAGGCGACCAATCCAGTAGTCGGTCTCGGCCTGGACCGCGGGCCGCCCGAGTACGTCGAGATAGAGTCGCTTGACCCAGGCCCCCTGAGAGACGTCCCCCGCGGCGACCGGGTCTTCGAACGACTCCGTGTTGCCGCTGAGCAATTGCCGCGTTTCGAGCGATTCAATTCCGCTCCACGTCCGCTTACGGCGGACGGATCCTGGCATGCGTCGGGGGTTCCCCATAGTACTTTCCGAAGAAGGCGGTTAGCTCCGAGTTTCCACTCCGGGCGGTTAGCGCGATCGTGTCGGACGAGCGAGCCGTGGTGATTGGCCGGAATCGTCCGGGAGATACCGGTGCGCGCGGTGACGCCATGAAACGAAGGGGGATGGCTGCGAAGGCGTTCCGTATCCTTCGCCGGTCGAATGACTTATCGAACGAAGCCGTGGATGAGGCGGAGAGCTTTGCGTAGCCTTCCGCACTCAACTAATAGGTCACGAATGACGCTCAGGCAAACCGACCCGCATGTGTCACGCGCGCCGGCGAAAAAAAGCGGAGAACTGGCAAACTCCTTGCGTTCCCGCTGCGTAACGCTTCCCAACGGCAATCCCGCGCCTCAAGGTGCGTATTCGTTGACACTCGCCATACGGGGCGGGATATTACAAATGAGGCGGGCTCCCGGCAACGGCAGTTGACCGGCGGGAGGATTTTCGACTGCTCAGCGTCCACCGGGAGTGACTAGGCGTGGAGTTCTTGATGCTAGTGCTGTCGTTCGGCGCTCTCATGAGCCAGTCGGACGGCGTGCATGTTTTCCTGATGGTCGCGCATGGCCTTCTGGCGGCCTGGTACGCCTGGAAGCTCAAAACCACCCAACCGTTGACGGCGATCTTCCTGCTGGGCTACGCGCCCATGTACTTCGTGAACCCCATTGCCATCTGCATGGGGTGGATCGAGCCGGATAGTCCGGAGCACGCGCTCTATTTTTCCAACTTCCTGATGATGATCGGCCTCGATCTGTTCATCATCGGGGCCTACCGGCTGCGGTTCGTCAAAGGTGACTTGAACAAGCTCCCGCCGATTGAACTGAGCGAGGGGCGCGTCGATATCGCGATCATTATCTCGCTATTCGTTTATCTGATCGTGAGCTGTATCCAGATCCTGGGCGTAGGCAGCGTCGATTCCTCACGCGATATTTTCGACCTGCAAAAGACCGACGTGGCGGCCGGCGGAGAATTCGGCCCCTACTACTTGCTCGCCCGGTACGCATCGTTCAGTCTGCCGTTCGCGGGCTTTTTGATCGCCCTGAAGCGACCCTCCAAGCAGATTATTTATCTGGCGCCGCTGTTCGCCCTGCTGTTCTTGCAGTTCTTGCTGTTTCGCGTCCGCCAGGGACCGATCGCCGTCACGCAGGGGTACCTGCTGGGCATTCTCTCGCGGTACGTTTTCGTCACGCTGAAGGGCTTTCCGTTGCGCGGAGAAATCCCTAAACACGTGCGCGTCGGGCTACTGGTGATGATCCCCATGTTGGCGGTGATGGCGGTCTCCATCCGGTGGGTCCGCGGGATGTACGCCACCGGGAATTACAATTTTTCCGCTGAGAGCGGCGGTGAGTTCGCCGGGTCGGTGTTTCAGTCCGGCGACTTCGCGGTGGCGTACATGACTCGCAAAGCGGTCGAGAAATTCCCCTCGGAACATCCCTACCTGGACGGCTTGTCGGTGTACCGGCTCTTCCTGACGCCGATTCCGCGCGCCATCTGGCCGGAGAAGCCCGACACGCCGCAACGCATCTTTGCGGGCGTGCTGAACCCCCGGTATCGCGAGAAGGGGGTGACCATTCCTGCCGGTGTCGTGGGGGACTTGTATATCAATTTCGGTCCCTGGGGCGTGTTGGGGATGGTGGTGATCGGCTTCGTCTTCGCGCAGGAGCACTACAAAACGCTCGGCGGGCTGTTGATGTTGGCCACGAGCGGAACGTGGATCTTCCACTTCACGCGCGGTTCGCAAACCGGGCCGATCGTCGTGTTCGCCGCCACGTGGATCGCCGCCAAGATTCTGCAATTCCTTCTGGCGCCGTCGCCGTATGTCGCCGCGCATCAGGCCTGGCAATACGCCTGGGCCTGGCGTCCGGCGGTGGCAATGCCCGGCGTGGCGCCGAAACTCAAGCCGCGAGGCGGCTAGACGCTGCCATGAGCACGGCCGCCGCCACGCCTGACGACACCCCCGCCGCGCCGCGGCCGGAGTCCCTGCGCGGCCGGGTGATTCGCCTCGGCAGCTTTACGGTCTGGACCGTGGCGGCCATGGCATTGCCGCTCGCGCTCGACCGGCTGATTGTCTGCCCGATTCTCCGCGCCCGCCTCGGCGGGGAGGCGTTCGGCGGCCTGATGTGGGTCCGCGCGTTGGCCTACATGTTCGGCAACAATCTCGCCAACGGATTTTCGATCCCGTTTCTGCGCGACATGGTGAAACGAACCGACGACGAAGTGCGAATTCAGATGCGATGCGCCCTCGCACTTACGGCCGGTTTGACCAGCGTATTGATGATCGCCGTAAACGTGGGCGCTTACTTTGTCGCCGGCGACTTTGTTCGCGATCATGCCTGGGCGTACTTTGTTCCCTTCACCGGGCTGGCGATCGCCCGATCGCTGGAACTGGTCATTACGGTCCGCCTGCGCGTGCAGCGGCGCGTGAAACAGATTTTCCTGCTGCGCGCCGTGGAAGGCGCCACGCTGTGCGTGTCGGCGTTCCTGCTCAACACGACGGTGATCCTGGTGATCGCCGCGATTTACTTTCTCAGTGCGTTTATCCCGATGGTGTTGAGCGGTTACTTCAACCGCGATGTGCTCGGCCGCGGCCGTTGGTGGGATCGCGGCGAAGCGATCGAACTGCTCAAGGCTGCGCCGGCCGGCATGATGATGGTGGCGATCGATAACGCCCAGGTCTATCTGCCGATCATTCTTCTTGGCGCCATCGCCGGACAGGATTTCGTCTCGCCGTTCTATGCCGCGGGCGTGGCCTATGCGTTTCTCACGCCAGTGACGTACCTCGGCATGGCGGTGCTGAATCTGATCGCCGGCAAGAAAACCTTTGATTTGCATGGCCAGCGCGGACAATTCTATCTGGCCGCCACGCTTGGCCTCGCGCTCTGCGTCGGCTTGATGTCGTACTTCGTGGGCTGGCCATTTGTGAAGTACTTCTATCCCGACGACGCGGCGGCCACGTTCAAGTTTTTTCACTGGTTCGCCGTCGCCAACGGTTGCGCATCGGTGCGGTCGCTGATGCGCCCTATCGGTCTCAAATTCGCGCGACTCTGGACGGTAGTCATTCTCTCCAGCATTACGTTGGCGGTGCAGATCGCGGCCCTCGTCACGCTAATTCCTCGCTGGAACGACTGGGGAGCCGCGGTGGGACTCGCCATCTCTTCGGCGGTTGGGATGGTCATCTGGCTGATCATCTTCGAACAGTTTCGCCGACGTCCACCCTCGGCGGCCGACGTTGCCGCGGCGGAGAGCGTGGAATCGCCCGGGGAATAACTCGACGCAAATGCGAGGGGATTGCCCCCAAGTCCGCCGGCGCCATCGCATTCGCAACGGGACCGGCCGCGATTCCGAGCGTCTGTAGCTGGCCTCTGTGAGGCCGGCGCGTTGGACGTGATCACATCCACTCCACCGAGGTCACAGACCTCGGCTACAGACATGCAATTGTCCGCAATCGAAATCACCACGATGGCGGCTGACGTTGCCGCGGCGGTGAGCGTGGAGCCGCCGGGGGAATAACCGCGCGGCCATTGCCTCGCGAAATACACGTGCATACGATTCGGCGGGCAGTGCGGGCCAGGGGCGAGTTTCGGCGCATCATTTGTCGGTTCGCGGATGAGATTCGCGAGCTTTGATCGCTGGCAATTCGTTGGGATTCTCGGGGCGAGTTCCGCAAGTCGGAATAGGCTCGTTATGGAAGAGGCATTCGCGCCCTCGGTGTCGATGATTCCCGTCGTCACTCCCGTCCGCAGTCCCTTCGGCGGCCTGCGTCGATTCTCACGCTGGTTCTACACGCAGAACCCGTTCTACTTGTTAAGCGCCTGGCTCGTTTTTTTCGGCCTGCGCTCGTCTTTTGGCCCAGGAACCGCGTTGGAAAGCTCCGCGGCGCTCTTCACCGGGCTGTTGTCCTACACGCTGCTGCTGGCGCTGGCGTCGATCGTTGTCGTGCGCTTTGCCAACGTTTGGGACGACGCGCGAAGCATGCTATTGCTCGTCGTGCTGCTGTTCATCGGCGCGAGCGTCGCACTCGATGAGACGCTCATCGCCAGACCAGACGTGGGACGCGTCTACTACTTGATCGCCTGGGCGATCGCGGCGGTCTGCTGTGAAACGATGCTGAGAGCGATCCGCCTGCGCCTGCCCGGCTGGTATCGCGCGAGCTTCCACGCGCTGCTTGGGTTGTTTTTCGCTTATCCCGTTCTGTTGACCTCCTGGGTACAGAATCCGACGGACCCACGACTCCATTGGCTCTTGTTCTTGTTCACGACATGCGCTGCGATGTGCTTCGCCCTGCTGTGGCCGGCGGTGCGTCGCGGCGCGGAATACGTCCGCGACAACGGTTCACCCTGGCCGTGGCCTTTGTACCCTTGGTCGCTGTGGGTGATCCTGGCGCTCTGCGTCGCCGGGCGGGCATACTATCTCTGCCTTTCCTATCACTTCGTCGCGCAAGGCGCCACGATCTTCGGACCGTACTTCTTGCTGCCGCTGTGTTGGTGCTTGTGCGGCCTGTGGATGACCGGCGCGCTTCGCGGCCGGCGCCACGGCGTCGCGAGCGCACTGCTCTTGGCGCCGATCGTGTGGAGCATCCTCGCCGCGCTCCATCGTTCGGACCAGATTTATGCGTCCTTTCTTCACGAAGTCGTCAGTACGCTCCGAGTATCGCCGCTGTTTCTGAACCTGCTTGTATCGCTGGCCTACTACACTTACGCGCGGAGGCAGCGTGTCGATGGCGCCGAGCTTGGGCAGGCTCTTACGCTCGCGACGTGTTCGATCGTCGCGCCGACTTCGCTCGCGTTCGGCGAAGTCACGCATATTTTTCCGTGGCCTTGGTTGGTATTGGCCGCCGGCCTCGCCTATTCGGCGTGGCGTGAGCGTAGCGAGTTGCGATGGTTGATGGTCGGCGCGTGCTGCATCGTGGCCATCGATCGGCAAATGGAACTCGTCGCCCCGGCGGCGCGCCTATTCGCCACTTACCAACTGTCGCTGCTCGTCGTGCTCGCCTTCGGTTACCTGGGGCGTGGAGAATTGGCTCGCTGGCTGAAGCAAAACGCCGGGCCGGCGCTGCTGCTCGTTGCACTCTTGGCGTTTTGGCGGCGCGACTCGTTGATCGCGGGTTGGTCGCCGGAATACCGCGCCGCCTATGTCGTCGCACTCGCGGTGGCGGCGTTTGCCTATGCCTGGCTGGTGCGACTGCGGGTTTACTTGTTGACGTCGGTCGCGATGGTCGTGGCGCCCATCGCGACGAGCGCCTGGCCTTGGTTTGCGCGCGCTCGGCACGCCGTGCCAGGGCTCGATTACATCGTCGTCGGCCTCGCCAGCCTGGCCTTGGGACTTGCAGTCAGCTTCGCGAAGGCAGGTTATTGGAATGCGGCAATGCGCTGGCTACGCAATCGCTCGCTGGATCCTGCCGAGGCGCCGCCAGGAGGTTAGCCGCGAAGAACGCGAAAAGGACGAAGAAGGAATTGAGGTAGGCGAGTGTCATTTGGCGCTGCAAAGGCTTCGATGCCGTCTGTCTGCAGCCGAGGTCGGTGACCTCGGGGGGGCGACGGCGGCCATACGAAGTTCGCAGAAGCTAGCACCGTTCACTCCACCGAGGTCACAGACCTCGGCTACAGACGGACATGGCCCGCGCCGAAATAGATTCGAGCGCGGTCGTCCTTCGGCCGTTGCGCCTGGGTAAGCTGCGCGCCTTGGCGGCGAGTCTTTGCAGGCCTGCCTCTGCTGCGTCGATAACTCGATCTAGACAGCCTGCCTTTGCGCCGTTTCTACGGAGGGTGCTCATGAAGCGTCGATATGCCGCTGCGGCGTTGACCGGCCTGATGGCCATGTCTTCGGCCGCCCAAGCGAATTGGTTTACGAACTGGGTCCACACCATGCACCGCGACTATCGGCGCAATGACTGCTGGCCTGAACCGTTCGTGTATGACGACCGCGAAGCGGTCAAAGCCCCCTTCGGCGTGATGATCGCCAAGGGCTGGCGCTCGCAAAATACCTTGATGGACCATCATTTCTCGATGGAAACCGGCGCGTTGAACGAGTCGGGACGTCTGAAAATCAAGACGATCTTGATCAACACGCCGCCGGCCCATCGGGCGGTGTACGTGCTGCGCGGCAACAATGCCGACGTAACCGCGGCCCGCATCGACGCGGCCCAAGAAGCCGTTGTGGCGATGAGCCCGCAGGGGGACCTGCCGCCGGTGCTGGAAGCGGACAGCGGACCGCGCGGCTGGTCGGCCGATTACGTTGACACGGTCGCAAAGCGTTACCAGGCCACGACGCCCGATCCGCGGATTCCACCGCGGGCCGGCGACGGCGGCGATCAGACGCAATAGCGGCAAGACGGGGCAACCAGGCAATCTACGGCGTCACGCCGGAGCGATCGACCCCGGTTGATCGCACTCCGGCGGGACGCCTTCGGATCGGCGCGGGGCAGTTTGATGGATTTGATCGCGCTTCCGTTGGAGGATTCCGACGGAAGCGGACGATGAAAGGAAACGGCGCGCTTGCGCGCCCGGCGTAAAGTCTGCGCCACGGCGATTACTCGCGCCGAGGCAGTAGCGGACTGTCGACACAAGGAGGTGTCAGGTGCGTAAGTTGAACCGCTTTGCGGCCGCCGTCTCTCTGGCCACCCTAACGGGCAGCCTCGGCTGCAGCTCGGGGGCGTTCACGAACCCCTTGAGTCTCGGCAAGTCGAAACCCGATTCGACACTGGCCGCCGCGCCTCCTTTCGATCGCAGCTACGACGAGCTGGCCTCCGCCCAGCGCGACCGCAAGATGGCCTCACCTGCGCTTGGCATGGGGGACGAGGTCGAGACAACAGCGTCACCAAGGGAATCAAGTCGGCCTGGAACAAGACGAGCAAGTCGACGAGCGACCTGTTCACGACGCAAAAAGGGGCGGAAGCGAATCCCATCTCCATGTTCAACGAAGTCGGCGATCCCGACGCCGAGTTCCTAGTCGCCTTCGCGCGGAATGAAGAGGCGAAGGGCAACCTGAACGGAGCGATTCAAAAGTACCAGGACGCCCTGAAGCTCGACGCCAACAGCAAGTCGGCACTCATCGGATTAGCCCGCGTCTACGACTCGCAGGGGAATCTGAACAAAGCGATGGCGCTGTACCGCCAAGCGGTAAAGGCGCATCCGAAGGACGCTACCGCGCACAACGACCTGGGTTTGTGCTACGCCCGCCAGAATCGCCTGCAGGAAGCCTCGCAGTCCCTGGAGCGCGCCGTCAAGTTGGCTCCCGACAAGACGCTCTACCGAAACAATCTGGCCAAGGTGCTGGTCGAGCTCGGCCACACCGAACCGGCGCTCGCGCACCTCACCGTGGCGCATGGCGACGCCGTGGCGCACTATAACCTCGGCTGCATGCTCTATGAGCGCGGCCAGGTGGAAGCCTCGCTGGAGCATTTCGCGACCGCCTACGAAAAGAACCAGCAACTGACCTCGGCCTATGACTGGGCCGTCGCGGTGCAGAATGAGTTGGATCCGTCTGCCGTGGCAGGCATGCCGCAGGATCCGTCGTCGGCGCCGGCCGTGACCGCGACCGACAGTCAATACGCCAGCCAGACCGCGTCCCGGGTGCCGCCGCAACTGACGCCGAGTTGGGCCAGCGATGCGGACCACTCGTCGGCCCCGGCCGCGGCGCCGTCGCCGGATGCTCAGAACGGGTATTACCCGGTCGAGCCCGATCCGGCGGCCATGTCGCCGGCGAGCGCCGGAGGCAGCTACCGCCTCCCGCCGATCGACACGGCTTATCGGGCTCCGAGTCGCTATTAATGACGCGCGACGCGGCTTCTGTAGCCGAGGTCTGCGACCTCGGTGAACCGGACGAAATCCAGGAGCCCGACCAACCGAGGTCACAGACGTCGGCTACAGGGGGCGTTGTATTCGAGCCAGGTCGTAGCGTCATGCCGATTGGCATGACAGCTACGACTGTTGCATTTCGCAACGGGCTGCCGCAACCTTTCTCATCGCCTGCCCTGTGACTGGGCAAACGTCGCACGCCGGACTTGATCCGGCGCTTCGCCGACGAATCGCGAACATTGCGCAAATGCTTCGCTTGCAACCAGTAAGGTCGCGCTGATTAATTGCGAGCGTCTTCCCCGCCTAGCGAGTGGCATAAGCCTTGCTTTGCGCGTCATTCGCTTGTTTTCCCAGCTTGCCACTACGGTGAGGTGGGTGTCCTTCAGCTAGGCGACTTGTCCATGATTCTGTTCCATTCTCGAATTGGGTTGGGCCGCTGGCCTCGACCTCCCAGCACAGTGCGTATCGGCTGAGTTCACCGTTCGATGAGGTGTGCGCAACAACGTGAGCGTTGGCGCGCGCGAGTCTTGTCCTAGTTGAATTCAGTATCCCACTGCATCTCTCGTTCGTAGCTCTGCGCGGTCGGCGGCGGCCGGTCACCGTTTCGCGGGGTTATTGCGCTCCCGTTCTCGGATCGATTTTTTCGCTCCGTCAATGGTCTGCGTTCGCGGTGCGCGCATCACGCGCGGCGCCGCACGAGACACGCGGTGGAAGCCTTGACTTCCTGGCTTCCGCCTAGCCAGAAGGACGCCCTGACGGCCGGGGTGAAGCTTCGGCTTCGCCCCGGCCAGGGTTGTCCACATTTTCAATTTTTCAAACTCGGGAGATTCGTCAGTTCCAGTCCGATCGCTCAGCGCGTTGTCTGCAATGCGCAGCGATCTTCCGTTCGCGGTCCTTCGCAAGATGGCCGCGCGAGTTCTCAATGGTCCTTCTGTTGAAAGGCGAAGCGTATGAAGTGGTTTGAACACGCAAGTTGTCTGCGAATCTTGGCCGTCTTGGCCGCATTGACGGTCGGCGTTGGCGCCGTCCCCTCTTTGGCATGGGCGCAAGAGGCGGCGGCCGAAGCTCCAGCGGAAACAGCGGCGCCCGCTGAACCGACAACCGAAGCGCCCTCGGGCGATACGGAGGTCGCCGTGGAGGAAGAAGTCGTCGAAGAGGCGGCGGCCGCACCTGCCCCCGCGCTGACGACGGGCGACATTAAGATCATGCTCGATACCGTGTGGGTATTGGTCACGGGGTTCCTGGTGTTCTTCATGAACCTGGGATTCGCCACGGTCGAGTCAGGAATGTGCCGTGCGAAAAATGCGGTGAATATTCTCTCCAAGAATTTCATCGTCTTTGCTTGCACGACGCTCGGGTACTGGATCATCGGCTGGGGGCTGATGTTCGGCAACGGAAACGGCTTTGCGGGCTCCGAAGGTCTGTTCTTGCTTTCGGGTCCCGACAACAGCCCGGCCACCGGGGCCGATTACGTCGGCGCCTATAGCGCCATTTCCTGGACCGGCATTCCCTTGTTCGGCAAGTTCTTCTTCCAATTGGTGTTCGCTGGAACCGCCGCCACGATCGTGTCTGGAGCGGTCGCCGAGCGCATCAAGTACATCTCGTTCATCCTGTTCAGCTTTGTGATGGCCGTGGCCATCTATCCGATCGTTGGGCATTGGATCTGGGGCGGCGGCTGGCTCGCCGCGCGCGGGTTCGTCGACTTCGCCGGTTCCACGGTCGTCCACTCCGTCGGCGGCTGGGCGGCGTTGACCGGCGTGTACATCCTCGGTCCGCGTATCGGCAAGTACGGCGCCGACGGCAAGGTAAATGCCATTCCCGGGCACAACATGACCGCCGCCACGATCGGCTGTTTGATTCTCTGGCTGGGCTGGTTCGGGTTTAATCCCGGCAGCACGATGGGCGTCGATCCGGCGGCCATTTGCGATGTGGCACTCACCACCAACATGGCCGCGGCGACCGGTACGCTCAGCGCGACCGCCGTGGCGTGGATTCTCTTGGGCAAGCCGGACCTCGGGATGACGCTGAACGGCTGCCTCGCCGGCCTTGTCGCGATTACCGCGCCGTGCGCGTTCGTTTCCGTGCCGGCGGCGGCGCTGATTGGCGCGATCGGTGGAGCCTTGGTCGTCGTCGGCGTGCTGTTTTTCGACCGCATGCGGGCGGACGATCCCGTCGGCGCCACTTCGGTTCACTTGTTGAACGGCGTCTTCGGGACCATTTGCGTGGGACTCTTCGCCAAGGAAGAGTTCCTGGCGCGGAGCGGCAATTCCGCTATGAAGGCCGGCCTGTTCACCGGCGGCGGCTCCGAGCAGTTGGTCACGCAATTGATCGGCGTGGTGTCCTGCGCGGGTTATGTGCTCGCCGTATCGGCCGTATCGTGGCTGATCATCAAGGCGGTGCTAGGGTTGCGCGTCTCCGAGAAGGAAGAGATTGAAGGTCTCGACCTCGGCGAACACGGCAACGAGGCCTACCACGGCTTCCAGTTCGTCAGCACCGAATGAACTGAGTAACTCCCGTTTGACGAATCGTCCGCGGGCCGAACGCAAAGCGTTCGGCCCGCGAGATAAACGCCACCGTCTCTCACGCCATCTCGTTGCGCGAATGTTGGAACATGCTGGCCGTGTTCAGTACAATTAACCGAGATGCGATGAATCACCCTTTCAAATTCGAGGCATTGCGCCATGCAAAAAATTGAAGCGATCATCCGACACCATAAGACCGAGGCCGTGAAGGAAGCCCTCGTCAAGCTGGGGCATCACGGCATGACCGTCACGGAAGTCCGCGGCTTCGGCCGTCAGAAGGGGCACACCGAAACTTACCGTGGCGCCGAGTACACCGTCGACTTCGTCCCCAAAGTGAAGATCGAAGTCGTCGCCGACGACGCCATGGCCGATAAGGTCATCGCCGCGATCGTCGCCGCGGCCAAGACCGGTCAGATCGGCGACGGCAAGATCTTCGTCAGCGAGTTGAAGGACGCCATCCGCATCCGCACCGGCGAGGCCGGCGGCGCGGCGATCTGAGAAAGTCGGTGGGCGAGAACAAGCGGCGGCCGCATATCAACGGCTGTTACTCCGGGCGCACACGCCTCCGGCTCGCTACCTTCCATTTCACCCGGACGCTTCGGCAGGGGCCGGAAGCGTCCCGCTCGCCACGTGGGCGCGGAGCGCATGGACGCACGCAGCATTCAGGAAGTTGAGACTCGGCGTCAGAAGGGACTTCAACGTTCCCGCGCTCAACCTCCGCCGCGCCCGCCGTGGTGAGTGAATGTGAATTCGCTCGATCCGCCTTGTAGGAGGCGACAGTCGTTAGGCGTTACCAGTTCAGGCCGAACTTGTCGCCGCCGGAGGATTTTCCGAGCCCGCCTTTGAGCGTGCCGGTGAACTTGCCTTTCGACTTGATTGCCGGCTCGACGGGGGCTTCGTCTTCGGCCTTGGCGTCTTGCGCGGCCTTCGACGGACGAGCCGATAGCGCCTTGATCGACAGGCCGATGCGTTGCGCTTGCTCATCGACCGAAGTGACTTGTGCCTCGACCGCCTGTCCTTCCTGGACGATGTCGCTGGCGCGCCAAACGCGCTGGTGCGCGAGCTCCGAGATGTGAACGAGCCCTTCCACGCCAGGTTCGAGCTGCACGAAGGCGCCGAACTCCATCAATCGCGTGACCGTGCCGTTCACGCGCGAGCCGACCGGGTACTTGCGCGTCACGCCGGTCCAGGGGTTTTCCATCAGGTCGCGGAAGGCGAGGCTGATCTTGCCGGTGGCCGGATCGATCTTCTGCACCTTGACCTTGATCGCCTGGCCGACCGTGAGCACTTCGCTGGGATGCTTCACGCGCTGCCAGCTCAGTTGGCTGATGTGCAGCAGGCCGTCGACACCGCCGATATCGACAAACGCGCCGAACTCCTGCAGGCTGCGGACGAGCCCTTCGCGGACGTCGCCCACTTGTAGCGAACCGAGCAGTTTTTCCTTCGCTTCTTGCCGTTCGCGTTCGAGCACGCCGCGACGGCTGAGCACCAGGTTACGACGTTCCGGATTGGCCTCGGTCACGACGCAGTTGAAGTGCTCGCCGACGAACTGTTCCAGGTTTTCCACGCGGTAGGGACTCACCTGGCCGGCTGGGATGAAGCCGCGCAGCTTATTCACTTCGCATTCGAGGCCGCCTTTGTTGTGCCCAGTGACGCGGGCCTCGACGACCATACCGACGCTGATCTGCGACCAGTCTTCCACCGTTTGGGCGGCGCCGGGCAACGTCGATTGGTAGAGTCCCTCGTCGGCGTCGAAGCGCCCGGCGGCCACTTCCAGGATCGTGCCGATTTGCGGCGGCGTGTTGAATTGCCGTAGCGACAGGACGCCTTGATTGCGGCCCCCGAGGTCGATGAACACGTCTTCGCCGTGAATGGAGATGATTCTCGCTCGGCAAGGCGTTTCCGGTTCCAGAATGTCGGTCGTGCCCGGCGAGCGTTTGGCGTCCGCCCCGAGCAGGTCTTCGAGCGACTGGCCGCCGAGGGCCTCGGCGAGTTCCAGTTCGATTTCGGTGGAATTGCCGCGCTCGATTTTCGGCGCTGGGAACGTCTTGCTGGGCAGCGTCGGCGTGAACGGTACGGGAGACATCGCGTATTCGACCGACATCTCCTCGTCGTCTTTTTCGCGCGGTTTCGGCGCGGGCTGCTCGGCGTCCTCCGAGCGCGCGGGGGCGGGCTTCGCCGCCGGTGCGAGATTGACCGGGGGCGGCTTCGGCGCGAACCGCGCGGCCTCGGTACGCTGGGAGCCGATCTTCATCCGCGGAGCGCGGGAAGGCGCGGCGGAGGAAATCGGTCCCAAGGTCGTGGCGGAATCGCCGGAGGAAACGCCCTCCGGCCCGGGGGAGGGCTGCGCTGCATCACTCATGGCGCGACAAGCTCAGACACGAATAGACGGCGTGATGGTGAATCGAGAACCCGATAGTCTAGCGTGGCCTTCGCCGGGGGAATAGCGGTCCGTGAACCGCCGCCCGGCTAGGAGGCCAATCGTTCTGCGGCCTAAGCCGAGCGGGATTTTCGGGCCGGCGGCGTGGGGAGGTCTTCATCCTCATCTGCGACTTCGTCATCGGCGTCGTCCGCTTCGACTTCGTCCGAGTCCTCGTCGTACGCTTCTTCGTCTTCCCACGCTTCCTCGTCCTCTTCCTCCGTCTCGAACGCCGACTCGACTTCCTCCTCCTCGTAGTCCGCAGTCTCCGCTTCGGGTTCCTCTTCCTCTTCGGTCGCGGTGACCGCCGCCGGCGCTTTCATGGGCTCAACGGCGTCTTCTTCTTCCTCAGCCTCGAAGGGCGCCGGTTCGGGTTTGCGCGCTGGCGCCATTTTCACCCGATTGCGTTTCGGCTTCGGCGGCGCGGCGGCTTCCGGATCGGCCTGCTGGCCGCTCATCACGAGGAATTGCTCCATGGTGACGAGAATTTCCCGGGCCTGCGAACCGTTGTATTGCCCGACGATGCCGTCCTCGGCCATGAAGTCGACCAGCCGCGCGGCGCGGCCGTAACCGATTCCCAGCGCGCGTTGTAGCAAGGAAACGCTGCCTCGCCCTTCGCGGATGACGATTTCAATCGCGGCCTCGTAGAGATCATCGCGGCTCTTGAATTTGTTGGGGTCATTTGAGTCAGCGGCGGGTTTGAGCGCCACCAGTTCCTGAGCGTATTGCGGTTCGCGCGTGCCGACGACGCCGATCACGCGATTGATTTCTTCGTCGCTGACGTACGTGCCTTGCCCGCGATGCAGCGTGCTGGTGCCGGGCCAGAGAAACAGCATGTCGCCGTTGCCGAGGAGTTTATCGGCGCCCATCTCGTCGAGCACGACGCGGCTGTCCGTGCGGCTGGCGACCTGGAACGCGATGCGGGCCGGCAAGTTGGATTTAATGAGGCCCGTGATGACGTCGACCGTCGGTTTCTGCGTGGCGAGCACCAGGTGGATACCGACCGCGCGGCTTTTCTGCGCGAGGCGGATGATGTGCTGCTCGACTTCTTTGGCGGCGGTCATCATCAAGTCCGCCATTTCGTCGGCGACGATCACGATGTACGGCAGGTGCAGCGGGATCGAATTGCGTTCCTCGTCCGACTCGGGTTGCAGCCGGTCCATCAATTCTTCTTCGCCGAGCTGGTTGTAGCCCGAGATGTGGCGCACGCCGGCGCGGGCCAGCAGCGCATAACGCTCTTCCATCTTGTCGACCGCCCAGGCGAGGATCGCCTCGGCCTTTTTCATGTCGGTCACGACCGGGTGCATCAGATGCGGCAGCGTCTTGTAGGGGCTGAGCTCCACCATCTTGGGGTCGATCATCAGCATCTTCACTTCGTCCGGACGACGCGTCATGAGCATCGAGACGATGATCGTATTCAAGCAAACGCTCTTACCGGTGCCGGTGCGGCCGGCGATCAGCAAGTGCGGCAGGCTCGCCAGGTCGCAGACCATCGGGTTGCCGGCGACGTCTTTGCCGAGATAGATGGGAATCTTCATCTTCTTGGCTTGCACGCCGGTCTCTTCGATCACTTCGCGCAGGCGGACCAACTGCCGCTGCTCGTTCGGCACTTCGATACCGACGGTATTCTTGCCGGGAATCGGCGCCACGATGCGCACGCTGGGCACGCGGAGCGCGATCGCCAGGTCTTCGGCGAGACCGGTGATGCGGCTGAGGCGCAGGCCGGCTTCGAGTTCCACCTCGTATTGCGCGATGACCGGCCCGGTCTCAATTTCCACGACGCGGACGTTGAAGCCGAAGTTGGCAAAGGTTTTTTCCAACAATTTCGCCTTGCGGCGGACTTCTTTTTCCTGCTCGTCGCCGACGATGTCTTCGCTCTCCTCGAGCAAGTCAAGATTCGGCAATTGGTACTCGAAGCGATCTTCCGCCTGACTGGCCAGTTCCAACTCTTCGCGTACCTTCTGGCGCTCGTCCTTCGGCGTCGGACCTTTGATGCGCGGACCCGGGGCTTCAGGCGGCGCTTGCGGCGAATGTTTCGTGGCAACCGCGGCGGCGGCAGGGGCGATCGGCTCAACGACTTTCGCAGCAGCGGGAGCCGACTCGACCGGCTTCGCCTTGGCGGCCGGCTTCAATGCGGTGGTGATGTCGCTCTTGCCGACAGGCTTGCCCGCAGGTTTGTTGGACTTGTTAGCAATGCGGATCGGCGGCGCGGCATCCGCTTGCTCTTCGTCGTCGTCAACCTCTTCCGTGTCATCTTCCTCCTCAGCTTCCAATACGGAGTGCTGCGAGTGGATGGCGAGTTTCTTTCCGCTCACCACCGGGATGACCGCGGCGGCCGCGGCGACATCGAGCGCAGTACGCGGCCGCCGCACGCGGCGCGAAATGCCAAGCGACGGCGCCACGAGCGACCAGTAGAACATCCGCACCAGGGCGTACTCGGTGCAGAGCAGCATGCCGCAGAGGAAAACGCTGATCGCCAGCAGATACGCGCCGGCGGTGGCGAAGTGCTCCAGGAGAATTGCCTTTCCGGAGGCGCCGAGGTATCCGCCGGGGCCGATCATCGGCAACGTCGCCCAGGCCGGCGCGGAGAGCGCTGCGAGCGAACAGAAGCCCACAAGCGTCAGCAACCAGCCGACCACGCGCTGCCCTGGCTCCGTGACACG
>CAZUBB010000067.1:16452-19348 GCA_964618485.1 uncultured Pirellulales bacterium
CAGCAGATAATGCGCGCCGAATCCCAGCGCGGACAGCAACCAGTGCGCGAGGAGCGCGCCAAAGCGCCCGCCGGTGTTCTGAATCTCATGCGGCACGGGCAGCGCCGCGTAGGTCGGCTGATCGGTCAACGAGTAGAAACTAAAGACCGGATCGGCCGGACTGTAAGTCAGCAGCGCTGCCGCCAGGAAGAGCGTGGCGGTGAGGAGCGCTAGCGCGAGTAAGTCGCGCGACAGGTATCGCGTTTCCAACATGGGATCGCCCAAAGTGGAGCGGGCGAATCCATGCCCAGTGCTGATCCATCCGGCCCGTCCTGCGCCGCGCGCGGCAAGGCCGGGCATCTATCTTCAGGATCGGCGCAGGGGCGTGGGGACTCGACTGCTGCGGCGGCGGGCGTTACGGCTCGCCGAGACCGCAAAGCTAGAGCCGGACGGTCGTTCGGGCGGGGGTTGCAGCCGTGATAACCGGCGAGGTTTGCCACTCGACGCCAGCCATCACCACGTTGATACCGGAGCCGATTCCGAGCAGCGCGACACGGTCTCTGGGGCTTAAGTGGCCTTGTTCGATGCCGCGGGCCATCGTGATGGGGAGGGAAACACTGCCCATGTTTCCGAGGGTCTCGACGGTTGGAAAGTCGATACCTGGCGACAACAACAGTTGTTCAAACAACAGTCGTTTGTGTGCTGAACCGACCTGGTGGCAAAAGGTCTTGTCGATCTCGTCACGATTCCAACCAGTTTCGGCCAGATAGCCGTCGAACGTGCGCCGCGCGGCGGCGACGCCTTCGAGCAACAGGCGCTCGCTGTCGGTATCCATCAGCGGCGCCATGCCAGAACCGATCGCTTCGTCGTTCCCGTTGTGGCAAAGGTTGTGATGCTCCGTGAAAGCGCGGGCCACACCGGTCGTGAGGCGGTTGCCGGTGCGGCTGAGTTCCCGGTCGACCAGCAACATCGCGCAGCTTCCGGAGCCAATCGTGAGCGAGGCCACGGCGAGCTTCATCTGCTGGCGGGTCAGCGAGGTATCGCGATTGAGTTGATCGATCGTGGTTTCCACCAGCGGACGGCTGCTTTCGGTGCCGACGACGATGCCGGCGCGAATCTGGCCGAGTTCGATCATGTTGGCGACTTGCAGCATGCCATTGAGCAGGCCGAGGCAGGCGTTGGATACGTCATAGATGGCACACTCCTCCGAAAGTCCGAGCCCGTGATGCACAGCGCAGGCCGTGGCAGGCTCCAAATGGTCGCGGCAGACTGATCCATGCACCAAGGCGCCGATCAACTCGCGATCGATGCCAGCGGCAGCAATCGCTTTTTCAGCGCTTTCGATGCTCTTCACGCTCGGCAGCATTCCAGCGGGCCAGAAACGGCGTTCCCGAATGCCGGTCATGAGCTCCAGGCGGCCTTCCGGCAGGCGCAAGCGCTCGTAGAGCGGCTGGAGACGCCGCTCGATCTCGGCGGACGTGATGACCTCGTCGGGAAGCGTATAGCCGAAGGATTCGAGGTAAACGTTTTGATAGCGCATGAGGACAGGCTGGAGGCGGCAGGCTGGAGGGAGGAGGGGAGAATGTGAGGAGGTAAGAAGGTGAGAAGGGGTCACATCGACATTCCTCATCTTCTTACCTTCTCACCTCCTTACATGCTTACATTCTACCCCGCCATTTTCATCGTCTGATTCCTTCCCGTAAACCCGAGTGCGCCAGCACTTTGTTGCTAGCGTGGGGGTGCTTGCCCAGGTTGTGGGGGTGGGGCCGGGGGCGGGCACTAAATCGCGTGGGGCGCTTGCGGGGGTTTTTGACGGGCGTATAACCGGCCCCCGTGATGCGACGCGGTCAATGGAGTAATGCGACCGCACGACGCATCCGCTACGGGGCCAATGACGATAGGGACGTCAACTCAAAACCAACGAACCCAGGATCGGGTGTAGCGAAACGCCGACGCTTGGCGGCGCCGTACGTCAGGGACATGACGACACGACGCCGAGATAGTCGAGGAGCGAGGAGGCAACCTCGCTCGGAAGCGACTCAGGCGGAACTCTCCAGGATCGGCGCCTCACAACATACCTCTCTTGCGCGCGCTGGCCATGAGCCGGTCTCAGCCACGGTCGCGCGGCACTGACGCCGCGGGCCAGGACGTGTTCCATGACACACAAGGGAGTAGAACATGGCGATTTCCAAGCCGATCATCGGGATCAACGCTGAATACCGCGCCGCGAAGAAGGATGCTCCGGCGTTCAGCTACTTGACCGCAGGCTACTTCGACTCAGTCGTCGCGGCCGGAGGCATCCCGGTGGTGATTCCCCCGCTCGCCGACGAAGACGATCTCGAGCGCTTGCTGCACATGATGGACGGCGTAATCCTGACCGGCGGCGCCGATCTCGATCCGCGCCGCGACGGCTTCATGCTCCATCCCTCGATCCGCACGCTCGACGCGCGGCGCGAGACCTTTGATCGGATGCTCGTGCAGATGGTGGCGCGGAAGCGCATTCCCGTCTTCGGCATCGGCGTCGGCATGCAGTTGCTCAACCTGTCGCAGGGCGGCAACCTGTTCCTGCACATCCCCGAGGATCTGCCGAAGGCGGTCCCGCACAAGGACCCGATCGATCCGGCGCACCGTCATGCGTTGGAAGTGGTGCCGGGCTCGATTATGGAGCGCGTGTACGGCGAAGGCGAAATCCGCGTCAACAGCATGCACCACATGGCGATCGACGAAGTAGCCCCCGGCTTCCGCGTCACGGCCACGGCCCCCGACGGCGTGATCGAAGCGATCGAGAGCAAGCACGACGATTGGTTCGCCATCGGCACGCAATTCCATCCGGAAGCGGAATCGGCCTCGGCGCTCGATCAGCGCATTTTCGATGAGTTCATCGAAGCCGTCACCGCCCGCGGTCGCGTGCGGATGG
>CAZUBB010000068.1:0-19348 GCA_964618485.1 uncultured Pirellulales bacterium
TCGCAGACGTCCAAGATGACTGGCGCGGCGCGCTGTGGTTTGAGGAACTCGCGCATGCGCTGCACGATTTGTCCGGCACGAAGCGCGGCCTGCCGAATGTGTCCGACGTTCTCGCGCACCTCCGCCGTCGGAACCTCGGCCCGCTCGAGGAGAATTTCGCTGGCGGACGCGTAATTCGCGATCGCGCACAGCGGTTGATTCAGTTCGTGGGCAAGGCCGGCGGTAAGATGCCCCATCGCCGTGACGCGCCCAGCGTGGGCGAGTTGTGCCGCGAGACGCTGCTGATTCGCTTCCGCGGCTTCGCGCTCGAGGATCTCGCGCCGGAGCGATTGATTCGCATCATCGAGTTCTTGTGTCCGCTCCGCGACGCGAAGCTCGAGTTGTTCTACCTGGCGGCGAATCGTCTGCGTCGCCGGGCGAACGACGCCGGCGCCGAGCACGATGAGCAGCACAATAATCGTGGCACCGATCGCGAAATCGACGCCACGCAGCCAGGCGACTTGCCGTTCCGCGTCGCGCTCCAACAGTTTGACTATGCTGTCCATCTCGGTCAGGAACGGGCCTTCATGGCGCAATAGCTCCGCGACGGGATCAGAACCGCCGGTCGCAGCCGCGCCGAAATCGGTTAACGCAAGCTCCTGCGCTGCAGCGCACATCGCCTCATAGTGCGGTTCGAGGCGCTCCCACGCGGCGTTGGAGATGCCGGCGCTGTCGTCACCCTGGCGGAGCGTCACGTGCGCCTTTTGCCATTGCAGGAGCGTATCCCGCAACTCGTCGCGCCGACTCGACCAGGCAGCTTCATCAGTCGCCGCTTGTTGCGCCAGCGCCGCTTTCGACAGCCGTTGGCTAAGCATTCGTTGTCGGCCGGCCAGATTGATCGCCGGGGCGAACGTCCCCAATCGCCCCAGCAGCGGCTGCACGACCGCCTGGTCCAGTAGCACCAACGCCGCAACCGCCGCCAGCACGGCGAGATAACGGGCGCCCAACTGCCGCACGAGTCGCTGCGCGGTTGCGGACATGGTGGTGGGCGACCCGGGTCTTGGGGAATTCGTGGGATTTAAGAACGAGATACCAGTACGTGTATGAAAACGGCGTTCCAAACGCGGGACGCAGTCACAAGTTGCGGGGCAACGGGCAATCGAGTCAGCGAATTGCCCAGCGGTAGTGCATGCCGTGCCCAAGGGCAAGGCAAATTGCCGTGATCCATCGAGCAATCGAGGGCCAATTCTTGCGCCTTTCCGAAGAAATCATCACGCCCGGGAGCGCGGGCACAATGGCTGCAAAAGGGGTGCGAAAACGGCTCGATCATGGCGGAGATCCAGTCGGCATTTCTAGCCCCATTTAGCTCGTGGATTCTCCGCAATGGATACGCACGGTCGCGCTGCGCGCATTGATCTGTTCAGCTTTTCCTCACCCGCCATGAGGGCGTTCCACGTCACGTGGGTCGCCTTCTTTCTCTGCTTCGTCGCCTGGTTCGGCATTGCGCCGTTGATGACGGTCGTGCGGGCGGAGATGGGGCTTACCAAGGAGCAGATCGGCTGGTGCGTGATTGGTTCCGTGGCGATCACGATCATCGCCCGATTGTTCTTCGGCTGGCTCTGCGATCGCATCGGACCGCGGATCGCGTATACGTGGCTGTTGATTCTCGGCTCGCTGCCGGTGATGGGCATCGCGCTCGCGCACGATTTCACCACTTTCCTGCTGTTCCGCGTGGCGATCGGCGCGATCGGCGCGTCGTTTGTGATCACTCAGTATCACACGTCGCTGATGTTCGCGCCGCGCTGTGTTGGCACCGCGAACGCAGTGACTGCCGGTTGGGGGAATCTCGGCGGCGGCGTGGCGCAGATCATCATGCCACTCCTGCTCATGCTGTTCGTCACAGCGTTCGGCGTCAGCGAGGCGATCGGCTGGCGGCTGTCGATGGTTTCGCTCGGCGTGACGCTGATCATCGCGGGCGTCGCGTACTACTTCCTCACGCAAGATACGCCCGAAGGCAACTTCCGCGAGCTGCGCGCGGCGGGCAAGCTCGCGCCGAAGCGCAGCGGTGGATTCCTGGAAGCGTGCGCCGACTATCGCGTCTGGGCGCTGTTCCTGATCTATGGCGCGTGCTTCGGCGTCGAACTGCTGATTGAGAATATTGCCGTGCTTTATTTCGTGGATTACTTCCCCGAATTTAAGGCCATGGACGCTCTCACCGCGACGAAGTGGGCCGGCATCATCGCCGGCGGCTTCGGACTCGTGAACATCTTCGCCCGGGCGCTGGGCGGTTACTTCGGCGACGTGTGCGGCGAACGCTGGGGCTTTTCCGGCCGCGTGAAGTGGCTGTTCGTCGTGTTATTCGGCGAGGGGCTGTTTCTCCTCGTGTTCTCGCAGATGACGACGCTGGCGCTCGCCGTCCCCGTGTTCATCGTGTTTGCCCTGTTTGTGGCGATGGGCTGCGGCGCCACCTTCGCCGTGGCGCCGTTCATCAATCGTCGCGCGCTCGGTTCGGTGTCCGGCATCGTTGGGGCAGGCGGGAACGCGGGGGCCGTGGCGGCCGGTTTCTTGTTCAAGATCAACGGCCTGGACTGGCGCACCGCACTGTTGATCCTCGGAGCGATCGTCAGCGCCGCGGCCTTCGCCGCCTTCGCCGTCACGGCCCGCGCAGAACTTGCCGCTGAATCGGATCGCGTTGAAGCCGGCAAGCTCGCCGCCGCCACGGCGTAACCGCGATACGCCATGCGTGTTGGCCCTTCCACTCCATCGAAATCGCTTGAGTCAGCCATGGAACAAGTCGTCGTCATTGGCAACGGAATGGTCGGGCACCGGTTTTGCGAGCGCCTCGTGGAACTCGATTCCGCGAGGCGATTTCGACTCGTCACGTTTTGTGAAGAACCTCGGGCGGCCTACGACCGTGTCGGGCTGACTTCCTTTTTCGCGCATCGCGACGCCGAGAAGCTCATGCTGGCGCGGCGCGATTGGTACGCCGAGAACGGTATCGAATTGCACCTGGGTGATCGCGCGACCGAGATCGACCGCAAGCATCGTCTCGTGCGTTCCGAGAGGGGCGTGGAGATTCCGTACGATCGGATCGTCCTGGCGACGGGTTCCTATCCGTTCGTCCCGCCGACGCCGGGGATTCAGAAGCGCGGCGTATTCGTCTATCGCACCATCGAAGACCTGCAACACATCATCGCGTTTGCGGAGCACTCGAAACGCTGCGCCGTGATGGGGGGCGGGCTCCTCGGGTTGGAAGCCGCCAAGGCCGCCTACGATCTCGGCTTGGAGACGCACGTCATTGAGTTCGCCCCGCGCCTGATGCCGCGGCAGATCGACGACGCCGGATCGAGGTTGCTCGTCAATAAGATTGAATCGCTCGGCGTGCGCGTTCACCTCGGCAAGGCGACCAAAGAAGTCCACGGTGCGCAACAAGTCGAACGGATCGAGTTCGGCGATGGCAGCTCGCTCGACGTGGACATGTTGATCGTCTCCGCGGGGATTCGCCCGCGCGACGATCTTGCCAAGCAGAGCGGCATCGACGTCGGCGAACGGGGCGGGATTCGCGTCGATGATCGCCTCGCCACGTCCGATCCTCGCATTTTCGCGATCGGCGAATGCGCTTTGCACGCCACGACCGTCTACGGGCTCGTCGCGCCGGGCTATGAGATGGCCGAAGTCGTCGCGACGAACCTGACTGGCGGCGAGCGCGAGTTCCGCGGCGCCGATCTGAGCGCGAAGTTGAAGTTGATGGGCGTCGACGTCGCTAGCTTTGGCGCCAATGACGCGCCCGCGGACCGTGCCACGCCGGCGACGTTTGAAGATCCCTTCGCCGGCGTCTACAAGAAGCTCCTTTTTTCGCACGACGGCCAACGGCTGCTGGGCGGCATCCTGGTCGGAGACGCAGCGGACTACGGGCAGCTTGTTGCGCTCTACAAGTCGACCGAGCCGCTCCCGTGCGCCCCCTTGGAGCTGCTGGTCGGCTCCTCGGGGGGCGCGGCGCCGGCCCGCGGCATCGATGCCCTGCCAGACGGTGCGCAGATTTGTTCCTGCAACAATGTCTCGAAGGGAGCGATCTGCGAGGCGATTCGCGGTGGGCAACTCGACACCGTCGACGCCGTGAAAAAATGCACCAGGGCTGGCACCGGCTGTGGCGGTTGCGTGGCGATGGTGACCGACATTTTCCAGGCCGAAATGAAGCGATCCGGAAAGGCGGTGGTCAAGCATCTCTGCGAGCACTTCAGCTATTCGCGTACCGAATTGTTCGCCCTAATCAAGGTGAAGCAACTCCGCACGTTCGCCGATGTGATCGAGCACCACGGTCGCGGCGCCGGTTGCGAGATCTGCAAGCCGGCCGTGGCGTCGATCCTCGCTAGTCTGTGGAACGACAACGTCCTCGACCCCGCGCATCAGACGCTGCAAGACACGAACGATCGGTTCCTCGCCAATTTGCAGCGGGGCGGATTGTTTTCCGTCGTGCCGCGCGTGGCCGGAGGCGAAATCACGCCGGAGAAGCTCGGCGTGCTGGCCGACATCGGAAAGGAGTTCGGACTCTACACCAAGATCACCGGCGGGCAACGCATCGATCTGTTCGGAGCGCGCGTACAGGACTTACCGGTCATCTGGGAACGCCTCGTCAACGCCGGCTTCGAGAGTGGGCACGCCTACGGCAAAGCGCTGCGTACCGTAAAGAGCTGCGTCGGCAGCACCTGGTGCCGCTACGGCGTGCAGGATTCGGTCGGCTTCGCGATTCGCGTGGAGAACCGGTACAAGGGAATCCGCGCGCCGCACAAGATTAAGATGGCGGTCTCCGGCTGCGTCCGCGAATGCGCCGAGGCACAATCGAAGGACGTCGGGCTAATCGCCACGGAGAACGGATACAACCTTTATGTCTGCGGGAACGGCGGCGCGAAACCGCGCCACGCCGATCTGCTGGCGACCGATCTCGACGAGGCGACAGCGCTTCGCTACATCGACCGCTTCCTGATGTATTACATCGAAACGGCCGATCGATTGACGCGCACTGCCGTGTGGCTCGAAAAACTCGAAGGCGGCCTCGATCACGTTCGCGACGTCGTCGTGCATGACAAGCTCGGATTGTGCGCAGAGTTCGAGCAGATGATGCAACGTCTCGTCGACACCTACCAGTGCGAATGGGCCGCCGTGGTCCGCGACCCGGAGAAACGCCGCTGGTTTCGGCAGTTCACGAATACCGATGAAGAAGAGTCCTGCATTGAGTTCGTCCACGAGCGCGGTCAGTCTCGGCCGGCCGACTGGCCGAGCGACGTCGTGGCGCTCGAGCAGTTCCGCATGCTCGACGGCCGCAGCCTGGAAGCGCATCGCCAGGAGCAGGGTCGCTCCACGAGTTGGGTTCGCGTCGGCAGCGTCGACGATTTTCCGCTCGACGGCGGCGCGACGATCAAGCACGGCCGAACGCAGATCGCCGTGTTCCGTTTCTCCAGCCGCGGCGAATGGTACGCCTGCCAGAACATGTGCCCGCACAAGAAGGCGTTCGTGTTGTCGCAAGGCATTCTGGGCGACGCCGCAGGCGAGCCGAAAGTGGCCTGCCCTTTGCACAAGAAGACGTTCTCGCTGCAAAACGGCGCATCGCTGCAGGGCGAGGAGTATCGCGTGCAGACGTTTCCGGTGCGCGTGGAAGGTGATGACGTGTTCCTCGATTTGCCGCCGACCGAAGCGCTTGACGCAACGCTGTCGACGCACGTCGGCTGCCAACTCGCCACGCTCTGCGAATCGAACGGCAGGGCCACGGAAATCCTGGCCACGGCCAACGCGTAAGTGGATGCACACGGCATGAAGCTTCTTTCCGAACCGTTGACTCCGGCCGGCGCGAACAAGGGCGATGTGCTCAACGCCGAGTCGTTGCTGGTGCGCATTCTGGAGGAACAACAAGCGCCGACTGCGGTCGATACGTTTTCCCGGTTCCATCAGTCGCATGGCAGCGAGGCCAAAACAGCGACGTACCGCGCACTGCTCCCGGCCACGCCGCCAGGGCCTGGACAGCAATATGCGTTCGACGTCGATCTCGATCGTTGCTCCGGCTGCAAGGCCTGCGTCACTGCCTGTCACGCGTTGAATGGTTTGGACGACCACGAGGCATGGCGCGACGTCGGACTACTCGTCGGCGGCTCGCGACTGCAGCCGGTGATGCAGCACGTCACCACGGCCTGCCATCACTGTCTGGACCCGGGCTGCCTGAGCGCCTGTCCGGTGAACGCCTACGAGAAGGATCCCATCACCGGCATCGTGAAACATCTGGACGACCAATGCTTCGGTTGCCAGTACTGCACGTTAGCCTGTCCGTACGACGTTCCGAAGTACCATCGCGCGAAGGGAATCGTCCGCAAGTGTGATATGTGCTCGTCGCGGCTCGCCGTCGGCGAGGCTCCCGCGTGCGTACAAGCATGCCCGCATCAGGCGATCGCCATTCGCGTGGTCGATGTGCGCCAGGTTCGCGAAGACGCGGAGACGGCGACGTTTCTCCCCGCGGCGCCCGACCCGATGATTACCTTCCCCACGACGACGTTTCGCACCAAGCGAGTATTTCCTCGCAACTTGCTCCCGGCGGATTACTATCGCGTTCACGTGCAGCATGCCCATTGGCCGCTCGTGGTGATGCTTGTACTGACGCAGCTCTCCGTCGGGGCATTCACCGTGGGAATGGCGCTCGAATCGTGGCTTGGCCCCGAGGCATTTGCGCCGTTGCGCGCGATGCACGCCGTGAGCGCCTTGATCTTCGGCCTCGTGGCGCTCTTAGCCAGCACCATGCATCTGGGACGCCCGTGGCTGGCGTTTCGCGCAGTACTAGGGCTTGGTCATTCCTGGCTCAGCCGTGAGATCATTGCCTTCGGCGCGTTTGCTGGATTGGCCTGCGCGTATGCCGTTGCCGTGGCCTGGTTTCCCGAGGCGAACGACTGGACTCCGATCTTAGGATGGGCGGTCGTCGGCGCAGGTGCGATGGGAGTGCTGGCTTCGGCGATGATCTACATCTTCACCGCCCGCGAATGCTGGAGCGCCGCGCGCGTCGGAATGCGGTTCTTACTGACGTCCGCGCTCCTGGGCGTCGCGACCGTGTGGTGGAGTCTTTTGGCGCTGACGCTGCTTCGACCGACTCCCGCGTTGGCCGCGCTCACCGGCTCGATCGGCGGCGACTTGTGCAAGACGCTGGTCGCGATCGCCGCTTTCAAGTTGCTATGGGAACTCTCCATCTTCCGGCATCTGCTCGATCGACGCATGACCGCGATGCGCCGCTCGGCTCTGTTGATGGTCCGCGAGCTGTCCGGCACGAACCTGGCCCGCTTCGCCGCCGGTGCACTCGGAGGAATCGTCATGCCTGCGATGTTGCTTTCCCACTGGAGCGCGATTGTGCAGTCGGGCGACGTGCCGCGCTTCGCGGTCCTCTCCGGCGCGCTGTTCGTCGCTTCACTAGCTGGTGAGTTGCTTGAACGCTCGATGTTCTTTACGGCCTGCGCCGCTCCGCGTATGCCCGGAGGGATTCGTTGATGTTGCCTCCACTCGTCGATCGCAATGGTCCCTTGACCGCGGAACTGGCACTCGCACCGGACCGCTTCAACTCCTCGCTCTTGCCGGTCATCCATCAAGCCGATGCCGTGACGCGGTCGATCTGCGGCTTTTGCTCCACCGGTTGCAGTCTCGACATTCGCACGAAAGACGGCGAGGCCGTGATCGGCACGCCGTCCGGCGGTTATCCGGTGAATCTCGGCATGGCCTGTCCCAAGGGTTGGGAGGCGCTCACCGTATTGAACGCCGACGATCGCGCCACGCAACCGTTATTGCGCGACGTTGCTGGAAAACTCGCCCCAACCAGTTGGGACACCGCGCTCCGAACCTTTGTCACGCGGATTCGCGGCATTCAGCAACAACACGGATCGCACTCGGTCGCGTTCCTCAGCACGGGGCAGATCGCCACCGAGGAAATGGCCTTCCTCGGCGCGTTGGCGAAATTCGGCTTCTGCATGCTGCACGGCGACGGCAACACGCGGCAGTGCATGGCCACGGCGGTGGTCGCCTATAAGGAAGCGTTCGGCTTCGACGCGCCGCCGTATACCTACGCTGACTTCGAAGAATCCGACGTCATCATCCTCGTCGGGAGCAATCTCTGCATCGCGCATCCGATCCTTTGGCAGCGCGTGATGCGCAACCCGTTTCGGCCGGAGATCATCGTCATCGATCCCCGGCTGACGGAAACGGCGATGGCGGCCACGCAACACTTGCCGTTGTATCCGAAGTCGGACCTGGCACTCCTGTACGGAGTCGCGCGGGCGCTCATCGAACGCGATTGGATCGATCGCGAGTTTATTGCGGCGCACACCGAGGGTTTCGATGAATTCGCGGCCTTCGTGCAGCCCTACACGCTGGAAGCGGTCGCGCAAGAAACGCAACTTCCCGTGGAATCGATCGAGCGGCTGGTTCGCACCATCCACGCCGGCGTCCGGGTGTCGTTCTGGTGGACGATGGGCGTCAACCAGAGTCACCAGGCGGTCCGCACCGCGCAGGCGATCATCAACCTCGCACTGATGACTGGCAACATCGGTCGGCCAGGGACCGGCGCCAACTCGATCACCGGCCAATGCAACGCGATGGGCTCGCGGCTCTTCAGCAATACGACCAACCTGCTCGGCGGACATGACTTCGCGAATCCACAGCATCGCCGAAAGGTGGCCGATGTGCTTGGGATCGAAGAAGCCTGCATCCCTCAGCAAGCAAGCTGGCCGTATCACCGCATCATCGAAGGCATTCTGCGCGGCGAGATCCGCGGGCTGTGGGTCATCGCTACGAACCCAGCCCATTCCTGGATCAATCAGTCGATGCTCCACGACGTGTTGAGCCGGCTCGATTTCCTGGTCGTCCAGGACATGTACCACACGACCGAAACCGCCCGCCGCGCCGATCTCGTGCTCCCCGCGGCAGGTTGGGGCGAGAAGGAAGGGACGTTCATCAATTCGGAACGCCGCCTCGGCGCGATTCACAAAGTCAGTCGCGCGCCGGGCGAAGCGCTCGCTGATTTTCAGATCTTCCGCCTGATCGCCGCCTACGCCGGGCTGGGCGAAATGTTCTCCCGCTGGGATTCTCCGGCCAGCGCGTTTCAATTGCTCAAGCAACTGAGCGCCGGACAACCGTGCGACATCACCGGCATCGCCGATTACGAAGCGATCGAAACCGCGGGCGGAATTCAGTGGCCGCATGCCGCGAACTCCAGCGACACGCGACCCGAACGGCGGTTATTCGAAGATGGCCAGTTCTACCGACCAAATGGCCGCGCGCGGTTCATTTGTGAATCGCCGCGCCCGCTCCCCGAGCCCGTGAACGTGCAATTCCCACTCCTGCTGCTTACCGGCCGAGGCTCCGCGGCGCAGTGGCACACGCAAACGCGCACGGCGAAATCAGCGGTGCTGCGCAAGCTCTATCCGCGAGAGTTGTACGTCGAGATCAACCCTAGCGATGCACAGACGTTCGACATTCTTCCCGAGGATCTCGTCGACGTTGCCTCGCAGCGTGGAGTCGTCCGGGCCCGCGCGTTCCTCACTCACGGCGTCCGGCCAGGCCAGGTCTTCCTCCCGATGCACTATGACACGGTCAATCAACTCACCGACGCCGTGTTTGATCCGTACTCGCATCAGCCCGCTTACAAAGCATGCGCGGTGCGCATGACTCGCGTCGGCTGACGTAGCGTTGCATTCCCGGGGCGAATCGCCGACGCGAATCGGCGCAAAATGCGTGACCCGCCGTGACGGATCGTGTTATCCTGTCGCGGCGGAGCATGATCGCTGAACTTCGATCCTGGGAATTGCGATGTATCAGCCGGAACTGTTGCGGACCGACGAATATCGCACCTGGTCGCGCGGGCGCGGCAATGATGTCTGGGCGATGCTGCGCGCCGCCACCGAGGGTGACCTTCCCACGTTAGAACGATGGTTCGCACAACAGCCGAGCTTGATCGAGTGCGAATTCGAATATTATCGGCCGCTCCACTTCGCCGTGCGCGAGAACCAGTTGGAGGCGGTGCGCTGGTTGCTCGACCACGGCGCCGATCCCATGTGCGGCGGACTCGGCTATCAGTCGGCTTACCGCCCGTCGCGCCCTGGCAATCACCAATGGTCGGTGACGATGGCCCAGGAACGCGGTTACACGCAGTTGCTTGAGCTTCTGGAGAATACGCTCTGGACGCGATTCCACATCGGGCCGGATGGTGAGTTGTTGCCGGCATTGATTCGCGATCGCAACCTCGCGGAAGTCGCTAAGACGCTCGATGCCCGGCCCGAATTGCTGCACTGCGGCGACGGCTTCGGCGGTCAGCCCATTCATTGGGCCGTGATGACGCGCCACCGGGCGATGATCGATTTGTTGCTCGATCGCGGGGCCGACATCAACGCCGCGCGCCCCGACGGCGCACGCCCTCTCGATCTCACCAACGGCGACTACCATTACCGCGGTTGGCGCGACGTCCCGCGTTGGACGCTGCGCCCGCACGAGGTGTTGATCGGCTATCTTATCGCCCGCGGCGCCGACTACGACATCAGCACGGCGGCACAACTCGGCGACCTGGAACGCGTGCGCGACCTTCTTGACGCGCGCCCTGAGCTGGTCAACGAAGTGCGGACGTCGAGCGGCTACTACAACGGCGCTCCGCTGCGTTGCGCCGCGGGTGGCGGACATCTTGAAGTGGTGGAGTTCTTGTTAGAACGTGGCGCGGATCCGAACCTGCCGGAGTTTGTCGCCCCGCGCGGCGGCGCCCTGTACGAGGCGATCGCCGGAAAGCACTGGGAAGTCGTCAAACGGCTCGTCGCCCACGGCGCGGATGTCAACGGCGCGGTGGAATCTTCCGGAACGTGCATTTGGCGCGCGAAACGGGATCATGCGCCGCCGGAGATCATCAAGCTCCTCGCCACGAAGGGCGCATCGCTGAACCTGGAGATGGTCTGCTACGACGGCGACGTGAAGACGCTGGCCGTCATGCTCCAGGCGAATCCCCATCTGCCGCTGCACGAAAGCTTGAAGTTGGATGACGAGGATCTGCTCGTCCTTGCGCTCAGGTACCAGCCGGACGTGCTTTCCAAAATGACCTTCACCGGCGCGAAGTCGGTCGCTCATGCGCGCTGGTTGCTGGAACACCGCGTGGACGCCATACGCCCGAACTGGCTGGGCATGACGCCGCTCCATCGCTTCGCCCTGGACGGCAACCAACCGATGGCGGAACTGTGCCTGGAGTTCGGCGCGGATGTGAACGCCACCGACGATGAGTTCTCCTCGACGCCGCTCGGCTGGGCCGCGCGCGCCGGCCAACGCGCGATGGTGGACTGGCTCTTGCAGCAAGGCGCCGATGCGAACCTGCCCGCGGATAAACCCTGGGCGCTCCCCGCCGCCTGGGCCGCGCGGCGCGGGGACGACGAAATGACCCGAACTCTCCAGCGTCATGCGCCGTGAGCGAGGGGCCAGTCGACTTCGATCAATTCCGGCCGCGCGCGCCACTTATTGGTGCAGCGGTCATGAATCGAAACCGGCGGGAACCACGGCGCCTTCGTTGGCGTCGGCCTCTTCCTTCAACTCGATTCCTTTGACGCGCTGCGACATCTCGTGCAATTCCTGGCCGAGCAGCATGAGTTCGTCGCGCAAGGTGAGGAATCCTTTCTCTTTCAAATGCTCCTCGCGCACTTCTTCCTGGCGCTCGGCGCTCGCCTCCTCCATGCTGCTGATGATGACGCCGGTGAACAGATTGAGCATGATCATCGTGCCGAACATGATGAACGTCACGAAGTACGCCGCCGCGATGATGGGTTGCGGTTGATTCTCGCGCGACTCGCCGAGCGGGAATTTCTCCTTCCAGCTATCGGGGTACTCCGCCTCGGAGCCGTTGTATTGCGTGGCGAGGATGTCGTTCCAGCCTTCGAGCGTTAGTACTTGAAACAACGTCAATGACGAAACGTGCAGCGAACCAAATCGCTGCGGGTCGTTCTCGCGAAACAGAAACGTCCCCGCGACCGCATACACATACAGGTGCAGCCCCAACAGGATGCCGATATAGCCCAACGAAGGAATCGACTTCAGCAGCGCGCCGACCAGTACCTGCAGCCGGGGGAGAATCGTCACCATCCGCAGCGTTCGCAACAGCCGGGCCATGCGAAACACCGCGGCATACTGCGCGTGGATCGGCAGGAAACAGATCGCCACGACGGTGAAATCGAAGATATTCCAGGCCCGCGTGAAATACTCCCAGGGGCGGTTGCCATAGGAAAATACCTTGAGGGCGATTTCCACGACAAAGCACCACAGGATTACCCATTGGATCGTATCGACCACTTTCCCGGCCGGCGTATCGTTGGCGAACTCCGGGAACGTCTCCATGCCCACAAGCGCGCCGGAAATGACGATCAGCACCAGAATCAGGTTATTGAAACCCGTGGAATTGACGAGGCGTTTGACCTTCTCAACCATGAGGCGACTCCGCGTAATGGGCTGGACTGACTTGTCAGGAAGTGCTTCGCCGGCGGGCAAACGAGTCGCTTGCCCGCCGGGGGCGTCGCAAAGCGATTATTTCATATCCGAGCCGCGATTCCGCGACTACCGCTCGTTCCAGAGAAATGGGGCTTCCAAGTCGAGTTCGGGGTTCGCTTTCGCTTTGCCGCCGCGTGCTGGTCGACGCATTCCGCGGCAGTTAGACTAGGGCCTCACGCCTTCCGATCCCGCCTCACTTGTGAGCGAGCCTCCCATGTACGTTCTCCGCCTGATTCCCCTGTCGCTGTTGTTCGTGGCCGCGGCCGCCGTTTCCGCCTATTGCGAGGAGCCTGTGACGAACGAATGCTACGAACTGCGCGTCTACTACGCCGCCGAAGGGAAGCTCGACGCGCTGCATGCGCGGTTCCGCGATCACACCTGCCAGCTGTTTGAGAAGCACGGCATCACCAACGTCGGCTATTGGACGCCGGTGGAGAATCCCGACCGGAAGCTCTATTACATCATCGCCTGCCCGAGCCGCGCCGCGCGGGACGCCTCGTTCAAGGCGTTTGTCGAAGACCCGGAGTGGAAGGCCGCGTTTGCCGCATCCGAAAAAAACGGCCCGCTGGTCACGAAGGTCGAATCGACCTTCCTGCATCTCAACGATTACTCCCCTGCGGTCGAGGTCAAAGCCGAAGACCCGCCGCGGGTGTTTGAGCTCCGCACCTACATCGCTACGCCAGGCAATCTCGACCGGCTGAACGGCCGGTTCCGCGAACATACCTGCGCGCTCTTCGAAAAGCACGGCATGTCCAACATCGCCTACTGGTCGCTCGACTCCGATCAGCCGGACGCCGACAAGACGCTCGTTTACCTGCTGGCCCATGAGTCGCAGGCGGCCCGCGACGCCAGCTTCGACGCCTTCCGCGCCGATCCCGAATGGGTTGCGGCCCGCACCGCGTCCGAAGAAGCTGGAGGGGGCTCGCTGACTGCGGCGGAAAACGGCGTGCAGTCGGTGATGCTGACGCCGACCGACTATTCGCAGTCGAAGTAGATCACCGGGGAGCGGGATCGCGATGCACCGTGTCTGGCGAGAATGCCGGTAGGCAGACTGCGACATATTCCGCTCCTTCAGCGCCAGGCGAGCTGTAACGAATCCATTCCCCGCGATGGGTGACGATCGCCTGCCCGGCGGCGACCTCGATCTGGCCCTGCTCGTGCTCCACGAGCAGGGCGCCCCGCAGCACCACGGTGTATTCGTCAAACTCCGGCCGCTGCCCCGATTCGACCCAGCCGGGAGGGCTCTGCATGTGGGCAATGCTCAAAGCGCTCTCTCCGGAGTTCACGCGACCAATATATTCCGCGATCGTTTTCGGTTTGTTTCCCGCGGCGGTAATGAGCGTGGGGCCGGGAATGAGGGTGGGCATGGCACATCAATCTTGGTGAGCATTTTGCGATCAGAACTCCGGCCAAGATACCAAGAACGTCACGGCGTCGGCCAGCCGATCCACGATCTCGCTCGTCACGGCCTTCGTTGCCTATGGTGCGGATTCTCTGGTATTCTTGAGCGCCAAGGCGTAATTGCCCCGGCGACCTTCTGGACGATCATCGTTGTCGTGAGCGAGGAACAGTGCGATGCGCAATCTGAATCGCGGACTGTGGGCATGCTGCTTCATTTTTTGCTGCGGAGGCTACGCAGCGGCCGAAGACCTGATTCCGGTCGGCAGCGAGTGGAAGTGGCTGCATCCCAAGGACGGGGTCGACCCCGGCAAGGACAACAAGGAGTTCCACAAGACCTGGCACACGCTCGAGTTCGATGACGCCAAGTGGAAGACCGGCAAAGACTCCGAGGGCCCTCACGGCGGCTTTGGCTATGGCGAGGAGGACTTTGAAGGCGTCGACATCGGCCTGCCGGATGCGGACGACCCGGTCGATGCGACGAAGCCCGTCAAACGCCGCACGGCGTACTTCCGCCACGCGTTCGAGACCAAGGAGGAAGTCCCCAGCCTGGTGCTCAAGCTACAGCGCGACGACGGGATTGTGATTTATCTCGATGGCAAGGAAGTCGGCCGGGACAACGTCGGACTCAACGACGACAGCTACGAGTTGATGGCCCAGACGACGACCGCCGACGAGGAGGAGACCAAGCTCCGTGAGTACAAGTTGAAGGGACCGCTGGCCGCCGGGAAACATGTGCTCGCGATCTCGCTCCACAACCGGCCCGGCAACAGTTCCGACCTGCGCATCGCGGAGATCTCCCTGGCGGAAGCCAAGCCGGAAGCGACGAAAACGGAAGAGCCAAAGGCGGACGATAAGAAGGCAGAAGGTGAGAAGCCAGAAGATAAGAAGGAAGAAGGTAAGAAGACGGAAGAGACGCCTGCGGAAACCAAGCCGGTCGAAACGCCGGCGGCCAAGGCGCTTTGACGCCCCGCCCTATCATCGATCCCACCTACGTCCCGCCTGGCGAACGACCGTTCGCGCCGCGCGCGGCCTCGCCCTGGAAAGGCGCTCATGAACGATCGTGTCATCTTGTTGTCCCTTCCAGGTCTGCGCGGACAAGACCTGGCGCAGATGCCGCGCCTCAGTGCGCTGGTCGCGCAGGGAGACCGGTCCGATCTCGTTCCAGGGTTTCCCTGCGTCACCTGCCCCGTGCAGGCCAACATGACGACCGGCTTTCCGCCGTCAGGTCATGGCGTCATCGCCAACGGCTTTTTTTGGCGCGAGCGCGGCGAAGTCGAAATGTGGACCGCCTGGAACGAATGCATCCAACGGCCGCAGATCTGGGACATTCTGCACGAGTTCGATTCGTCGATCACTTCCGCAGTATGGTTCCCTCTGCATAGCAAAGGCTGCGGCGCGGACTTTGTCTGCACGCCGGCGCCGGTACACAACCCGGACGGCTCCGAGTCCCTCTGGTGCTTCACCAAGCCGACCGAACTCTACGGCACGCTCCGCGACGCTCTGGGACATTTCCCGTTGCAACATTTCTGGGGACCGCTGGCCAATATCAAATCGACCGCCTGGATCGTCGATTCCGCCGTGCAGGCCGCGGCGTCGTTCCGGCCTCGGTTTCAATATATTTATCTGCCGCACTTGGACTACGCCGCGCAAAAGCACGGGCCCGACAGCCCACAGGCGATCGCCGCGCTCGGCGAGTTGGACGAGACGCTCGGCCGGTTGATTGCGGGGCAACAACAGGCGTTCGGCGACGGGCCGCTGCTCTGGATCGTGGCCGGAGAATACCCGATCGTGCCGGTCGATCACGTCAGCTATCCGAATCGCATTCTGCGCGGCTCGGGGTTACTGACCATCCGCGAAGAAGCGGGCGGCGAATACCTGGATTGCGCCGCGAGTCCCGCTTGGGCGCTGGCCGACCACCAGCTTTCGCACGTCTTTGTCGCAGGGCGCGATCCGTCGATCATTCAGCGCGTCGTGGAACTTTTCCGCGGTCACGAGGGAATCGCCGAGGTCCTCGCCGGAGACGAGCGGGCCAAATACGACCTGGTCCACGAACGCGCCGGCGACGTGGTGCTTGTTTCCACGCCCAATAGTTGGCAGGCCTACTACTGGTGGCTCGACGACGCGCGGGCGCCGGCATTCGCCCGAACCGTCGACATCCACCGCAAGCCAGGATACGACCCGGTGGAACTGTTCTTCGACCCGGCGACACGAAGCATTCCGCTCGACGCCACGCTGGTAAAAGGCTCCCACGGCGCCCCGCCCCACGACTCCCGGCAGCGCACGGTATTACTGACGTCGCAGCGCGGCGTGCTGCCGAGCCCCACGTTGGCGGACACGGATGTCTGCGACCTCGTCTTGCGCCAGTTTGGCGTATAGTCCTCCTGTGCGGATTCGCCGCACAACCGCTCTCCAAGCGAGCCGGCAGCGTCAGCGCAATGGCAATTAATTTGCAAATTGCTCAGTGCCAATACGCATCGCTCAACGCAGTATTCCCTCCTTCTTTGTGTCTTTTTGCGTTTTTCGTGGCTATTCCTCCTTGCGGCGGATAACTCATGGCCGGACAGGAATAGCCACGAAAAACGCAAGAAGGCGCAAAGAAGGAGAGAAAGTGAGCTAGTCAGTCTCAGTTTCTAAGTCGTTTAGCAAAGTAAGTGCCATTGAGCGTCCGCGCCTGGAGTTGCGGCCGTTTTCGCCGCAGAACGCCTTACTTCTTTCCACCGCCGCACCTAGAATCCCTCGCAAGTAGGTCCGGTGAACGACCTCGTAATGGTTGCGGCAAAGGGGCGAGCGATGATCGACGGGTTTCTGGGAACGCGGGCGTCCTTCATGCTCGATTTCGTGTTCCTGGCAATGTTCCTCGTCGTGCCGTTGATGGGCGTGAGCATCGCATTGGTGCGCTACCGCCGGATGTACCATTGGCACAAGCGGCTGCAACTCATCCTCGGCGCGGTGCTCCTGGTGGCGGTCGTGGCGTTCGAGGCCGATATTCGCATCTCTGAGTACCAAGGTCGTCCATGGTCGGCGCGCGCCTACGAGGCGCCGGCCACGGAGCCGGCGCGGCTTGTTTATCAGGTGCTGTACGTGCATCTGGTGTTCGCCGTGTCGACGACCATCCTCTGGATTTTTGTCATTGTCCAAGCTCTGCGCAAGTTCGATCACACCCCAACTCCCAACGCCTATAGCCGCAAACACATCTTCTGGGGCCGCCTGGCGGCCATCGACATGACGCTCACCGCCGTCACCGGCTGCACGTTCTATTATCTGGCGTTCGTCGCCTGAAACGCCGCTGGTTGCTACGCCTTCAGAACACGACACCGTCGCCTCCTTCCGCGCGAATCAACGCTTTTCCGTTGGCCGCACCGGATTGCCGCTCCTTGGCGGCGACTGGTACTCCGCCAGTTCGGCGGCGCTCGGCAGCGGCAACCAACGGGCCAGCCAGAGCGCCTCATCGGCGGCTGCGATCTGCTGACTCGACGTGGGAAACAGCAGCTTGACCATCGTCGCCGGCGGGCGCGACTCATTCGGCGGACCAAAGAGCAGCGCCTCCCCTTCGGCGTCGCGCACCCAGGCCTCGCCCGGCATCGAGGCCCCCGCGAATTTCACGCCTCCCGGCTTGATGTCGTAGGTCATGCGAATTTCGCTGAAGGGAATCTCCGTCGCGCGTTGGCGAAGCACTTCCTCGGTCAACGCGCTCGACCGTTTGGGCCGGAAACATACCGCCAGGTCGCTGAGCAGTCCCATCCCCATCACTCCTTCGCCCGCGCCGAAGCTCCCTTGGGCCTCGACGAGCAGACCTCGCTCGAATCGCGCCAGCTCAATGCTCAACGTGCCGATGCCGCTCAATCGCTGTTTGGTGTTCTGTGTCACGAGACGATCGAGGTCAATCTCGTCGATCACGCCCTGCAATTCACCACTCCAACTCGCGACCTTGCGTTCCACTCGCATCGTTCCTTGGTAAGTGGCGTTGTCGCCGAGCGATCGAAACGCCGGCCAGATCGCGCTTGCCTTGCGCACCGCGAAGGTCGACTTGCCGGTATCGAACGACACGCGCAACACATCGGCGGCGGAATCGCTTTCCAAATCAAGCTTCAGCTCCTCCGCCTGCGAATCGCGCCCCGTTCGGAAGCGGAACGACATCGAGCGCAATCCATTAGCCAACCAAGACTCCGCTTTCGAGATCGTCACGACCGTGCGCGCGGCGCCTTGTTCATCGACGAGCTGAACCTCGCAAGGCGCAAACCGCCAATCGCCAAGGCGATCGCCATCGAGCGATTCAATCACCCGCGAGAGCTTTGGAATCGCCTCCGCGTAAACCTGAACGACCCCCGGTTCGACGTGGCGCTGCCCGGAAGAATCATCGACCGTCACGCGATCGATCGCCACTAACCGTTCGCCGCTCTTGGGGTCCAGCAGTTGCAACTGCTCGAAAGAAATCACGCCCGGCGCAGCATACGCCATCCGCTCCCAAGCGGCCTCGACGCCCAACGCTTCGCGAATCGACCGCTGCGCGGCATCCTTGCTCGAAGCGCTAGCCCGCCAGCCGGCAAACGCCAGCAACCCGAAGCACGGCGCTAACACGATCAACAAAAACGCCAGACGAACAACGCGCCGGCGAGTCAAGTCTTTCATGAGCGTTTACCTTCCGTGGCAAAGAAGTTTGGAGCACGGATTTCGAAGTACGGAGAACGAAGCAAGGACGATCCGCGGCAAACGCCGAGACATCATCCATATCCCTCGCACTCCTGGCTCCTGACTCCTGGCTTCCTTCTCCTAACTCCGTACTCCGTGCTCCATACTTCCCTTTCCGTCCCCCTACCTCTCCCTAGCCATCCGCTGAAACAACTCCCACCGCGCCTTCATCTCCGCCAGGCTATCCCCGCCGAACTTTTCCACAAGCGCTGCCGCGACCTCGAACGCCACGACGTTCTCCAGGATCACGCCCGCCGCCGGGACGGCGCAGACGTCGCTCCGCTCGTAGGCCGCCGCTTCGGCCTGTTTGCTTTCCAGATTGATCGAATCCAGCGGTTTGCGCAGCGTGCTGATCGGTTTCTTCGCCGCGCGAATCACCAAAGGCTGCCCATTGGTCATTCCCGCTTCCAACCCGCCGGCGTTGTTCGTCGGCCGCGTGTAACCGAGGCTTGGCCCATCCACTGCCGCGGGATCGAAATGGATCGGGTCATGCACTTCGGACCCGCGCCGTCGCGCCGCCTCGAAGCCCATTCCGATTTCGACGCCCTTGATCGCCTGCACCGCCATCACGGCCTGCGCCAACCGGCCGTCGAGCTTGCGATCCCATTGGGCGTGCGTCCCCAGCCCGAATGGCAGTCCTTCGACGCGAATCTCCAGCACGCCGCCGAGTGTATCGCCCTCCTTGCCGCAACGGTCGATCAGCGCCTTGATCTCGTCATCGCGCGCCGGATCGAGCGAATAGACCTCGCTC
>CAZUBB010000069.1:0-1598 GCA_964618485.1 uncultured Pirellulales bacterium
TCAGATTCTCCACGCCGGCAAACCGGACCGCGTCGCTCTGAAAAATGTATCCGGCGTTGGCGCCATTCACGTACCAGCGGTTATCGTGGTTCGGCCCACGCAGCAAGTCGCAGCCATCGCCCCCCTCGAAGACAATCGCGTCGTCGAGGAAGCGCTCCGCCAGCAGCGTGTTGAACTCCAGCCGCAGCGAATCATCGAAGCGCGACCCCACGATCCGCACCGGATTGCCGCGCAGCTCGTCGACGCGCTGGCTCTTCAGCGTCGCGCCGGTCGCCGTCAACAGCGTCAGTCGCTCGACGCCGTCCTGTTCATCGAGCCGCAACCGCAGGTCGACGCCCTCGTCGTTGGTTTCCGCCGTGTAAAACGGCTCGCCCGAGAGGTACCAGCGCGGCCCCAGCAGTTCGATCACCGCGTTGCGCCAGCGTTTGAGCACCGAACCTTGCGGAGGCTTCCGCACCACAGTGCGGGGCCGTCGGCCCAGGGCGTTCGCGTCGTCCTTCATCGTCGTTCCTCCGGAACTTTGCGGCGAGCGGGCGCATCAAATGCGTCAAGGAGGCGAAACGCTGTTTCACAGCACTTCGCAGTGGGAACGAACTTCCCGTCAGGAAGCCGGAGCAGACGCCAGAGAGGCAAGATCGGGGCTGAGTGCGGACGGCGATAGGCGCACGCCACCAAATCCTCGTGGCAAGCGACGAGTTCGATCGCCTCCGAAATGCATCCACGCGCAACGCCCCAGTCAAGCGACGCGCGGACCTTCGGCCAAGCGGACTGCGACTCTGGTTGTTCGGCTACTCTCGGCCCAACAGATCGATTCGTTCCATCGGCGCACCTCACGCGTCGTGACGCGGATGCGCTGTCGCAAGTTCTAACGATCGATGATAAGGATAGTCAAGCGGCTTCGGTGTGTTTTCGCGCAATTTCTTTTTTGCGCATTGCAACGCCGCGATCGTCCTTCACAACTCGCGGCAATGGCCCTCGATCAACTCCACCGCGCGGCTCAAGCCCTGGTCGTTCGCCAGCCACTTGGGCCACGCTAGCGCGGCGCTCACATACGATGCCTCACTGCATCCACGCGCAATGGCCTGCGCCAGCGCGTTCGCCGTCCAGGTGGACAAATCGAAAGCGTCCACCAGCACGCCATGACGCTGCAACAGCCTGGCGAAATGTTCTTGCGAGGAAATCTGCGGCAGCAAGATCGACGGCCGCCCCGCGCGCAACGTCGCCGCGACCGTCCCCGCGCCGCCGTGATGCACCACGAGCGCACAGCGCGGAAAGAGCCACGCGTACGGCGCCTCCGCCGCGAAATACAACTCGCGCGACACGCCCTGCGCCGCAGAGCCATCCGACCAGCCGCCGATCAGCACGCCGCGCTGCCCCGCCATCCGCAACGCTTCGCTAACCGTGCTTGCAAACGCCACGGGATCAAATGTCGTCATCGAACCCATCGTCACGGCTACCGGCGGCGGCCCCGCTTCCACAAACGCCTGCAATTCCGCCGGCGGATGCTGATCGCAGGCTTTCTCGTCGTGCCAAAACCCCGTGAATTGAAACCGCGGTCCCCACTGCTCGTCGGGATCGACCAGCGCCTTCGGCAACGC
>CAZUBB010000069.1:1608-14940 GCA_964618485.1 uncultured Pirellulales bacterium
AGCATGTCGTCTTGGCTGAACCCGAAGTAGCCGGCGACGATTTCGAGGATCGCCCGCCCATATCCGGCAAGCTGTGCAGCATATTTGCGCAAGTTCTCGACATCACCGACGGGATCATAAGTGACCGCCGCCCCGGGAACGATCCGCTCACCGACGCGCCAAACGCTTCGCAAGTTGTTAATAAAGTAATCCGTTTGCGCGAGCGCCCCCCGGACCTCTGCCATCGACTGCGCAAGCTGCGGCCGCGCCCAGCGATCCGCATACGCCCGCACCCGCGCCCGCTTTTCGGTCACGCCCGCTAAGGAACGAAACAGCGCCTGCAATTCCTGTTGCGTCCCCGTTCCAATCGGCAAGAAGCCCAATTGCGTCGCTTCCGCACGCTCCCGGTAGAAAGGCGAAGCGGCGAGCGTGACCTCGTGCCCGCGGCCGGCCAGCTCGCGCCCGAGTAAGCGAAACAGCTCAAAGTCTCCATGCGTGCCGAGCGTGAGCAGTAGGCATCGCATCGGACAAACACACCCCTTCCTTCGCCGGATTCGGCCTCTTCGGTAGCCGAGGTCTGTGACCTCGGTGGCGAGGACGCCATCACAGCATTCCGACGATCCGAGGTCAAAGACCCCGGCTACAGAGGTCGATTGCAGACAAACCTACTCCTCCAACCGCGCCGCATACATCCGAAACAAACGCACCGCCCGCGCAACCTTCTGCTGTTCAATTGCCGCGCGCCACGCCGCCGCCCCGCGCTTGTACCAGGCCCGCATCATCCCCAGCACCTGCACCATTCGGACCGGCAAATACTGGCTCGGGTAACTCGCGGGAATCGCCCGCACCGACAAGTAACCCGCCATAAACTGTTTCGTTAGCTGCGGCGGACAATAGTAATCGAGATACGCGTGGCTGATCGCGAGATCAATGAGCGGATTCCCGATCCAAGCCGACTCCCAATCCGCCACGGCCGACACATGCTCGTCCTTCACAATGCACTGCACGGCATGATAATCGCTGTGGCAAAGCGATTCCCCCTCGGCGCTCGGCATCACGAGCGCTCGAAAGCGTGCAATTTCCTCGCGCTCCAACAGTCGCTGCTCCGCCAACACTTCGGCAGCCGCGGCCAGCGATTCTAAGTAGCTCGCCACCCCCGCGGCAGAAATGCGATCTGCCGGCAGATCCGCAAAAACGTCGGACGGCAGCGCATGGACCCGCGCAAGTATCGCCCCCATCTCAAACAGCAGTTGGCTCGCCACATCGCCCGGGCCAATCAACTCCGCCACGGTGCGGTCCCCCGCGCTCCGCATGATGAAATACGGCCGCCCAACATTCCGCCCCTCGGCGTCAACAAACTCAACCTCCGCCACGGGAATCCCCTCCCGCTCGAGCCGCCTAATAAGCAGCGTCTCCTTCCGAGTAGCCGCCCCTTCCACCGATTTCGAAATCTTCAAGACCCGCTCGCCGTCCGGTAACAGCAATCGAAACACCGGATTATTGAACCGCGCCAGCGGCACAATCTCAGCCGCACAATCAAAGTGCACCGCCAGAATGCGCCGCGCTAGCTCAAGTTCGTGGTCCGAATGCATCGAAGCGTCGGTTCCGTCAGGCACGTCCCAGTTCGATAGTTGGGACGTTGAAGCGTGAGGCAATGTGCGGCGGTCGGAGCTTCGGCGGCCGTGCCTGACGTACAGCCTAGCGCCTCCCACCGCTAACCTGTACGCTATCTCGGCGCTTCGAGCGTTTCCAGCGGGCCGACGGCGAACGTCGTGTTGACGCTGAGGGGGTACTGTTTCAGTACCGCTTCCAGGTCGGCGATGGTGACGCGTTCGACCGCGTCCAGGTCGTCGCGGACGGAGCGGTATTCCTGGCGTTGGATCCAGTTGCCGCCGACGGTGAAGAGCCGTACGCGCGGGCGCTCGCTGCCGAGCACGACGCGGGAGTTGATTTTGTTTTTCGCCTGGGCGAGCTCGTCGGGGCGGATGCCATCTTGTTCCGCGCGGAGGAAGATATCGCGGACCTTCTGCAGGTTCTCGCTGGTATTCTCCGGAACGCAATTGAACTGCGTGCCGAAGAGGCCCGTCTCCTGGTAATCGTAATGGCCGATGCCGGCGCTCTCGGCGAGGCCGGTATCGACGAGTTCCCAGTAAAGGCGGCTGCCGGTGTCGTCGCCGAGCACCGTGGCGAGAATCTTCGCGGCGTAACGCGCCTCGTCGACCGCGCCGGGAGCGGGAGAAAGCTGCAGGACGTACTCCAGGGAAGAGGAGTCCTTGTGGATGACCTTGAACTCCGAGTGCGGCCCGGCAGGGCGGAGCGCGCGCTCCGCCGGGCAGGGCGTCCAGGCGCCGCAGTAGCGTTCGGCCATGCGGACCAGGGCGTCGAAGTCGACGTTGCCGGCCGCCGCCAGCGCGAGGTTGCCTGGGCTGTAGCGGCGTTCGAAGTACGCCCGCATCGCTTCGACCGGCAGCTTGCCGACGGATTCGACGGTGCCGAGGACGCTGTGCGCGAGCGGGTGATCGCCGTAATGGGCGGCCTCGCACTTTTCATCTGCGCCGAAGGGGGGCTGATCCTCGTACATCTTGATTTCTTCGAGGATCACCTGCTTTTCCGTTTCAAAATCCTCGTCGCGGAGCGCGGGGCGCATGATGTCGGCGAGCAGGTCGACGATCCGCTCTGTGTACTCGGGCAACATCGCCGCGTAGTAGACCGTGTGTTCTTTGCTGGTGAAGGCGTTGTAGTGCGCGCCGAGTTCGTCGAACTCGCGGTTCACGTCCGCGGCGCTGCGCCGCGGAGTCCCCTTGAACACCATGTGCTCGAGAAAATGGCTCACGCCCGCCACTTCCGGGGTTTCGTCGCGGGCGCCGGTCTTGACGAAGAAGCCGACAGACGTGGTGCGCGCCGCGGGATTGCACTCGGCGACGACGTCCAGGCCGTTGGCGAGCCGATGCTTACGAAACTCCATCTTTCAACTCCAACGGCTGCTGGCCGAGCGTGACGATCGTGAAATCGTGCGGCGGATGCGCCGCGAGGTATTCGCTGATGCCCGCGGCGTTGAGTTCGTCGATCGCCTGGCTGACTTCGTCCAGCGTCCGTACGCGGCCGAGCAATTGCCAATCGCGGGCGATCGAGGACGCCCGCGCGCCGCTCGATTCCTGTTGCATGATCAGCGAGCTCTTGATGCGGGCCTTGAGGCGATCAATCTCCTCGGGGAGCACGCCTTCGCGGAGGCGGATCAGTTCGGCGAGCGTGACGTCGAGCGTTTCCTGCGCGCGTTCGGCGCTCGTGCCGGCATAGCAGAAGACGTCACCGCGATCGCGCAGCGTGTGGTGCGAGGCGTACACGCTGTAACAGAGCCCGCGCTTCTCTCGAACCTCCGTGAAGAGGCGAGCGCTCATGCCGCCGCTCAACACGCCGACCGAACCCCAGGCGCGGAAGTAGTCGGGATGCTTGTACGGCAGGCTCTCGTAGGCGATGGCGATCTGCGTTTGATTCGATTCGTGCGGCAGATGCGTGACGCGCTCGCGGACGAGGCGTTCGACCGGCTTTTCCATGCCTTGCGAAGGCCACGCGCCGAACAGTTCGCCGACTTGTTCGAGCAGACGCGGCCACTCGAAGCGTCCCGCGACGGCGATAATTGCGCCGTCGGGACGGCAATGCGATTTCCAGAACGCGCGGACATCGTCGTTCGACGCGGCCGTGATCCCTGGCTCGTCGCCTTGGCTCGGACGCCCCCACGGATCGGGATAATGGCGGCGACGCAATTCCTGCATCACCTTCTGGCTCGGTTCGTCTTCGACCGCCTGCAATTCCTGCAACACCGTGCTGCGCGAGGCCTCGAACTGGTCATCCGGAAAATGCGGGCGGAGGACCAGGTCGGCGTAGATCGATAGCGCCGGGGCGAGGTTGGCGGCCAGCGTCGCGCCGCTGAAGCTCATGTGCGAAGAGGCCACGCCTTCGCCGCGCTCGATCCCGAGGTTATCGAGATCGGTGATGAACTGGCGGCTGTCGCGCGGGCCGGCGCCCCGGAGGGCCTGCTCGCAAGTGAGTCCCGCGAGGCCGGCCCGATCGGCGGGGTCAAAGTTGCAGCCGGCCGGGACGCGCAACGAAAAGGCCACCGACTCGAGCCATTCCATGCTCTCAGCCAGCAGCACTAATCCGGTCGGAAATTCGTGGACGAAGAGGGCCTGTTTCACGGTCAACTATAGGCCACCTCGACAGCCTTGTAGACCGTGCGAGCCTTGTAAAATCCCAATCGTCGGTACAACCGGATCGCGCCCTCGTTCTGGGCGGTCACTTCGAGGTAGGCCTTGTCCAGGCCCGCGGCTTGGAATCCGGCCAATGCTCGCAAAAGCAGAGCGGAACCGAGGCCGTGATCGCGGAACTCGGGCAGAATCCCCAAGTTCTGGATCGCGCCAAAACCGGTCGCGAACGCCCTGGATCGTCCCGCAATACTCGGCGACGGTCAAGGGGCGATCATGGGCCACGAGCCAGGTCGCATCGGGCAAAAAACCCTCGCGCCCGGCGATTTCCCGCATCAGCCGCAGGCAGCCCTCGTAGTCGCCGAGACAGGGAAAGACGTTGGCGTCCAACTCGTGGCGGAAGCTGCCGTATTTGACTTCGGCGTGCGTTTCTAGCAGGCTCGCCCGCCACGGGACCAAACGGTAGCCCTGCGGCATTCTCGGCCGGGCCACGGGGGTGGCGGCGAGATCGATTTCCATTCGATAGCGTTTGAAGTACGTAAGCGACATCGACTTACGCCGCTGGGCAGGATCGCTTTGGGCAGGAAACGAGGTGCGCACCACCATCGGAGGCCGTAAGGTCGGCTTCGACCGTAAATCTACCGCCCGTCCGGGGTGTGGTCAACTTTTTGGCAAAGGAAAGTGGGAGGAAAGGAGACAGGAGACAGGAGGGAGGCTGGGGTTGTTTACTGACGGTCGAGGAGTTCGGCGATGTGGAGGACTTCGATGGGGTTGCCGAGGCGGTGGAGGCGGCCGGCGATGTTCATGAGGCAGCCGGCGTCCGTGGAGACGATGGCGTCGGCCTCGGTGGCCAGGATGCAACGTACCTTGGCGTCGACCATGGCCGTGGAGATGTTGCCGTAGCGGACGGCGAACGAGCCGCCGAACCCGCAGCATTGATCCTGCTGCGCGATGGGAACGTACGTTGCGCCCTGCACGTGGGAGATGAGACGTTCGACTTCATCGGTCATGCCGAGGCCGCGGAGATGGCAGGCATAGTGATACGTGACCCGGCCAGCGAACTTCGCGTCGACGTCGAGCACGCCGAGTTGGTGGACCAGCAGCTCGGTAAGCTCGAACGTCTTCTCGCCGAGGCGCGCGGCGCGTTCGTGCCAGGCTGGTTCCGACTCGAAGAGGCGCGGGTACTCGACCTTGACCATCGCCGCGCACGAACCGGAAGGCACGACGACGGCTTCGGCGGACTCGAAGACCTCGATGGTGGACTTCGCCTGCAGGCGGGCGTCTTCGTTGAACCCACTGTTGTAGAACGGCTGTCCGCAACAGGTTTGCGCGGCGGGGAACGTCACTTCGTGGCCGAGGCGGCGCAGCAATCGCACCGTGGCCTGGCCCGCCTGGGGGCGCAGGACATCTCCAAGGCAAGTGATCATGAGCGCGAGCTTCACGCTCAGGATTGTAGACGCCGCACGTGCCGGGAACGAGGCGGCGCGGCGAGCGGTTATCGTCCGCGGCGCACCGGCACGAAGCGTTCGTCCGGCGGGCGGATGCTTGTGATGCGAAGGCCGAATTTATCGCCGGCCTTGACGCATTCGCCTTCGGCGATGATCTGCTGATTCACTTCCAGCTCCAGCATTTCGTCGCACGATTTGTCGAACTGGATGATCGAGCCCGGGCGGAACTCGATGATCTTCTTGAGCGGCAGTTTCTTGCTGGCGAGCGTGACGATCACCGGCACAGGAATGCGGAGCAGGCTCCGCGTGTAGGCCGGCAACGCGGCGGGATCGCTGGAAGGCGCTCGCGGCGCCACGGGGGGCGCGGGAGCCGTTTTGGGCGTTGTCGCAACCGCGGGGCGCTCGGGCGGGGCGGCCGCGGTCGTTGCTGCGGCGGCCGATTCCGTCGCCGCAGCGACGTTGAATAACTCCTTCGGTTTTTCCGCGGGCCACAGCAGGTAGAGCTTGCCCGATTTTTCGCCCGCAGTGATTTGGAGTGTTACGAGCGCGGCGCCGGCAACGAGGCCCCCGTTTTCGAGCGCCTGGCCCAGATGCGGCACGCGGGCGGCGCGGAAGTCGTCCGGCATGAATTGCTCGGGAAGGAGCAACATGCCAAGTTCCTGCGCCATCGTGGCGAGCTTGCTTGTGCCCGTGGCGTCGGGAGCGGCGTACCAATCCGGTAGCAGGCCGGTCGACTCGGCGAGCACCGCGACGGCGCCGACGGAGCCGACGAACTGCAGGATGGCCAGGCCAGGGCCGTCGAGTTCCGAGGCGAGCGCCGCCGGATCGAACGTGGCCGCTTCGCCGACCGTGAGTTCCAGCGTCGTGTCGAGCGCCCTGCCTAAGGCGCCGGATGCCTCGGCCGCGCCGGCTCGGCAGGCGGCGAGGACTTCCTCGGCGATGGTGGGGTCGAAGTCAGCCATTGTGCAGGCGATGACGGCGCAATCTGAGACGAAGCGTCCTCATTATCGACCATTCCGGCGGAAAACTTTCCCCAGTTCGCCCAGGATGCGCGACGAAGTGCGTTGGTCGAAGAATGCCATGATCGCGATCGGTAAATTGCGAGATTCGGGGCGATTGCGTTATTTGCAGGAGGCGACTCCGTCGCCGAACGGCGAGGGCGCGGCACACCGAAAGGCGTTTTGCCGGCAAAATTCGTCTGCTCCATCGGCGACGGAGTCGCCTCCGACACGAGAAGTTGAATCGCCGCGACCGAAGTTGTGGCGAATAGGCGATCTCGTTACCATCCGCGCGCCTTGTTGTGTCGCCATTTCTGCGCGATGACCGGAGTTTGCCATGTTCGCGCTTCGCTGCTCGTTGATCGGGATCCTTCTCTTGGTTGCGCACTCGGTTGCGGCCGAGCGGGTTGGCGCGGCGGACACGTGCCGGTTTCGGTTTGTGCCGGCGCGGGTGGGGGACATCGCGAGCCAGGATCTCGACTTTCTGATCGACTTGAAGTTGACCGTCCAGCATAAGGACGGCGAGTTGTTTCGTTCGCAGAAATCGGTCGAGCGCATTCAGACGCGCTGGACGACGGTGCTGGAAGTCGACCTGGATGTCGCCACCGTCGTGGCAGTGCGATTCGATCGGGCCAATGAAACTCAGATGAGCGACAACAAGCCAGCGAAGGCGGTTGATGCTCCCGTGGCGGGGAAGACGTATCAAATCGCGCGGCGCGGCGAAGCGCTGGCGATCACGGGGCTTGACGGCCAGGCGCCTTCGCAGCCGGAAATTGAATATCTGACGCGCGCCATGGACTCGGTCGGCCGGCCCAACGCGTTAGGCCGGTTTCTGCACGGTCGCGAAATGATGGCAGGCAAGCCGATCGACGTGCCGCCGGAGATCGCCGCGGAGATTTTTGGCTTTCGCGACGCCATCGGCGAGGTGGCATCGTTGACATTGTCGCTAAGGGAATTGCTGCGCGGCGCCAGCGGAAACTACGCGATCCTCGATGCGCAGATGACGGCGCATTCGCCGGAGGAACCGCGGCTCTCGATGCGGATCGAAGGGCAGATGCAACTCGATATCGACACCTGCCGCTTGGTGGGTTTCGTCTGGGAGGGGCCGGTCACGCTCTCGGAAACGCGTGGCGCAGGCCGCCAGGCGATGACCTTGAACGGTCTCGGCACCGTGGCGGTCGAGATGCGCTCCCAACGAGCGAACGCATGGCCTTCCTTGCCGTCGAATTACGCCGCGTCGCCTTCGTCGTCGCGCAAATAAGTCTCGGACGGCTTGAGATCGACCGGGTCTTCCCACGTGAAGCGGTGGCGCAGATCTTCCGACAGGTATATGCGTCGCCTCCGCAACGGGGCTGGCGGTAGTGATGGCGTCGGCGGCAGCGAGATCTCGATCGCCGGCGGGATAACGTCGATCACCGGCATCACAGTCTCGGTCAATTCTTCGATGGCCGGCGCCGGTACGATCACCGACTCGACGACTGCGAGCAGGCCGGAGAGATCAACCGGAGGCGCTTCCATGACGACTACCGGAGGCGCTGGCTCGATCACCGGCGGCGGCAATTCGATCACCGGCAGCACGGGGAATGGCTTGGGCGGCGACGGTGGAGACGGCGCAATGACTGCGGCCGCCGTTTTCCGCGGCGCGCGGGGGCGGGGCGTTCGGCGCGGAGACGGAGGCGGAGGCGCCTCGGGCGGCAGTTCCACCACGGCGGCGACCTGCCCCGGCAACTCCTGGCAGGCGACTTTGAGCGACTTGAATAGCTTGAAAATGTGTTCGTGGCAGGTGAAGAACAGAATCTGGCGGCCCGCTGCGGCGAAATCGCGCAACACGGCCGCGGCGGCAGTCGCCCGGTCCTGATCGAAGTTCACCAGCACGTCGTCGAGCACCATCGGCAACTCCACGCCGCGCCGGGCGTAGGCCGCGACAAGGGCCAGGCGGAGGCTCAAGAAAATCTGCTCGCGCGTGCCGCGGCTGAGTTTCTCGACGTCGAGCGTTTCGCCGGCGGCGCTGTCGATGAGCAGCACTTCCCGATCGAGCGGCGCCCAGATGCGGCGGTAACGTCCCTTGGTGAGGCGCGACAAAAATTCCGAGGCCTCGCGGAGCACAATCGGTTGATGGTCGCGCTCGTAGACGCGGCGCACGTGTTCCAGCGTCTGTCCGGCGAGCGACACCGTTTGCCAGCGCTCGATCGCCTGGCGCAGTTGTTCTTCGACGAGACCGAGATCGAACACGCGCTCGGGGAGGCGGCGATCGGCCAGCAGCGCGGAAATCTGTTCGCCGCGCCGTCCGCGGCGTTCGTAGAGATCGCGCAGTTGCCGCTGCGCCGCCTCGAGCTTGGCGGTGCTGGCTTCCCAGCGGGCTTCCAGGTCGATGGCCGGATCGGCGTCGAGCAAATCGCCTAACTCGGCGAGCGTGCCGATGCCGCCGATCGCGGAGAGCACTTCGCGCTCGACGGCATCCGCTTGCGCGCGGAGTTCCAGCGACGCGGCATGCGAGGCGATGAGTTGGCGCAATTCGTCTTCGCGGTACGCGCCGGCCTGGCGCAACAGTCGCCGCCGTGCGCGATGCAAACGACGCAGTCGTCGGCGCTCCGAGGCGAAGCGATGGGCATAGCGGCGTCGGCGGGCCAGCAATTTGAGTCGACGCGAACGCAACTCGTCCTGCTTGGCCAGTTCCGCGCGGAGCGCAACGATCTGCTGTGCGGGACGTTGCCGCGGCAGCTCGAGACCGCAATCGGCGACCAGGTTCCGCAGGCGTTCTTCCAACGCTTCCAATTCGCGGCGACGTTGGGCCAGCTCCACGCGCTTCGGCTCGATTTGCGTCTCGACGTCGGGCAACTCGACGACCGGCGCCGGAGACGGCGGGGGCGGGGGCGCTTGCTCGGCGAGCTCGCGGAGTTTTCGGAGTTGCGTGTTCGGCGGCAGGCCGAGTTGCCCAAGTTTCTCGCGCCATTGCTTGCGGGCGCGATTGAATTGGGCGATCGCTTCATCGAGTTGCTCGCGCGAAACGGCGACGTCCGGTTGCGCCGCCTGGCGCTCGACGATCGGCGCCACGACGCCTTGCATCGCCGCGAGTTCCTGTTGCGCGTTGCGTAGCCTTACGGCGATGGGGCCGCCGCCCGGTGGGAGTTCCTCGTCGAGACGATCGCGCTCCGCGCGGAGCTTGGCCGCTTGCGATTCGACGGCTTCGAGTTGTTCGCGCGCGGCTTCGTAACGCACCGCGGCGTTGCGTTCCAGGAAACTCTTGCCGACTAACGCGCCGATGCCGAACAATCCGCCGCCGAGTGTCCAGAGCAACCAATTGCCGCCGAACAGATCGTCCTGGAAAAACACGCTCGCGAAGGTCGTCGTTGCGCCGCCAACCGCGGGGACCGCCAAGGAGAACATCGCCGGCGCGGAGAGGACGCGGTGCTCCAGGTGCATGCGCCCTTCGTCAGCGATTTCATTTTCCTGCAGCGCGAGCCGCTGCAGCTTTTCGTCGAGCTGCTGCCGCTTGCGCAGGCGGGTGACGAGCTCGCCCGCGGCCTCGATCGCGGCAGTCGTCGGTTTCGCCACGGCCGGCGGCGCGGGCGCCGAGGCGCGGGCCGCGGCCTGTGCCTTGGCCGCTTCTTCGGCGGACTTGTGATCGGCGTGCGCGGTCTTCAGCGCGGCCTTGGTATTTCGCAGTTGTTTGGCGAGCGGTTTCAACTGCGCGTAGGCGGCGGCCGGCGTGCCTTTGAAACGTGGGCCAAGCTGCGAAGGCGGCGGCGGTGGCGCGGCGACCGGAATCGGCGTTGGTTTCGGTCGCGCGGCGCGGGTTTTTTCGAGTTGCGCGATATCGTCCGTAAGCGATTGAATCCGCTGTTCGAGTTCGCCGATCCAGGGAAGCTGCTCCGCGGCGGCGGCGATCCGCGCGTGATGCCGTTCCAGCGGTTCGTGCAGGCGAATCGAGGCCGCCATCCGCCGCGCGCGGCGGCCGCGGTCGCGGGCCTTCAGCGCGCGACTTCTCCGCCGGGCGATGCGGGCGTTCAGGCGGTCGAGTTCCTCCAGCGTTTGCGGCCGGATCGAAGGCAATTGTCCGAGCGCGGCGAGTTTTTTCGCCAGCACGCGGCGGCGTTCCCAGGCGTCGCGCAGGCCGACCGCCGCTTCGAGCACGCGGGAATCGTGTTCGTGCGTGTCGACTTCTTCCTGGAGCCGACGTACCGAGTCGTCAAAGTCGTGCTGGTCGGCCGAGAGTTGCGAATAGCGTTCGCAGGCCGCGCGGAGTTCGTCAATTTCCGCGGCGATTTCCTGGCGCTTGGCCAGTAACTGCGCGATCTTCGATGGTCCGCCGTCGGTCGAGAGGAGTCGGTTGCGCGAGGCGCTCAATTCGCGAACGACTTCGACAAGCGAGACGCGGTCGAGGCCGGCGCTCAACTTATAGAGCATGTCGGCGGCGTCGGTGTCGCTGAGCGAACGGAGTTCTTCCAGCTCGTGCAGGCCGATGGCGAAGACGTTGACGTAAGTGGTTTCGTCGATCGCGCCGAGCAGTTCACCGAGCGCGAAATCCTCCGCCACGGCGCCTTGTTCGTCGATGATGCGCAGCCGTCCGAGCGGATAGGCTTCGGCGTCGACGTCGAGGCGCTCGACGAGGCGTGTCGCCCGATCGTCCTGGATGCGAAGCGTTCCGCCCGGATCTCCGCCGTGAACGGGCGGGAAATATCGGTGGCGGCGCGGCGGCGAGAAGCCGTACAGCAAGCCGCGTACGAACTGCATGAGCGTGGTCTTGCCCGATTCGTTCGCGCCGTAAAAGACGTTCAATCCGGGGCTGAATCCGCGCAAGCGCAGTTCGCGCCAGACGCCGAATCCTGCGACGTCGAGCTCGTTGATCTTCATGGCGCATCCTCCGCCGCGCTCAAGAGTTCCACGCCGAGCGCCGCCGCTTCGTCGATGAGCGCACCGCGAACCGCCGCGTCTTCGACAAGTCCGGCCGCGAGCAAATCTTCGGATTGGACCTGATCGCTCAAGTACGGGCGCAAGTCGACGGGCCGGCCATGATCGTAGCGCAGCGAGCGGAGCTCGCGCAGATACTCGCCGAGCAGTGAGTCGTCGTCGATCGTGCCGCCAACGACATCTGCCGGCCGCACGCGGAGCGACTCGGTCCACACGGCCGGTCTCGTATTTCCGAACTGCTGGCGGAGCGTCCCGACCAGATCGCCGGCGAGCCGTCCGCCGCGGAGCCGTCGCAACAACGGGCCTCGGCCCTGCACCGTCCAGCGAATCCACTGGTCGCATTCCGGATGCGCGACCGACAGGGATGCGGTCCGTTCGCGGAGCAGCCGTTCCAGACGCTCGCGCGTGGTGTCTTCATCGACTTCGATCGTTTCCTCGTGCCAGATGAGGACCGAGGTTTCCACGAAGCTCAACCGCGGCGGCGCGAAGGGGGCCATCTGCACGATCGTCGCGCCTTGCACGCCCGACTCCGCGAACGAGCGGCCCTGGTGCGTGCCCGGGTGATGGACCACGTCGTCGGTGTCGCGCAACGTGCTGCGCAGGGGACGTCCGCCGAGCGCGAAGTAATCGACGCGTGGCGGCAACTCGGCGAGGTCATACTCGCCATGCGCCACGACGATGTGCCGCAGCTCCTCGCGCTCCAGCGGCACGCCGTGCAGGCGAGGGCGCTCTAACTCCGCGTGCGGCATTACAGTCAACCAGGCCACCGGTTGGCCGTCGCGTACGAAGACGTGGGACTCCTGACGATGTCGCACGAGCCGATGCACGTTCGCTGGCAGCCGGCAACCGAGGGGCCAGCGTTCGGGACCGTCGGTGCGGCCGGACGCCCAATAGACGGGGATGCCGCGGCGATCCAGCCGCGCGAACTGTTCGGCGAGAAACAACGGACCGTGCGGCCCGGCGAGCGAGACATCGAGCACATCGCCGGAAAGGACGACGAAATCGACGCGTTCTTCCAGGGCGGCGTCGATCACCTTCTGCGCGGCGCGATAGGGCAACTCCACCAACAGCGACCGCAGGTGCTCCGGCGCTTCGGTCAGTCCGTGAGCCGGCTGATCGAGACGCCAATCCCCTGTATGCAAAAACCGGCACGACCGCTCGGTCATGTAGGGCCCCTCCAGAGCCCGCGTGGATCGCCCGCCACCACCGGCGAGCCGCGATGCGCGGTAGTTTAATCTAGTTGGGTAAGACTGGCTACCTCAGCCGGTGGGAGAACCGCGGTGAATGATCACGCTTCGTGGGGAACTACGAGGATGGGTGCCTGGGGCTGGGGAATCCTATCGACGCTACTACGTGGAACGAACTGGGGCATCGTCGCGCACTCCGAGCAAGATCAACGAAGCCCCAGTCGATGGGACTTCAATCCGTTTTCTTGTATGCCCCTGCCCCAGGCACCCGCCGTGGATTATCTATCTGCGGCAGAATTCGATAGATCGTTACGCCGGTTCCTGCTGCGTGATGCAGTGGAACGCGCCGAGGCCCCAGACGAGGTCCAGGGCGTGGATCGGGCGGATTTGGCGCGTCGGGAAGAGCTGCGCGAGGGTCGCGAGAGCAACCTGGTCGGCCGGGTCTTCGAACGTGGGGACGACGACCACGCCGTTAGCGATGTAGAAATTGAGGTAGCAAGCCGGCAGTCGCTGTTCGCCGAAGTATTTGGGGGCCGGCATTGGGAGCGGAACGACTTCCAGCGGGCGATCTGCCTGATCGGTGAAGGTCCGCAACCGTTCCAGGTTC
>CAZUBB010000069.1:15005-15355 GCA_964618485.1 uncultured Pirellulales bacterium
ACGACGGTACGCGGTCCGACGAAACGCGCCAACTCGTCGATGTGGCCGTCGGTGTCGTCGCCGACGATGCCGCCGCCGAGCCACAGCACCTTGCTGACGTTCATATATTCGCGCAAGTAATGCTCGATTTCGCAGCGGCCGAGTTGCGGGTTGCGATTGGGGTTGAGCAGGCACTGCTCCGTGGTGAGGACCGTGCCGGCGCCGTTGGCGTCGATCGCGCCCCCTTCCAGGATGATGCCCGGCTCGAAGCGGCGGCGGCCGGTCAACTGCGCGACCTTTCCCGGCACGAGGTTATCGAGATCGAACGGCGGGTACTTGCCGCCCCAGGCGTTGTAGCCCCAGTCGGTGAG
>CAZUBB010000069.1:15365-19335 GCA_964618485.1 uncultured Pirellulales bacterium
CGACGGACCGACCAGGAACATCGGCCCATGGTCGCGGGCCCAGCAGTCGTTCGTGGGAATGTCGTGCAGCGTGACGTTCGGCACGTCGCCGACCATGCGGCGCGCGACGGCCATCACGTTTTCGCCGCCAGCCAGCACGTGAACCGGCTCGAACTCGGCGAGCGTGCGCACCAACTGCTGCCAGACCGCGGGAATCGGCTCGAACTTGCCTGGCCAGGTGTCAGGATTATGCGGCCAGGAAAGCCACGTGGCGGCGTGCGGCTCCCACTCGGCGGGAAAGCGATACCCAAGCTGCCGCGGCGTCGTCATGAACGATCCATCCGAAGAGTTGCCCGCGAAACACGCGAAACACACGAAACGGGGAAGCGGATTTTAATGGTCCACGGAATACGCGGAAAGACACGGAAAGGGGAAAGGGAAAGGAAAAGGAAGGAGGATGAGCGGAGAGAGGTGCGGCTCACCGATTTTCGATTGGCGGAACCTATGAGAGTTCCTAGGCATGAAAGTCTATCTTCGCCATTCGAAAACAAGCGACGTTTGCGACGGCAGAGTGCTGGATGCCTTAACAAGTCCTGCACTCATTCCCTACTTTTTTCCGTGTCTTTCCGCGTGTTCCGTGGAAAAACCCGTCCCTCCTCCTTTCGTGTGTTTCGCGGGCAGAATTCCTTTTCTCAGTCCTTGTACCCGAGCCGGCGGTTGAGGTCGCCGCCGATTGTTTCGAAGAGGTGCAGTTCTTCCGCGGTGAGGTCGCGGCGCCATTTTTCGTCGAGGGCGACCGTCGATTCATCGTAGCGAAACCGCATCGGGTTGCCGCCGACTCCGTGGAACTCGGTTTTTTTGAGCGTGAAATCGTGCAGCCGCGTTTCGATGCCGAGGAACTCGGAGATCTTGTTGAGCGTGCCCGCCGGATCGAGGCACATTTCTTCGTACTTGACTTGCAAACGCTGACGCGGCGGAATGGAGCGCATCATCAGCTCGGTGTTCCAATGCCGGCGGACGAAGAGGTGCGCGGCGAAGTCCATCGGCTTTTTCTCACGTCGCATCATCGAGCTCGTCCAACCGCGGCCGTCGCGGATCACGTGGATGACGCGGCAACGCTTCGGGTCGGCGAGGTAGATGGCCTTCATTTGCGTCGTGGCGCCGGTGGAGCTGACGGTGATCGGCGTCTGACGCACCCGGGCGATCGCTTCGTAGACCTGCACGGCCCGTTCGCCGAAATCGCGCTCGCGGCGGCCGCGGGGCGAGATCGACGAGCCGAGTTTCCAGGCCGCGGGGCTGCCGAGAATCATCAGTAGTTCCGAGATCGCCGGCACCTTGCGGAAGGCGGTCGACTTGGGCTCCGTGGGGCGCGAGAAATCCCCCAACGTAAGCGTCAAGTCGCCCGTCTTGCGGCGCAGCTCGGCTTCGACCGCTTGCCAAAACGTGCAACGCTGCACCGGGACGCCGCAGCCGCAGAGCAGGTCGGGCTCGGTGGTGAACTTGTGGAGATTGGTTATCTCCCCCATCGCGGTCATTTCGGGATATTGATCGAGCAACATCCCGAGCAGCGTGGAGCCGGAGTGGCCGATGCTGGCGATGCAGACGAATTGCTGCAGTTGATTCGCGCTCGGAGCGGCGAGTACGGTGGACATATTCGTGGGGTCAATGGATACGGTGGAAGAGATGGAACGCGATGCGTCGCGTGACGCTAACGCCTTTCGGTGTAAGCGAAATAGATGCTCGCCAGGAGTTCGTTGAAGTAGCGGTCGATGTTGTAATGGTCGTCGATGAGCTGTCGGCCGCGGCAGCCCATCGCTTGGGCTTTTTCCGGCGAATCGAGGACTTTGCGCAGCGCCTCGGCGAGTTCCTCGTCGCCCGAGTCGCTGATCGAGTAGCCATTTTCGCCGTCGCGAACCAGGTCGAGCTCGCTGCCGTCGCCGACCGACGTGATGATCGGGCGGCCGTGCGCCATCGCCTCGGAAACGACGAGTCCGCCCATGCCGGGCTGCACGACGACATCGGCTAGTTGGAAATATTTGGCAACGCCGTCGTAGATCGCCCCAGTGAAAATCGTTCGTTGCGCGACGCCTTGCTCCTGGGCGACGTGTTCGCTTTCCTCGCGAAAATCGCCGTCGCCAACGACGACGAGGCGCAGCTCATCGTCGGGGTCCGGGAGCGTGGCAAACGCGCGGATCAGGCGATCGAGTTTTTTCGTCGCGAGCAGCGCGCCGACATACAGCACGACGCGTTTGCCGGGGAGGCCGAGTTGCTCGCGGAGCGGCTCGACCTGGTCGCGCGTGGCGGCGATTTCGGCGAGCACCTTGTTGGTATCAACGACATTTACCAGATTGAAGCAGCGACGGGCTTCATAGCCCTGGCGGAGGAAATAATCGACCGCGACCGACGAGTAGCCGAGGAACGCGGTGGCGCGGCGTTCGATGAACTGCACCACGGAGCGGTACATCCGCCCCAGGCGCGAATGCTTCGCGCCGCGCAACTCGCCGAGCGACCACCAGACGATCGGTTTGCGGAACAGTGTGGCGTACACGAGCATCAACAGGTTGTTGATCGGCTCGCCGCCCTGTACGACGAGCACATCCGGATTGAAGCGAAACAAGTTCCAGGGGAGCGTCGGATGGAACAGAAGGCCGACGTCGCGGTCGGTGCTTTTCATCCGCTTGTACCAGGTCGGCATGATCGTGACGTCGAGGCCGTCCAGGTTCTCGGCGTTGACCGTCTTGGTGCCGGGAATGCCGGAGCCGACGAAGACCTTGACTTGCAGGTTCGGATCGTTCGTCAACCGGCGGAAGATCGGCACGCGGTAGCGATAGCAGACGATGTACACAAGCGCCACCTTGAGCGGAGCGCCGTCCTTGCGACGCACCGGCGTGACCGGATACGCTCCCCGCCGCGGATAACGCTCCAACGGCGCAGGGGGCGTCGTGGTCGCGGGAGGCTGCACGGGGGGATCGGCCAAGGCGTCGGTCACAGCTAAAGGTTCCAAAGCTCGGTCCTACGAAGCGGACGCAGCCAGTGCGCTCGCACTACCTAACATACGTCTGATTATCCGGTTAGCTCCGAAACGGACAAGCGCCTGCCGCGTCGGGAGCGGATTCCGCCGCGAATTCCGGACGTTCGCAACGTATCAATCGTATGGGGCACCGCGCCAGCGTGCTGGTCGCTCGTCAGGTTCGCGGATTTGCTCTAGCTTAGGAGGAACCGAGGGACGGCGGCTCACATGCGGCCTACTCTTGAGAAATTGACGTCGCATCGCGTTCCTACTCAGCCCAACTCCCCGCGATTTACCACGTGCCCCAGCTTCGCCCCCTGTTAATTTTCGGTACGCGCCCGGAAGCCATTAAGATGGCCCCGGTCGTGCATGAATGCCTCCGCCGCGCCGATCGGATCAAGCCGATTGTCTGCCTGACCGGCCAACATCGCGAGATGTTGGCCCAGGTGACCGATTACTTCGGCATCCGGGCCGATCTCGACCTGGAGCTGATGCAGCCGAACCAGACGCTGGCCGGCCTAACGGCGCGGTGCCTGACCGGCATCGACGATGCGATCGTCCGCTTCCGTCCCGATTGCGTCGTCGGCCAGGGAGACACGACCACGGTGATGGCGGCCTCCGTGGCGTCGTTCTATCGGCAGATTCCGTTCGTGCATGTGGAAGCCGGCCTCCGCACCGGCAACCTGCAGGCGCCGTGGCCGGAAGAATTCAATCGGCGCGTGGCCGGTATCGTGGCGGCGCTGCATTGCGCGCCGACACAGCGGGCCGCCGATGCGTTGCTGGCGGAAAAAACCGATCCCAAGACCGTGCATGTCACCGGTAACACCGTGATCGACGCCCTGCTGTGGGCGACCGAGCGCGAACGGGCCGGCGGCGAGCGATGGCGCGATAAGTACGCAATGCTCGGCGACCGCCGTATGGCGCTCATTACCGGGCATCGCCGCGAGAACTTCGGCTCGGGTTTTGAAGCCATCTGCGGCG
>CAZUBB010000070.1:0-3362 GCA_964618485.1 uncultured Pirellulales bacterium
CAGGGAGAGCGCGCCGATCAGGAGCGCTCGGCCTCCGCGCGGCAAGGACGCGGTGAGTTGTTTTCGTGAGTCGCGCAACATCTCGATCCTCCTCATAAATGTTCCACGGGTCGGAAGAAACGGCCGGGCGGCCCAACTCACGGCAAGATCGTCTTGCCGCAACGCCATGCCGGCCAGGGTAACCAGGTAACAATCGCGTCCGCCGCTGGCCCGCATGCCGCTGGCGTCGGCGGCCAACTCTTGTTCCAGACGCAGCCGTCCGACGAGCCAATGCACGAGCGGGTGATAAAAATGCACCGCCAACGTCACCTGCGCAAGCAAGCCGGAGAGGTAGTCGCCTCGCGCCACGTGCGCCAGTTCGTGCGCGAGCACAGCCCGTAGCTCATCGCGCGACCATTCGCGCCAACCTTCCGGCAGTAAGACCAACGGTCGAAAGCAGCCGACGGTCGCGGGCGTGCTCAAGCGACTTGACTCGCGCAATTCGACGTCCTTCTGGCAGCCGGTCTCAGCACGTAGCGACTGCGTGAGTCGAAAGAGCGCCGCGTCGGCGATCGGGCGGCTGTTGCGGCGATAACTTCCCACCGCGGTCGCGCCGGCGATCAACCGGAAGAGCCCTAGCGCCGCACCGAGGGAGAAGAGGCCCAATACGACCAACGGCCAACGTCGCGGCGCGCCGCTCTGTTCCACCGGCGCGCGGCGCATCTCGTCGACAAAGGCCTCCCAGAAGTACGCCATGCCTTGCGGCGCGGCGGCGACTCGCGGCGTAGTCCGCGAAGCGTCATCCTGGGCTGCGGCGGCAACCGCGGTTGCATTCGCCGCCGCTGCCGGTTCAGTCGTGGCCCATTCACTGAAAGACGTCCAAAGACTGGTCGTGCTCCAAGCGCTCGGCAAGGGCGCGAGCGCGAGCCCCGTCACCACGAGCACCGCCAACAAGGTGCCGATCGACGCCAGCGCCCCCGCCGCCGGGCCGCGCCGCCGCGCCCAGGCGTAGAGGAACAGACCGAACGTCGTCAGCAGCGTGACCTGCAGCATTCCCCAGAGAATTGAAGTGGCCCAGGAGTTCATGACTTGTGCTCCTTCAAGATCTGGGTGAGGAGTGCGCGTTCTTTGGCGGTGAGTTTCTTCTGATCGACGAGCCGCACCAGCAGTTCCTCGCGCGAGCCTTGAAACACGCGGTCGACCAGGTCGTCGAGCATCCTTGCCGAGACGTCTTCGTAGCTCCGCGACGGGCGGAAGACGTAGGGGCGTTCGTCCGTGATCTGCTGGACGAATTGCTTTTCCGTGAGGATGCGGATCAGCGTGGCGACGGTGGTGTAGGCCAGGTCCTGCCCGGCCGAGGCCAATTCGTCGCGGATTTCCGCGGCGGTCGCGTCGCCGCGTTTCCAGAAGACCTGCATCACCTCGAGTTCGCGTTCGGTCAGTTCTTTGGCGGGAGGTCGTGCCATGCCGGGCTCCTCACGAGCATGTTTGGTTAACTAGATTTGGTTTTATAGTATTCGATTTCGGGACGGTGTCAATCTGGTTTTGGAAATTTTTTTGGGCAGGCGTCTGGCGCGAGGAAAGTCGTCACGGTTCGGCAGCCGCCTTACTAGCCCGACGCGCAAGCGAGGGAGAGCGGACGCTGATTTCCGTTCGATGCGTTACATGGAATCTACGTGACCTCTCCCTCGCTTGCGCATCGGGCCAGTGTGGTGGCCAGTCATGAATAACCGATTTGCGGCGGAAAACGGCGGTCCATACTTGCATCCGAGGCGACGACGGGGTCACAATGACGGGGCCCGCGGAGCGCACGATGTCGCTGTAGGCCGATGCCTTTAGTAATAGCCGGCCCGTCGTTGCGCTCGACTGCGGAATTAATAAGGAGCGTTACGATGGCTAAGCAACGACGTGTCGATGCGCAGTTTAAGAATCCGGCGCCGCCTCCTCCCGATCCCGCGGCGCCGACGCAGCCGGCATTCGACGATCCGGAATCGCCGTACGAAACGGACGACTTCGACGTCAGCGCCTCCTCGGAAATCCCCGAGATCACGGTGCCGCTCTCGGCCAGTGATCGCACCGTGGTTCAGTTGAAGACCGCGATCGAATCGATGCTCGTGCAGCAGGCCGGGCCGCGCGTGCAAGGGACTGTGCTCGCTGCGCAATCATTCAGCGGCGCGGGAAATATTCAGGGGGTCGGTTATGCCCTCGGCGGGCCATCGAGCGGCGCGGAACCCGGCACGCCGACGTTGGTCGTCTTCACCGCCGAGCCGTCGAGCGAAGATGAAGTGAAAGGCGTGATGGCCAACGCGGCAGCGGCGACTGATGAAGATCTTTACGTAACGCCGATGCGCGTCGTGCAGACCGGGTTAATTGAAGTCTTTCCGCATCGCTTCAAACAGCGACCGGCGCCTTGCGGGATATCGGTCGGGCATTTTCATATCACCGCGGGAACGATCGGCGCCCTTGCAACCGGGCGCAGCGGCGATCGCGCGAATCGATTGTTCGTGCTCAGCAACAACCACGTGCTGGCGAATGTCAACGCGGGGCCGGTCGGCGCGGCGATCTTGCAACCGGGACCAATGGACGGCGGCCAGAATCCGCGCGACCGGATCGGCGAATTGGAACGCTATGTGCCGATCAATTTCAGCGCGGGCGCGATGAACTACGTGGACTGCGCCACCGCCTGGGTGACAAGCACCGCCGTACGCAAGGAAATCGTTTATCTCGTCAACAACGAACCGCGATATTTCCGCGTGGGGAGTCGCGTGGTGCAACCGCGCGTGGAGGCGATCGTCGGCAAGTCGGGGCGAACGACGCAACTCAGGAAAGGTCGCATTTCCGCCGTCGGCGTCACCGTCAACGTCGGCTTAGGCGCCGGACGCGTCGCCACGTTCGCCGATCAGTTTTCCGTCGTTAGCACCGTGCCGAACGAGTTGTTCAGCTCGCCCGGCGATTCGGGTTCCCTCATCTGGAGTTGGGAGGCGGCTCGCAACCCGATGGGACTGCTCTTCGCGGGCGGCAACGGCGTTACGTTCGCCAACCGACTGAGCCGCGTGCTGACGGCCCTCGATATCTCGTTATACGTCTGAACCGCAGCAAATGGCCCCGCGTCCGGCCGTCTACTCGGCCGGCGCGGGTGGCCTTTCGATGTACTGTTGCTACGATACTGGATGGGCATGCCGCAACAAAATGTTGTGGCAAAGTCTCCCGACCGTGCCACATCAGGGTCGCAACACCGCGTATCCCTTTGAAAGGATTCCGATCATGGCCAGACAGCGCCAGTTCGAAGACCCGCCGTTTGGCGAGCCTCCTGCAGGCAGCGGCGCCGTTCCTTATGAACCTAAGGAAAGCGCGCCGAGTTCGCGCGTCGGGAAGATTCTTCA
>CAZUBB010000070.1:3372-19263 GCA_964618485.1 uncultured Pirellulales bacterium
GTCGCGGCTGATGGCGATTCCCGGCGTCAGGAGCGTCGGCGAAACGAGTGGGTCAACGGGAGGGAACGCGATCGAGATCGGCGTCACTGCCGCTGCGGTGGTGCGATCGCTCCCTAAGACCATTGACGGCGTCGAAGTAGTGACGCGCGTCGTGGGGGACGTGGAGGCGTATCGCGCGACGTAAAACGCGACGTTAGCCCGAGGGATTGTCCTTCAGCCCCAGTCGTTCGAGCCATCGGCCACGCTTCGGTTCTTTGCTGGCGGCGGCAGGGCTGTTGGTCGGCGCGTGAGAGCCGATGGTGGCGGCGCGCTCTTCCAGCGTTCGCAGCTTTTCTTCAAGTTCCGCCTTGTCGCGAGCGAGCTTCGCCCGTTCCACCGAGATTTCTACCTCGGCGGTGCGCATCTTGCCTTCCCATTCCGCCTGCAGTTGCCGCGCGCGTTCGCGTTCGTGCTGAATGACTTCGTCCGACTCCACGAGTTGCGCGATCGCGGAAGCGCCGACGGCCATGTTGCCGATATTGCTGCTCTGCTCGGCGAGCAATTTTTGGAGCTCCGCGATTTCCGCATCTTTCGATGCGACGACAGAGTCGGTGATTTCCAGCGTGCCCTGAATCGTCAGGCGTTCCTGCGTTTCTTCTTCGTTGCCGTCGTCGTATTCTTCGAGCATCGCCAGCATGCGGCGTTTTTGCGCTTCCCAATCCATGCCGCCGCCGGCCGCCACGGCGACGCCACTTCCCGAACGGCGCGCGTCGGCCAGCTTCTGCTCGAACTCGGCGGCCCGCGCCTTTTGCTCGCGAAGGTCTTCCATCGCGAGTTCGTAGCGGCGTTCAAGGCTATGCACCTTTTCTTGCAGTTCCGCGTCTCCGCCGGCGCTCGCGGGAACGTCTTCCAGCTTCGCCGCGAGCTCTTCGCAACGCGCGGTAAGCGCCAGACGTTCGGTTTCGAGTTCCTTGATGCGCCGCGCGAGCTCGGCTTGATCGGCCTGCGATTCGAACGATTTGACTTCCTCGCTCGCCGCGGCCGCGAGATCGCTCCGCAACCGCGCGACTTCCTCGTGCGAGGCGGCCATTTCGGCTTGGGCCTGTTCCACTGCGGCCTGCGCCTGCATTGCCTCGGCGCGGGCCTGCGCCGCCTCGGCCTCGGCCTCCGCTGCATTGGCGAGCGCCTGTGCCGTTTCCGCCTGTGATTGCTCTACCGCGGATTGGATTTGTTCCAACGCGGCTCGCGCTTGCGCTGCCGCGGCCTGCGCCTCGGATGCCGCCGCCTGGGCCTGTGCCGCTTCGTTCTGTGCCGCTTCGAGGCGCGCGAGCAATGCTTGCCGCGCTTCGCTTTCGGAACCCGATTCGTTGCGTGCGCCGGCGAGGTCTTGTTCCAGCGATTGCACGCGCGACGCGGCCTGACGCGTTTCGCGATCGAACTCCGCCTTGACGTTCGCCAGCGCCTGATCAAGCTCCTGGCAGCGGCCGTGGAGTCGCGCGTGTTCCTGCGCCGCCTTTTGTTCCGCGGCCTGGTATTTGGCGAGCTGCTCATTCAGTCGAGCGAGCTCCGCCTGCGCAGCGCGGTGCTCGGCCACCTGCTGTTCCGTCAGTTCGCGAAGCTGCTGCTCCGATTGCTGCGCCTGCTGAGTCGCCGACGCGACGTGTTCCTCGAACTGCCGGCGCTCCGCTTCGGATTGCTGTAGCTTGGCCTGGAGATCGGCCACGGCCTGCGCTTGAATGCTGGAATCGGCCAAGGCGCGTCGCGCTTGATCGACGTCGCTCTGCAGTGCTGCGATCTCGCCGGCGAGGCGATCGCGTTCCAACTGGGAAGCTTCCTGCTCCGTGGACTTCTGCGCGAGTTCCGCCTGCGCCGCTTGGAGCGCCACCGCCAGCGTCGCTTGCTCCTCGGCGAGCCTGGCGAGTTGCTGGTCGCGCGCAGCAATTGCTTCGCGTAGCTCGTCTTGCCGCGTGTCCCCCTCGGTCGTGGCCTGCTGCAGGGCGGACTGCAGACCGGCAAGCTCCGCCTGAGCCGACTTCAACTCAATACGCAAGCGGTCCGCTTCGTCGCTTAACGGGCGTAAAGCCTCCGCTTCACTCCGGATTTGTTCGAGCTGGGCGGTCAGCGTGGACGTCGCTTCGAGGCTATGATTGCGTTCTTCACTGATCGCCGCGAGCTGATCGCGCAGCGACTGCAGCTCATCGGCGGCCGCTTGGTCGAGCGCCGCTTGGGCGCGGCCGCGTTCGTTGCGCAGTGATTCGCGCTGCTTGCGGATTCGCTCGGCGATGCGCTTTGCGCGCGCCGCAATGCGGCCGCGTTCGGTGCTTGCCTGTTCGATTTGTCCGGCGATTGCCGCTTCGCGCTGTTCGATCTCCGCGAGTTTCGCGGCGAGCTCGGCGGAAAGCTGCTCCGCTTCAGAATGGCGGCCGATCGCTTCGGCCTGCTGCGACTCCGCGTCGTGCTGCAATGCTTCCAGCGATTGCGCCATGCGCTCCACGCGGGCCACGAGGTCGGCCTCGAGGTCGCGCATCCGCTGCTGGCGATGCGTCGCGAATTCGCGGATTCGCGCGCGGTGCTCCGCCAACACAGCGACGAAGTCCTCTTCGGCTGAAGCGGGCGGAGATGCGGGGAGGTGTGCGTCCATACGGGAGTTACTTGCCTGCTGGATCGGTGCGCGCTCTCGCGACGGTCTGCGCCGGCCGTCGGGCGGGGCGCTCCATGGCCGTCCGAGGGACGATCGCGCTCCCTCGCCAACGCCCTCAGTGATTCTATAGGTCACGCTCCGGGGGAGGTCAAAGCTAGCCGGTGCATTTCGGAGGATTGTGCCGAAAGTGACGCAAATCGAGCGGCACGGCCTGGGCGAACACGCGAAGAAGGGCCGTAACTCCGGGCGCTGACTCGGCCGGTTCGCTCCATTTGCTACTTATTCGGCGGCGGTCCCGTCGCCTTGCGTGACGGTGACGATGCGATCGACGCCGGTGACGGGAAAACGCTCGCGCCGGCCGTCGGGCCAGGTAACGGTGAGCTCCTGAACGTCTTGAGCGTCCCCCAGGCCGAAATGCGCGCGAGGGTCGTTGCTGGAAAGATAGCTATAACTGGGGTTCGCCTGCCGGACGAGCGTATTTCCGCCGGCGCTCAGCGTGACAGTCGCGCCGTGGGCATCGCGCTTGCCGGTCAGCGTCCGGACGATCAGCCAATGATGTCCGCCACGCGCGGCGTCGTTGCGGAAGATGCGCAGCGTGTTGTCGAGGTTGTTTGTCACCAGGTCGACGTCGCCATCGTCGTCGAGATCGCCGACCGCCAGGCCGCGCGTGATTTCCGGCCGGGAACCAAAGTCGCCGGTCTTGGGCCCCATGAACTCAAAGTGCGCGGCGCCGTCATTCGCGAAGAGCAGCTTCGGTTCGGCGAAGCGATTCCAGAAGCTGCCGAGTTGCGCCCCGGGAAACACCGGCCCGCGCGTGACGCGGCCATTGATGATCGCGAGATCGAGATCGCGGTCGAGATCGTAATCGAGAAACGCGCATCCCCAGCCGGTGTAAGGGCGATCGATCGGCCCCATGCCGGCGTCGGACGTGGCATCGCTAAAGAGCCCATCGGCCGAGGCCAGATAGAGCGTGTTCGTCTCACTCGTGATGTGCGTCTTGAATAAATCGAGCAGTCCATCGCCGTTGGCGTCTCCGGCGCACGTTCCCATGCCGGCCTCGACGCGGCCGGAACCGTTGAACGCGCAACCGACGAGCGGCGCTTCATCGCTGAACGTGCCGTCCTGGCCGTTGATCCAGAGTTGCGCCGGCTCTTCGTCGTTGGCGATGTAAATGTCAATCCAGCCGTCGCCGTTGAAGTCGCCCGTGGCGATGCCCCAACCGCGCGCGGGAACGTCCAACTTCGCTTCTTGCGTGACGTTTGTGAACGTGCCGTCGCCGTTATTTTGATAGAGCGCGTCGGGAACGCCATTGAAGGTATGCGGGCCGCAGTAGTCAAGTTCGTCGTCTGTGGCGGCGCTCTTGCAGCGTTTCTTTGGATCGAACACGGCGAAGCGCACCACATACAGGTCGAGATCGCCATCGCGGTCGTAGTCCAGGAAGGCCGCCGACGATCCCCAGTGGTGCTCATGCGGAAAACCGGCGGCGGCCGTGGCGTTCTGAAACGTGCCGTCGCCCTGGTTGACGAAAAACGCGTCGTAACCGTAGTTCGTCACGTATACGTCGAGGTCGCCGTCGTTGTCCGTGTCGCCGATCGCCACGCCGTGGCCGAAGCCGGGATCGTTCAAGCCCGCGGCGTCAGGCACCTCGCGGAAGGTGTGATCCGGCTGCTGCTGATAAAGCCGATTCGGCGCCGGCGTGTCGAAGGATCCCGGCGCGCAATGGCAAACCTGGTAGAGATCGAGATCGCCATCGCCGTCGTAATCGAACACCGCGACTCCCCCGGGCGTGATCTCCGGCGTCTGAAATTGCCCGTCCGGCCAAGGGCCCGCGGGGTTCTTGATGCCGGCGGCCGTGGTGATATCGGTGAAAATGGCGCCGCCGCTTACGGGCGCCGCGTAGCTAGCGCTCGTCGCTGCCGACGGTTCATTCGAAGTTGGCGCGTTGGAATTACTGGCCGCTGGCGGCGCCGCGCCTTGTGGGTTCGTCGGATCCTGCGAGCAGCCGAGCATGCACAGGATCAACAACAGCGCGCCGGAAGTAGCGAGCGATGGTTGCATGAAAATGCCAAGGAAACGAGCAAAACGTGTTGCGGCGTGGCCAATTGTTGCGGCGTGGCCAGTTGTTGTGGCGTGGTCTCCCGACCACGCCACGGTTCCGACCGATGGTCTCCCACGCAGAGCGTTTACTACGGGCGCTAACCCTTCCGGCTCGCGAGAAGTCGTCATTTGGGCCCACCTTTCTCGTCTCCCGCCAACGAGGCTCGCCACGCCCTGGCCTCGGCTTCCGCGGCGAAAAGTCCTGAGCTGTCCAACGCGCCGCGCAAGAGTTCCATCGCCTGGTCGCGTTGGTTGGATTCAAACAACACGCGCGCCACGCGGTACGCCGCGTCGCGACTGAGCGTGGCATTCGCCTTGATCCGCGTGAGTTGCGCCAGGGCTTCCTTGGCGTGCCCTGCGCGAAATAGCGCGTAACCGACCGTGGCGGCTGCCTCGGCGCTGTCGGGGAAGCGTTCGGAGTTTAGTCCAGCGAGTTCAACCGCACGCTGCCGTTTAACGGGATCGTCACTGGCGCTCAACGACCAGGCGAGGAGATTCGCGACGACAAAGTTTCCTGGCGATTGTTGCTGGAGTTTTTCGAGCCTGGCTTCGGCGTCGCTCTGCTCGTTGCGAAAATAAGCCGCTTGTGCGGCGAGCAGTTGCGCGTCGAGCGAATCGGGATTGAGCTTGATCGCCGCCGCGGCGTGCTTCGCCGCGGCATCGAGACGGCCCGCTTCCCAATTCCACTGCGCGGCGCCCAATTGCGTGGCGAATCCTTGCGGGTCTTTTTCCAGCGCGAACTTCATCCACTCCGCCGCCTTCGCAGCGTTGCCTTGTTGCTGAAAGAGCATGGCCATCGCGATCGGCGCCGGCGGTGCCGTGTCTGCGAGCCGGACGGCCGCCTCGAACGCGGCGAAGGCCTCTTTCTCACGCTTCAGCATGTAGAGCGCCCGGCCGAGGCGTTGCTGCGCGGCGAGGCTCTTCGGATCGAGCTTCAACCAGCGGCCGAGCAGTTTCTCTGCGTCACTCCATTGCGCGCGGGCCTCGGCGACCGTTGCTTGTCCGGAACAAAGCCGCGCTTCCAACGAGCGTTTACGGTCGTCATTGGTGGAGTATTGCTTCCAAAGCGATTCGCCCTGGGCGAACAGCGCGCCGGCCTCCGTCCAACGTCGTTCACGGAGCAGCAGGTCTCCGAGAATCAAATAGGCCTCGGGATCATCGGGGGATTCCACGGCAGCCTGTTCGAGCGCGAGCCTTCCCGCGGCAACGTCGCCGGATGTGAAATAAAGGTTCGCCAGCATCACGCGCGGCGGCGGCAGGTGGGAATGTGCGGCAGCAGCCGACTGGAGCTGCTTCAACGCGGAGGACGCGTCCCCTTGCTCAAAAAGCTCAATCGCCTCGCGGATTTCCGGCGGCCTGCTCCGCTCAGGCGTTTCGGCTTCCTGCTCGGCGGCGGGAGGCGCAATGGGCGCAGCGACGGCGGTGCAAGCGCGGAGCGCGATCAGGGCGGCGATGGTGAGCGAGAAACGGCGAATCATCGGGAACTATGAATCGAAGGAGGAGAACCTCCATTATAGTCGCCGATGCGAATCTGCGCTGCGGTTTCGCCCCGGTTGCGGGCCGTCGATCGCTAATCCGCACTATCGGCTTCGGAGGGCTCGTCCGGTGCGAGGGGGACGCCTTTTTCGTCGGTCCCGAGCGGGGGCAGTTCACGCGGCTGGTCGTCGTCGTCCAGAACAATATCATCCAACTCGTTGCCGTCGACGTGGTAGCGGAGCAGCAGGTAGCAGCCGACGGCAGCCGTCCAGAAGTAGCTGTAGACGAAGCCCACGACGAGCAGGCAGACGACGCCGCACCAGAACTGAATGATCTTCAGGCCGCTCCAGCCGATGCCGCTGACGTCATCGACGTTCGCGGGCGGCCAATCAAATCCCGGCGCGGGATGCGGGACGACCGCCATGATCTGGCCGAACAATTCCGGGTGCGTGAACCGGCAGGCGGACCAGGCGCTGAGGTAAATCACCGTTTCCGCGAACATCGCCGCCGCAAGCCACCCCAGCGTACCGATGCCGGCGACCACGGTGAGATAGAACAGAAAATGCAGCGGCCGGCTCAAGACATAGGTAAATGAGCGGCTCAAGGCGTCGTAGTGGTCGGAATGCTCCACCGCGACGACCGCCCACATCAGCGGCCAACCGAAAAACAGCCCGGCGAGAATCAGGGTGCCCAGCACACCCAGGCCGAGGACGATCGGCCAAAGCAGCGCTCCCAGGAACAGACCCACCTCGGCCCTCAGAATGACGCCGGCCAGGCCCACGCAGAGGACAATCACGAGAAACGCGAGCATTGTGCCGACGGGGGCCAGAAGGTAGGCGAGCCACTTTTTGCGGACGTGATCCGTCGCGCGGCCGAGGGAGATCTTCTCCTCCGCGGCCAACTGCATCGCCGCGGTGCGGCAGATAATTCCGCCGCAAAGGGTCCAGACCAGCGCCACCCAAACGGCGCAGAGGAAGTTATACGCGAACCCGGACACCGACAGGTTCGGCGAGAATAGCTCCTGGAAAGGCTCCGATAGCCGCGCCCAAGGCCAATAGACCGGCACGTCGTTGAGCGTCGTGGCATAGAACGCCCGCTGAGCATTGGCGGGGCTCAAGGTCTGGCTGATCTGCGTGAGCTCCGAGGCCGAGGGCTGCTTTGCGTCCTCTGACTTGACGGTTGCCGAAGTGTTCGGCGTCGTTGGAGCGGTCGAAGGCGCCGTACGTAACGTCTTCGCAGGCTCGCTCGTCGCCGGCTCGACACGCCCGTTCGGGCCCATCCAATGGATTGGGGCGGCGCCACGGGCCTCCATCTGCGCCTTCACTTCGAGGTCACTGGTACGCGCGAAGAGGAAGCCGATCGCCGCGAAGCCAGTCCAAGTCAGCAGCACGCCGAGGGCGGCCACGACCAGCAGCTTCGGTTGCACGGCGATGCGAAAGGTGCGCAGCAGGATCAGCCAGGGGAAAATCTCCAGCCAGGCGACTTCGCGCACCGCGACCCGCTCTTGGGGCATCTGAACCGCTCCGAGTGCTGCAGGGAGGACGAACGCACAAGCCTAGCTTTTCGGCGGCCCAGGCGTTCGGCGAGAAACGCGGATTATACGCCCCCCGGCAAGGGGTGCAATTCCAGCCGAGGTTCAGCCCCCGCGGCCGCACGCGGCGAGAGATTCAGTTTTCGACGTCTGGGTCATCTTCCTCGGGGCGTTCGACCGGGACCGAATAGCCCTCGCCCAGCCAGCGGCCGAGGTCAATCTGGCGACAACGGTCTGAGCAGAACGGGAGCGCGGGAGAGGTTTCCGGCGCGAATTCTCGATGACAGATGGGGCAGCGCATGCGCGTCGGGGACGCCAATAAAACAGCGGAAGTGTCGCCCCGTGGGGGCTTGGCTTATTATATGCCGGCGGTTCCAGGGGGCTTGCGCCCCCGGCAATTCACTGCCGCCCCGTTGGGGCTCGTTCCGCCTGGGCTATTTCAGCTTGCCCGAGGATCGCAGGTAGGCGATGACTTCGTCGGCCAGCGATTCGGCGTTCTTCGTGCCCGCGTCGAGCGTCAATTCCGGCTTGAGCGGGGCCTCGTACGGGTCGTCGATGCCGGTGAAGCCTTTGAGCTCGCCGGCGCGGGCCTTCTTGTAGAGCCCCTTCGGGTCGCGGGCCTCGCAGACTTCTAGCGGGGCGTCGACGAAGATTTCGATGAAATCCCCATCCTTCAACAGCGAGCGGGCGGCGTCGCGGTCTTTGCGATAGGGGCTGATGAACGCCGTGAGCGTAATCAGGCCGGCTTCTGAAAAAAGCTGCGCCACGGCCCCGATGCGGCGGATGTTTTCCTCGCGATCCTGGGCCGAGAATCCCAGGCCGAAACGCTTGGCGAAGTCCTCGTCGTGACGCGTCTTGAGGATGGCCGGGCTGGCGTTCAGGCCGTGGCGGACGTTGTCGCCGTCGAGGACGAAGCTGTGGGCCCCCAGGGCGTGGAGCTTGTGATCGACCAGGTTAGCGACGGTGCTCTTACCGCAGGCGCTCAGCCCGGTGAACCAAATCACGCAGCCTTTGTGCCCGTTGAGCTGCTCGCGCTCATCGCGGCTGACGCTGTGCTGATGCCAATGAACCTGGACTTGCTCGCTCATAGCTCGACCGACCCCGGGGAACGCGTTGGTTTCGTGAAACCCGGGATGATACAGGGCGAGGCGAGGGCCGCCAAGGGGGAGGGAGTTCGCAGCGGGACTGGGAGTTCGAAGTACGGAGAACGGAGTTTGGAGGGATCGGCACCTTGGCGATTCGCTCACTCCCAACTCCGTGCTCCATGCTCCGTTATTCCCTTGCACCCCTCGCCTACTTACCTGGATCCTGGTCCCTAAAGCCTTGGCTGATTTCCACGATGTTGCCTTCCGGGTCTTTGACCCAGACGGTGCGCCAGCCGGGGATGAAATCGTTGAAGCTGAAAGGGCCGTGACTGATCGAAGCGGCGCTCCCCAGCACGGCAAGTTGCGCGTCGACGTCGTCCACCTGGAACGCGAGATGCCGGAAGCCGGCGTACGTCGGACCGTCTTTGTCGGCGGGCGCGGGGCCTTCGCCTTTGGCGCGGAAGAGTTCGAGATAGGCGTCGCCGTTGCGCAGGAAGACGATCTGGTCGTCCCCCAGATCAATCAACCGCGCGCGCTTGAAGCCGAAGTACTTCGTGTAAAACCCCTCAATCGCCGCCATGTCGCGGCAGTTGAGGGCGATGTGGGAGAACTTGATCGCGGGCATCACATCACTCCAAGAGCGTCGGTTTGTTTTCAGGTCGAATGCAGAAGTATGAACGATGAACAGAGGGCTTTGTCGCGTCCGTCTGTTCATCCTTCTGCATTCATCGTTCATACTTTCTCGCTACGCCACCGTGACGGGCGCGTGTTGCCAGGGGAGCGCCGCGTCGAAGATCGCCGGGCGCGACACCTGCGGCTTGCGGTTGCCGCGGACCAGGTCGGCCGCTTTTTCGCCGATCATGATGATCGCCGCGTGCGGGTTGGCGCTGACGACGCTCGGCATGATCGAGGCATCGACCACGCGGAGCCCCTCGATGCCGTGCACGCGCAACTGCGGATCGACCACCGCCATCCGGTCGCGCCCCATCTTGCAGGTGCCGGTCGGATGCCAAATCGTCGAGGCGTGCGAGCGGACGTAATCGCGAAGTTCCGATTCGCCGCGGCCTGGCCCGGGGAGCGCTTCGCCGTCGTAAATCTTGGCAAACGCCTTCGTGCGAACCATCTCGCGACAGAGGCCGATCGCCTTGAGTTGCACTTGCAGATCGGCCTCGCATTGCAGGTAGTTTTCTTGAATCACCGGCGCGTCGTTCGGACTCTTCGAGCGGAGCTTGATGCAGCCGATGCTTTGCGGGCGGACCAGAATGGTGATGAACGTAAAGCTCGGCCCGATCGGCGGGCAGTCTTTCGGCACGAGCGCCGGAATCGTGGCGTTGAAATTGACTTGCAAATCGGGCGCAGCGCTGCCGAGGCCATCGCGGGTGCGGGTGAGCATGCCCCCTTCGGCCAGCAGCGGCGGAACCGGCTGATCAATTTTCGACTTGAAGATGCTCGGCATGAGCAGATGGTCTTGCAGGTTCTGCCCGACGCCCGGCAGGTCGGCGACGACCGGGATGCCTTGCCGCTTCAGTTCATCCGCGGCGCCGATGCCGGAAAGCATCAGCAACTTGGGCGAATCGAACGCGCCGGCGCTCAGAATCACTTCGCGGTTGACGAGGATCTGTTCCGCGAGACCCGGCGTAACGACTTCCACGCCAACCGCGCGGCCATTGGCGACCAGAATCCGCGCCACCTTCGCGCCGGTGCGAACGGTAAGGTTCGGGCGATCGAGAATCGGATTCAAATACGCGACGGCGGTGCTGCAGCGCTGGCCGTCGCGGGTGATGTTGAACTGGTAGTAACCGGTCGATTCTTCAGCGGCGTCGATGTTGAAGTCCCAGGTCGGTCCGCCGCGGAACCCGAGTTCGACGCCGGCGTTGACGAACGCTTCGGCGGCGGGCGATGGCTTGCTGAAAGTCGTGTAGTTGGTGACGCGCACCGGTCCGCCGGCGCCGCGAAAACGCGAGGCGCCGTTTTCGTTGTCTTCGGATTTCTTAAAGTACGGGAGAATCTCGTCGTAGCTCCAGCCTTCGTTCCCGAGGTAATTCCAGTGATCGAAGTCCAGGCGATGTCCGCGAATGAAGATCATCGCGTTCGTGGCGCTCGTACCGCCCAGCGTTTTGCCACGGTTGAGCGTGATCCGGCGGCCGTTCAGGTACGGCTCCGGCTCCGATTGGTACGCGTAATCGACTTCGGAGCCCATCAGGCTGACGAAGCCTCGCGGGTTATGAATCTCCGGCAGCACATCGCGCTCGCCGGCTTCCAGCAACAGAACGTTGACATCGGAGTCTTCGGTCAATCGATTCGCCACCACGCAGCCAGCAGACCCGGCGCCGATTACGATGTAGTCGAAGGATAGTTGGCTCATATTCGATTCACCACAGAGGCACAGAGGTGACGGAGGGGAAGGTTGGAGATTTGAAACGCAGAGCCGCTGAGACGCAGAGGAGAGAAAGGTATGAGATGCTACTTCTCATTACCTCAGCGCCTCTGCGTCTCCGCGTTTAAGTTTGCTGCATCCTTCTTAAGCCAACACCGGCGACGGCGCGTTCGGCGCCGGTTGCGTGCGGTGGTATTGGTAGCCGTAGATGCGGCGGTGGTTGATGATCTTTTCTTCGATGTTGCCGAAGAGCAGGCCACGCGAATAAAACTCCGGCAACGCGGGGCTGCCGTATTCCAGCATCGGGTACGGATACGCGCCCGAGTTCGGCATGATCGACTGGATCGCCGGCATGCTGGCCGCGGTCAGGCGGCGCATCTGCTCGTCGGTGAGCGTGAAGTCGCACGCGCCCAGGTCTTCCTTCGCTTGCTCGGCGGTGCGGGCCGAGAAGATCGGGATCGTGACCACCTTCTGCTGCATCAACCAGCGAAGCGAAACCTGGCCGCAGGGACGGCCGATTTCGTCGGCGATCTTGACCACTTCGTCCATAATCTTCAGATTGCGCACGGTCATCGTGTGCCAGTAGTGATTCTTGTTCGGATCGACTTCGTCGACCAAGCGGCGGAGCTCGTTCCCTTGGAAGGTGTCGCGGTTGTACTTTCCAGTCGCCATGCCGCCGGCAAGCGCGCTCCAGGCGACGAGCGCGATGTCCATCTCGTGCGCCATCGGCAGGAATTCCGGCTCGCACGAGCGCTCGACGATGCTGTATTCGAGCTGCGTCGCGACAAAAGGCGACCAGCCGTGGAAGTCGGCCATCGTGTTGGCCTTCGAGAGCCACCAGGCCGGGAAATTCGAGGCGCCGACGTAGTGAATCTTGCCCTGGCGGACGAGGTCGTCGAGGCCGCGAAGGATCTCGTCGATCGGCGTAGTGTAGTCGTAAATGTGGATCCAAAGCAGATCGATGTAGTCGGTGTTGAGGCGCTTCAGGCTCCCTTCCACCGAGCGGATCATGTTCTTGCGATGATTGCCGCATCCGTTCGGATCGTTGCCGTCGGCGAAGCCATCGAACAGCGAGTACTTCGAGCCGACGACGAGGCGATCGCGATCCTGCTGAATGAACGTGCCGAGGAACTGCTCCGACTGACTTTCCTGATACTTGTTCGACGTATCGATGTAGTTGCCGCCGGCCTCGACAAACGTGTCGAAGATGCGGCCGCTTTCCTTCTTGTCGGAGCCGATCGTACCCCAGTTGGTGCCGAAGGTCGCGCAGCCGAGGCAAAGCTCAGAAACACGCAGTCCGCTGCGGCCGAGGAGTTTGTATTTCATGGTTTCGATCCGTTATTGATGGATGTGAATTCTTGTAGCCGAGGTCTGTGGCCTCGGTGGAATCGACGTCGCGGGCCGCCCGGGCCGAGGTCACAGTCCTCTGCTACAGTCGGACGACGCCACTTGTACCCTTAGGCACGCTGGCTGCGCGGGCGCGACTTATGCCAACGAGCCGTCGGGATACTGAACCATGCCGGCGAAGTGAATCGCGATCTTGCCGTTGCGCAACACCCAGCTATCGGCGAACCGCATCTTGGCCGGGCCGTCCGCCGTTTCCATCGTGATGTCTTCGACGATCATCAACGTTTCCGGGCTTGGCGTTTCGGCCCAGAAAGCGATCTTGGTTTCCAATCCTTGAATTCCGAGGATGCCCTGAAAATGCTCGCGGAGCTCGTCGCGGCCGCGGAAGTAGCGGGGGCGCTTTTCGAAGCTCGAAATCAGCACGGCGTCCTCGGCATATTGCTCGAGAATCGCTTCGATGTCCTTCTCCAGGATCAAACGAATGTGCTCTTCATACAAACGCCCGAGCTTGGTGTCGGGAACGTTCTGAACGGTAGGGCAGGTGGCAGTAGGCATGAATATGTCTCGAAATGGTATGTGAGTTTTCAGTTTTCGGTTTTCAGTTTTCAGTTCAGATTCAGTGGCGGAGCGTGTACTCCCCACTGAAAACTGAACACTGAAGACTGAACACTCGCGGCCTACAGCCGCGCTGACCCTTCGTCGTAGACGAGCTTGTCGACCGTGTAGACGGCGATGACGGGGAGGCCCGTCTTCTCCGAGCGGCGGACGGTCCAGGTTTGATAGGCGTCGAGGCGGATGCGCTCGCTGTTGCGGGCCGGAGCCTTCCAGACGCTCGCTTCCCAATGGACGACGACGTCGACCTTGGCTTCGTCGTCGTTAAGTTGCACGTTGACTTGCTTCAGCGTGTGGACTTCATCGAAGAAGATGCGAATCACGCCGGTGTACCAGGCTTCGAATTCCGCGAGCGTGCGGAGCGTGGCTTCCGGGAACTTCATGGTGAGTCCCTCGTCCGCCACCATCGGCAGCAGCTCCACGAGCGGCGCGTGGACGTCGAGTTTCTTGTACCAATCGGCGGCGAGCTTCTGAACTTCCGCCTTGGTGAGCGGTTCGGTGGCGACGGCGAACGAAGTCATGAATTTGCTCCTGGACTGGAATGAGCCTGGGGAAGCTTAGGTCACGGTTTAGGACGAGCCGGCTTGCTGTAGCTGGCCTCTGTGAGGCCGGTTTTTGCTCGCGCGGAGGGGAGACCTTCGGTCGCGGCAGTGGCACGGTCAGGAGACCGTGCCACAACAATATGCGTGCATAACCAGGTAGAACGTGATGTTGCAATCGACGGCAATCGTCCGAGGTCACAGACCTCGGCTACAAACGGAACTAGCCAACAGATCGCACACCTGGCCGTTTCCCTGTGCGGCTGCAGCGCGCGCCGAATCGGAAGCTATGGTTGCGTCGAAGGGTTGGGCGGAGCGCGCTCAACTTGCTGACCGTGACGCCACGCCGCAACATCCGCGGGGCGAACGAACCGAAATAAATTGTTTCTCAGACCTGGAAACCGATCAGGAGACGTTCGATGAAGAACGTGTTGTTTCTCGTCAGCGAATGGGGCTACTGGGGCGAAGAGCTCATCGGCCCGCTCGAAGCCTGTGACAAGGCTGGATACAAGATCGACTGGATCACGCCGACCGGACAAAAGCCGACGCCGCTGTCGGTGAGCATGGATCCCAGCTACATCGATCCGCCCCTCGGTCGCCCGGTCACCACGGCCGAAATGGCCGAGAAGGTCCGTCTGTTCAACGCCTCGGGCCGGCTCGATTCTCCGAAGAGCCTGAAGCAATGGTTCCCGCAACGGGCTTATCCGAGCTCGCCGACCTACCTGCGCGACATGGAAGCCTATCATCAACGCGTCGATCAGATCGTCTCGGACGAGCTGTCGAAATACGACGCGCTCGTGATCGTCGGCGGCAGCGGCGCGCTGGTCGACCTGGCCAACAACAGCCGCGTGCATGACCTGGTGCTCGGCTTCGTGAAGCTCAACAAGCCGGTCGCCGCGGAGTGCTATGGCGTTTCCTGCCTGGCGTTCGCCCGCGATATCCGTGAGAAGCGGAGCCTGATCGAAGGCCGCCGCGTCACGGGTCACCCGCTCGACTACGACTACCTCGACGGCACCGGCTTCGAAGGTCCGCACTTCACCGACGGCTCGAAGAAGGGCTTCGGCGAAGGCTACGTCAACTTCGGCGCGCCGTTCTATCCGCTCGAATTCATCCTGCGCGACGCTGTCGGCCCGAACGGGCAATTCATCGGCAACGTCGGTCACAAGACGAGCGTGATCGTCGACTATCCGTTCATCACCAGCCGTTCGACCGCCTCGAGCTGCGAGTGCGGCCGCGTCCTGGTGGAAGTGCTGGAGCGCGGAGTGAAGCGCTACGGCTGGTAGTGGAAAAGCAGCATGCGGATCACGCCGCGGGCGCCCCTCAAGCCCGCGGCGTCCCGCGTGCGCCGGACAGATTCACCACGGAGGCACGGAGAGCACGGAGGGAGGAGGAGAGGGAACAGGAGTAGTTTGTTGCGATTGAAACGCTGAAACGAGGATACGCAGAGGGGAAGGGAGAGACGAAAGCGGTTCGGGTGTGAGTGGAAGTGGTGAGCAATGGGTTCCGATGCACTATCTCGATTGCTGTCCGAATCTCACATCGCCCAACCTTCTCAGTCCCATTTCCCCTCCGCGCCTCAGCGCCTCCGCGTTTCGACCGGACGAATCGCCTCCCTTCCCTCTCCGTGACCTCCGTGCCTCTGTGGTGAATCCTCGAATCTGACCCCATCCCTTCGTCGACCCGGGAATTTCGCTCATGTCGCTTACTGAAACCACTGTGGGTTTGGCAACGCCGGTTGCCGTTGGCGCTTCTGCTTCGACGAGGACCGGGCGGTTCGCCATTCTGGAACAGCTGCGGGCCGATGGGATCACGCATATCTTTGGCAATCCCGGCACCGTCGAACAAGGCTTTCTCGACGCCTTGTGGGACTTTCCCGATCTCAAGTACGTGCTGACGTTGCAAGAGACCGTCGCGCTGATGGTCGGCGATGGCTACGCCCGCGCCACGCAGAAGCCGACCGTGGTGCAGATTCACAGCTCGCCGGGCCTGGGCAATACGATCGGCGCCCTCTACCAGGCGATGCGAGGGCACGCGCCGTTGGTGGTAATCGGCGGCGATGCGGGCATTAAGTACCAGGCGATGGACGCGCAAATGGCGGCCGACCTGGTCTCGATGGCCAAGCCGGTCACCAAGTGGTCGACCATGGTGCAGCATCCTTCGTCGCTCTTGCGGGTGTTGCGCCCCGCGATCAAGATCGCCGCTACGCC
>CAZUBB010000071.1:0-6443 GCA_964618485.1 uncultured Pirellulales bacterium
GCGACGGTGAACGAAGGGAACTCCGGCACGACGACCGCCACGTTCACCGTGACGCTATCGTCCGCCAGCAGTCAGACCGTGACGGTCGACTTTGCGACCGCGGCTGGCACGGCGCTCGCGGGAACCGATTTTGTCGCCAACAACGGAACGGTCACCTTCGCACCCGGCGAGGTGACGAAGACGATCACCGTGACGGTCAACGGCGACACGCTCGACGAGACGAACGAGACGTTCTCGGTGAAACTGACCAACCCGACCAACGGCACGCTGCTCGACGACACCGGCGCGGGGACGATCACGGACGATGATCCGGCCCCGACGATTTCGATCGCCGATCAGAGCGTCGCCGAAGGAAACGCCGGCACCAAGACGCTGACGTTCACGGTGACCCTGTCGGCCGTCAGCGGTTTGCCGGTGACGGTGAATTACGCTACCGCCGGCGGTACGGCCACTTCGGGCACCGACTTCGTCGCCGGCAACGGAACGGTGACGATCGCCGCCGGGCAAACCTCGGCGACGTTCACGGTGACGATCAACGGCGATACGACCGTTGAGTCGAATGAGAACTTCACCGTCACGCTCTCAAACCCAACGAACGCGACGATCGCCGACGGGACCGCCACCGGCACGATCACCGACGACGATGCCGCGGTAACGGTTTCGATCGGCGACGCGACGGTGACCGAAGGCAATAGCGGCAACGTGACGATGACGTTCACCATCACGCTGTCCGGCCCCAGCGGCCAGACGGTGACGGTGAACTACGCCACGTCGGACGGCACCGCTACGCAGCCGGGAGACTACGCACAGGCCAATGGAACCGTGACGTTCGCGCCGGGCGAGACCTCGAAGACGATCACCGTCAACGTGGTCGGCGATTCCCTGGACGAAGCGAACGAGACGTTCACCGTCACGCTGTCGAACCCGACGAACGCCACGCTGAACGATGCGACGGCGACCGGCACGATCACCGACGACGACACCGCGGGGACGATTCAGTTCGCCAACGCCGTGTTCACCGTCAACGAAGGCGCCGGCACGGTGACAGTCACCGTCACGCGGACGGGCGGTTCAGCGGCGAACGCGACGGTCAACTACACGACGTCGAACGGCAGCGCCACGGCTGGCACGGACTACACCACCGCCAGCGGCACGATCACGTTCCTGGCCGGCGAAACGAGCAAGACGTTTTCCGTGTCGATTCTGAACGACGCGGCGCTCGAATCGCTGGAGTCGTTCATCTTGACGCTGTCGTCGCCGGGAGGCGGCGCAACGCTCGGGGCGCAATCGACCGCCACGGTGAACATCACCGACAACGACGGCAACACGAATCAGCGATTCGTCAACAGCCTGTACGAGGACCTGCTCGGCCGCCAGGCGGAGCAGCAAGGGATCGACTTCTACGTCGACCTGATGCAGCGCGGGCAATCGCGCGGCGACATCGCGTTCATGATTCAGCACAGCCCCGAGTACCGCAACAAGCTGGTTGGCGATCTCTACCAAGAAATCCTGGGCCGCGCGGCGGACGCATCGGGGCTGGACGTTCATGCACGGATGCTGGCCAACGGCAAGTCGGTCGACGATGTCCGCGCCTCGCTGCTGGCGTCGGACGAGTTCTATACTCGCAGAGGCGGCGGCACGGACGATGGCTTCGTGAACGCCTTGTACCAGACCGTTCTGGGCCGCGCCGTCGATGCGACGGGACGCTCCATCTACGGCAGCGTCCTGTCGAGCGGCGGAAACCGGAATTTCGTCGCCAAGGAAGTGCTGAAGAGCATCGAAGCCGATCGCCGCCAGTCGAGCCAGTACTACACCAAGTACCTGAGCCGCTCGGCAGACAGCGCGGGGAACGAATTCCAAGCCAACGCGATGCAAACCGGCTACGAGCCACGCGTCCTGGCAGGAATCCTGGCCAGCGACGAGTATTTCTCGAAGCTGTAAATGTGGAGGAGAAAAGAAGAAGAGGAGATAAGGAGAAAAGAAGGGGGAGGAGAGTGTTCGGTTTTCAGTGTTCAGTTTTCTGTGGTGCGTCAACGAGCGCGCGGTAGGATAACTGAACGACGTGTGGACGAAGCTTCTTTTCTCCTTTTCTTCTATTCTTCTTTTCTCCTCCACCCCCATGTCTCCCCCGGCCCAGATCGCCTGCAACATCACCGATTCTTTTGCGGAATGGATGTCTCGGTGCGGCGGGGTGGTCGCTGTCAGTACTTATCAGGCCGGCAAGGTGGGGATGTTTGGCTGGGACGGGCGGCAGGTGACGCTCGTCATGCGGGAGTTCGACAAGCCGCTCGGAATGGCCTGGGAGGCGGGGCGATTGGCCATCGCCTGCCGGCACCAGGTGTGGCAACTGGCCGACGCGCCGCTGCTGGCGGAAAGTTATCTGACCGATCAGCCAGGGCGCTATGATGCGCTGTATCTTCCCCGCGCCGCGCACTTCACCGGCGACGTGAACGCGCACGACCTGGCGTACGGCGCGGACGGTCTCTGGATGGTCAACACGCGGTTCGGTTGCCTGGCGCAGTTGAGCACGGAGTATAGCTTCGTGCCGGGGTGGCAACCTCCGTTTATTACGGAGTTGGTTCCGGAGGACCGCTGCCATTTGAACGGCGTCGCCTTGCGCGACGGAAAGCCGGCCTATGTGACGGCGCTGGGCGTGTCGAACGAGCCCGGGGGCTGGCGGGAGAACAAGGCGCGCGGCGGCGTGGTAATCGACGTGGCGAGCGGCGAAGTCGCCGTGACGGGACTATCGATGCCGCACTCGCCGCGGTGGCATGACGGGGCGCTCTGGTTCTTGAATAGCGGCGCGGGAGAGCTTCGCCGGGTCGATCCGGAGAGCGGCGCGCGCGAGACCGTCTGCACGTTGGCCGGATACACGCGCGGGCTGGCGTTCGCGGGGGACGTGGCACTGGTGGGGCTGTGCCGCATCCGGGAACGGCATATCTTCGGCGGGTTGCCGGTGCAGGAGCGTTTTCCGGAACTGCGGTGCGGGATTGCGCTCGTGGATTTGCGGACGGGGCAGGAGATCGGCGCGGTCGATTTCACCGCCGGCTGCCACGAGATCTACGACGTGCTGTTCCTGCCAGGTGCGCGCCGACCGATGATTTTGAATGCCGAGCGCGAGGCTTCGCGGCAGGCGTTTACTTCGCCGGCGTTCGCGTACTGGCTGCGGCCGGAGAATTTTGCCGAGCCGATTTGAACTCAATGGCGCGACCGGAATTACTGCGCCGCGGCGGGGTCGCGGTGCTTTTCCATGATCACCGTGTTGCCCGATTCACTGTAGGCCACGTGGGTCATGAAGCAGCGCATGAGCATGATGCCGCGGCCGCAGTCGCGTTCGATGTATTCGTCGGCGGTGCAGTCGGGGACGGCTTCGGGATTGAAGCCGGGGCCTTCGTCGGTGATTTCAATCCAGAAGCGGGATTCGGAGAGGCGGCAAACGACGCGGACGTTCTTATTGGCGTCGTGGCGGTTGCCGTGCTTGATGGCGTTGACGATCGCTTCTTCCATGGCGAGCCGCACGCCGAAGATTTCCTGTTCGACCCAGGAGTGGCGCTCTAGTTGGTCGAGCACTTCCTCCAGCACGCGCTTCCCTGCGCCGTTCTCGCTGGGGATCGTTTGATCCGTCTTCCAAGTCCAGTGGGCGTCTGACATGGGCAGCGAACTAAGAGGGATAGCAAATCAACGAACTGCGTAGATTTATTCTTTTCACCACGGAGGCGCGGAGGCCGCGGAGGAAGGAAGGAGGGAGGAATTCGGAAGTGGGTTCCTTGGCTGCTGTTTTCCGAATTCCGAATTCCCTTCTTCTATCTCGATGCCTCTGTCGTGAACTCACCGTCAAAATGCCGCCAGCGCCGCGGCTTCGTCGTCCTTGATGTCGAACAGTTTGTTCAGCTTGGTGATGGCGAAGACTTCGTAGATCTCCGGGCGGATATTGCTCAGCTTGAGCTTGCCGCTGTTGGCTTTGACTTTCTTGTCGAGCGTGATCAGCTTGCCGAGCGCGGCGCTGCTGAGGAAGTCGACATTGGTGAAGTTGAGGAGGATCTTTTTGCGGTGGTCTTCCTCGACCAGGCGAAAGAGCTCCGCTCCGAGTTCCTGGATGCTGGTCTCGTCGAGAATCTTGCGATCCGCGAACCGCACGACCGCTACGTCTCCGACCTCGGATAGCTCCAAACGACGATTGCCGGCCATGCCAAAAGACTCCTGACGGGAGATTCGTTCCCCCAATGACGCCGAAACGCCCCTGCAGCAGGGCGAATAAATTGCTGGAAGTTATTCAAAATCATGATATTCGGTCGCGGGGGGGTGTCAAGCGGAGCGAACGGTTGGGCGGCGGGCCCGCCGCCCCTGGGCTGCGGGCCGTGGGGTCTGCTAGGCTGCTGGGCGCCACGATTTGTCTCGTTCGCTTCTTTATTGCAAAGCCGCCCATGTACGATCGCCAGGCGTTGATGGATGTGGTCCGGGAAAAGGCGCTGAAATTCGGCGACTTTACGCTCGTCTCCGGCAAGAAGGCCAAATACTACTTGGACGGGAAGCAAGTGACGCTCGACTCGTTCGGGGCGAAACTGGTGGCCGAGGGGATTCTCGATAAGCTCGGCGATGCACTGCCGGCGGCCGTGGGGGGGATGGCAATCGGCGCCGACCCGATCACCGCGGCCGTGATCACGCTCGCCGGTGTGCAGGGGAAGGCGCTCCGCGGATTCATGGTCCGCAAGGAATCGAAGGGGCACGGGACCAATAAGTTTATCGAAGGACCCGTGGCGTCCGGCGATCAGGTCGTGATCGTCGAGGACGTGGTGACGACCGGCGGCTCGTCGCTGTTGGCGATCGAGCGCTGCGAAGCGTTCGGCCTGAAAGTGCTGGGCGTGATCGCCATCGTCGATCGGCTCGAAGGGGGCCGGCAAGCGTTTGAATCTCGCGGTTACCGCTTCGACAGTCTGCTCGCGATTACCGATTTTGGGCTCGAACCGCCGCGCGATTGATTGCGTCGAGATAGCAGTTCTGATGCACGCCCGCGGAGCGCGCGATTGATCTCGTAATAGCGATAGAAGCGCTCGCACACTCTGAGCCAAGCGGCTTGTCCCTCTGGTCGGCGAAATCTAGAATCCCGGGGCGACGCTGCATGCAGCGTTCGCGCGACCGTGGAGCGACCCCAGCTAGTCGCCAGGAGAGACTCCAGGCGTTCACCCGGAGGAGGATGCGCGATGCTCGAGCGGAGACCGGTATTTCCGCATGTGATTGAGATCAACTATCAATTGGGGCAGCGCATCGGCTGCAACGTGTACCTGGTCTACGACGGGCCGGAGTGGGTGCTGATTGATATCGGCTACGAAGAATCGGTCGACGAAATCGTCGAAGTCATTCGGCAGATGGATTTTCCTCTGTCGAGTTGCAAGACGATCGTCGCCACGCATGCGGACGTCGATCACATCCAAGGGCTCGCCAAGGCGAAGCAGATCTTGAAGACGTCGGTGACGGGGCACAAGCTGGCTGCGGAACCGTTGGCCTCGGGGGATGCCATTCGCACCTTCGCCGAGATCGCCGCACAGAATATCCACATGAAGATGCCCCCGGTGAAACTCGATACGCTGGTGGATGAAGGGGACCGCATCGCCGTGGGCGGGCAATCGCTTGAAGTCTGGCACACGCCGGGACACACCGACAGCCAACTCTCGTTCCGGTTGGGGAAGCTCCTCTTCAGCGGCGACAACATTTATCGCGACGGCTGCATCGGCGCCATCGACGCCCATCATGGCAGCGATTTGCAGGCGTTTCTGAAGTCGTTACGCCGCATCCGCGCCAGCGACATCGAATGGCTGTTGCCGAGCCACGGGCCGATCTTCCGCAAGGACGACGCGATGCTGGATCGCACCATCGCCCGCGTGGAAGGCTACCTGCACATGGCGGACTTCGGCACGTGCGCGATTGACTGGCCACTGATGGACGAATGGGACCGAGAACTGGCCGAAGGTCGGATGCCGGGGTGAGGAATCGTCTTTACCGCGGAAGCGATGAGACGCGGAGGGGGAGAAGAGGTGGGGGGAAAGTGATGAGTGATGAGTGCAGAATGATGAATGGGGAATCGTAGATCGCCAGCCCCACTGTGATGTATCCTCACCAACGTTTCTTCCTTCTCTGCGACTCTGCGCCTCCGCGGTAAACGAAAAAAGGACTCTCCTCTCGTTCCTGTCTCCGTGTCCTCCGTGGTGAATTCATTGGTTCGATTCTTCTAAGGGCTGCTCGACGGATGGCTGACTTGCCGCAGGTGCAGTTGTTTGCGGATGGGGCTTGCAGCGGCAATCCGGGGCCGGGAGGTTGGGCGTTTATCTTGCGCCATCCATCGTCCGGCAAGGAAATGGAGCGCTCCGGCGGGATTCGTGAAACGACGAATAACCGCATGGAATTGACCGCCGTGATCGAAGGCCTGTCGGCCCTCAAGCAGGCTT
>CAZUBB010000071.1:6453-11848 GCA_964618485.1 uncultured Pirellulales bacterium
GGCAAAGGGCTCAGCGAGTGGCTCCCCAAGTGGAAGGCCAACGGCTGGCGGCGCCGCGAGGGATCGAAGTGGGCCGAAGTAAAAAATGAAGAGCTCTGGCGCAAGCTGGATGAACTGTGCGCCAAGCACCGCATCCGTTTCACGCACGTCCGCGGGCATACCGGTCATGCGGAGAACGAACGCTGCGACGAATTAGCCGTGGCGGCTTATCAGAAGTTCTTGGGGTGAGCGGGACGATTCACCACAGAGGCACGGAGAGCACGGAGGTGGGGGGGGAGAGGGTGTGGGGATCGTCTTGAGACGCGGGGAAATGTCGTAGGGCGGGCCGGCGCGGCGGTGATGACGACATCCGCCGAATGCGGGTGAATTGCGAAACGCGATTCAATATTAGTGAACCGAGGCCCGCCGTCCGTTACGGCGGGCCTCGTTTTTTTGTGTTGCGATCGGGCTTGGCACGGCACGGTATATCTCGTAGAGCGCCAGATCGCGCCACATCGGCCCGCCCTACAACACTCCGCGCCTCTGCGGTTCAAATGCACCAATCGCTCCGGGGAGCGTCGAATTAGTTCACGTGGCGGAAGCGTTGGCCTTCGAGGAAATCGACCGGCGTGCTGCCGAAGCGGAGGTCGCAGTTGGGGGCTTTAATGCTCTTGCCTTGGAACTTCAGCAAGTGTTGGCCCGACTGGAGCGCGACCGGGATGAAATGCTGTTCTTTGAGGCGGGTGTCTTTCGAAAAGAGCTCGCGACCGTCGACGCTCAAGGAAAACTGACCGTTGAAGCGCAATTGAAACTGGTAAACGTCGTCGCGGTCGACGTCGAACCAGGCTTCGCCGCTGAATGGCGCGTCGTTCGGGACGCCGGCCTCGGCAAGCCAATCAAGTTGCGCCGTGCTTTGCGCGACGCCGGATTTGCCGCCCGCCCACTGCAGCTCGATGCCGCGGGCCAAAGTGGCGCTAACCGGTGGCGTGGCGCTGCGGAGCGGCGTGGGAGGTTCGATGGCGATCGACTTCGGCGCAAACGTCACGGGAGGGCGGCCGCCTGGGAACGTGGCGAGGGCGGTGAGGCGCACTGGGCCCAGGCCAAGTCGCGACGTGTCGACCGCGATCTTTCCTTGCGCCCCACGAATTCGCCCCAGCGAGACCGCGTTGTGAAAGAGCTCGATCGACTTCGCGCCGGTGGCGCTGAGTTCGACTTGAACGGTTTCGCCGAGGAGCGCCTTCGCGGGGACGTTCCACGCCGTCTCGGTCTTGCTGTCGCCCGTGGCAACCATGAACGGCACGATGGCGCGGGCTTGCATGGCCATGGGATCGGCGGAGATGGCGACGGCGCGGAGCTCGTGCCAGCCCTGGCCGAGCGTCGCGGGGTCGATTTCAAACGGCTCCTCGAGTTTGCCGCGGCGGACGTGCAGGCCGTCGAGGAACCAATCGCAACTGGCGGCGCTGTAGCCGGCGGGCGTGTTTTCCAGTGCGACCGTAACCGAGCGATTGCCGTCGATGATTTCATCAGCGGCGAGGCCTTGCACGCTGACCTTCGGCACTTTCGCCCAGGGAGCGCAAAGGGGTTCGCCGACGATGAGCAGTTGATAGGGCGCAAGGACCGACGCGTAATAGGCTTCGGCGAGCGTGGCGCCTTGAGCATAAAAGACGTGTAGTAGCGGGTCAGGGAACTTCGCCGCCACGGCGTACGGCTCGACGACGGTTCCGCTTGTGCCGGCGGCGCCGTAGCGGAGCAGCTCGCTGAGCGGCGTCTGCCCTTTGCGCGGATGGAGGATGCCGCCGTAGCTGGTGAGGTGTTCGCAGATCGCGCCGGGTTTGATCGTGGCGCGGGACGATCTCCAGGAGAAATCGGCGACCCCAAGCATCGCGCCTTGTACGTCATTCTTGCCGTCGGGAAGTTTGCCATCGATGACTGCGGCGGCGACGCCGAGTTTTTCCAGGCGCGTGACCGCGTCAGCGAAGCCGCGCTCGCGCGTCGTGGAGCGAACGTCCGAATTGCGGCAGTAGTAGATCGTTCCCTTGGGAAGCAAACCATCGGCGGCGGCGCTGCGCTGGAGATAGGCGAGCGCTTCGTCGACCGAGTTCCCGCGCCCGCTGGTATAGGCCAGCATGACGGAAAGGTAAATCGGTTCGCCCACGTTCGCGCCGGCGCGGCCGATGCGCGATTGGAAGCCAGGCAGCGGCCGTTCTTTCGCGGTCAACGCGCGCGCGGCATAGGGGTTGAGGGCCTTCGTGAAATCAGGGGGCGCCTCGGCCAGCGATGCAGCCACGAACGAGGTCATCGACGTCAGCGAGCCGACGGCCAGGCGCTCGGCGGGAGATTTTCCCTCGCCGAAGCGGACGGCGTAGGGAAAGTCGCTGGAGTAGACGATCGCATCGATCTGCGAAGCGAGCCCGCGGAGTTGGATTTCCTTGAGGATGGGCGTCAGCAACTTGAGTCGGAACTCCGGGAGCGTGGTCATGTCGACCTGGGCGGGCCAGTCGACTTCGATGACGTTGCGCGGGGGAATATGCCGCAGCTCCGCGTAATGATTGGCGATCGCGCGCGACGCCCAACTGCGGGAGTTGACGACGAGGCAGATGTTTTCAGCGCCGAGACCGGCCTGGGCCGGCGCTGCGAACAGACAGCAGCAAAGGAACAGTAAGGCGCGGATGCGAATCAACGGGCCACCTCCCTGGGCGTGTCGGGCTACTGGTCTTGAGGAGCCGGAAGCGTTAGCGCCCGGAGGATTGGTCGTCGAGCGAAGAAGCAGGTACGGTCGCGAAGGTTGCTCTACTCCGGGCGCTCAGGCTTCCGGTTCCAAGTGCTGCGCTAGCGCCAGATACCGCGGGTGTCGACGACAACTTTTTCGTTAAGGATGCGCGGGGAGAGGTCGTGGAATTGGCGGTGATCGGTGAGAAGCACAAGCAGGTTGCTCTCGGCGAGAACGTCGCTCAGTTCGTAGAGCGGGAACTCGCCGAAGCGTTTCGGCGAGACGTAGGGATCGCAGGCCATGACTTTGCCGACGTTGCGCGCGACGAGTTCGCGGACGATCTCCAGCGACGGGCTTTCGCGGAGGTCGTCAACGCCCGCCTTGTAGGTCAGGCCGAGGCAGCCGATCTTCGGCGCGGCGAACTGCGTCGCCAGGCGGGCGACGTGGTCCACGACGAAGTGTGGCTTGGAGTCATTCACTTCGCGGGCGGTGCGAATCAGGCGGGTCGTTTCCGGCAGCGTGTGGACCAGGAACCAGGGGTCGACACTGATGCAATGTCCGCCGACGCCGGGGCCGGGACTAAGGATATTGACTCGCGGATGGCGGTTGGCGAGCTCAATCACTTGCCAGACATCGATGTTGAGCTTGTCGGCGAGAATGGAGAGTTCGTTGGCGAAGGCGATGTTGACGTCGCGGAACGAGTTTTCCACGAGCTTGCAGACTTCGGCCGTCACGGCGGTCGTGGCCAGCACTTCGCCGGCGACGAACGTGCGGTAGAAGGCCTTGGCGCGTTCCGCGCAGGCCGGAGTGACGCCGCCGACGACGCGGTCATTCTGCACCGCTTCCAGCAGAATGCGTCCCGGCAGCACGCGCTCCGGGCAGTGCGCTACGAAGACGTCCTGCCCCGGGACGAGCCCGTCGGGAATGGCGTGGCGGATCACGATGTCGTCGGTGGTCCGCGGAGGGCTGGTCGATTCGAGGATCACCAGGTTGCCGGCGCGGACATGCGGCCGGATCGCCCGCGCCGCCTGCTCGACGTAGGAGAGGTCGGGGGAGTGATCGGGGTTGATAGGGGTCGGCACGCAGATGATGAAGACGTCCGCCGGCTGCGCCTCGGTGGCGGCACGGAGCTGACCGCTATTCACGGCCGAACGCACCAGGATATCGAGGTCGGGCTCCTCGATGTGGATGCGCCCCTGGTTGATGGTCTCGACGACGTCCGGGCGGACATCGACCCCCAGGACGTGATAACCCTTGTTGGCCAGGATGCTGGCCGTGGGGAGGCCGATATAACCCAGGCCCATCACGCAAACGGTGGTTTCGCCGACGGGCTTGAGGGAGGGGTGCTTGGACATGGGAGGATCACTACAGGAGGGTGCGCCGCTTTGGTGGCCTGCCGCCGTGGCGGGCCGCCGAGATTTCGTTCAAATCTACCCCTTGATCGTAGTAATCGGGGGCAATTCTGGGTAGCAAACGGCCGCGCGGGCTGTCCTTGGGACCGGAACAATCATCGCAGATTACGCAATTGCTACGCTGGGGGGGCGAATATGAGTGGAAGCACGTAACGTCGGTGGCGAAGCGGGACGCGACTTCGAGCTCTAACGTTTCCGGATCGCGGAGTCGCGTCGCGGTTGCGCAGAGCGATCGCGGGTTACTACGCGGGGAGGGCGGGAATGGATCGCGCTCGGCGGCGATTACGGTGCTGGCCCGGCAGGGTCGGACTTGCCGGAAACTCAATAAAATCTATACTTTGCGTGCATTCTGAGGCCTTTTCCCCAGGCGGTGGCGCCGGTCGATTCCGTGGGTCATGAACCACGCTGAGCGAACGCTCGCCCGTGGAGAGTGTCATCTGAGGGCTCGACGTCGTGCTTCCTTCGCTGGCGCGCCGGGCTCGAGAATTGGCGACAGCGGCACGTAACGGAGTTCGCGTAGACCCACTCATGCTGAAGATTAAGTTGCCGGACGGGAGCGTCCGAGAGTACGCACGGCACGTCCGCCCGATTGACGTGGCGACCGAGATTGGTCCGGGGCTGGCAAAGGCGACAATCGCCGCGGTGGTGGATGGCGCGACGGTGGACAGCGTTACGGCGTTGCCGACCGAAGGGGAGCACTCGCTCCGGCTGCTCACCAAGAAAGATCCCGAAGCGCTGGCAATCATGCGGCACTCGTGCGCGCACGTGATGGCCCGCGCGGTGATGCGGCTCTTCGACGGCGTGCAACTGGCGTTCGGGCCGACGATCGATCAGGGGTTTTACTACGACTTCGATTTGCCGCATAAGTTGAGCGAGGCGGACTTCCCCGCGATCGAGGCCGAGATGGCCAAGATCATCAAGGAGGATGAGCCGTTCGAGCGCATCGATGTCCCGCGCGGCGAGGCGCTCGCGATGTGCCGCGAATTGAAGCAGACCTTGAAGGTCGAGCACATCGAAACTGGGTTGGCCGAAGAACAACGGCTGTCATTCTATCGCCAGGGGGAGTTCCTCGATCTGTGCCGCGGCCGACACATCCCGAGCGCGGGGGCGATCGGCGCGTTTAAGCTGCTGTCCGTGGCGGGCGCCTACTGGAGAGGAGACGCTTCCAATCAGCAATTGCAGCGGCTCTATGCCACCGCGTTCTTCTCGAAACAAGAGCTGGAAGCGCATCTGAATCAGCTCGAAGAAGCCAAGCGGCGCGCCGCACTCCTGTCGGCAGGTCAGCCTGCGCCGC
>CAZUBB010000071.1:11858-19064 GCA_964618485.1 uncultured Pirellulales bacterium
GTGCTCGGCAAGCAGTTGGAACTGTTCACGATCAATCCGCTGGTCGGCTCGGGGTTGATTCTGTGGTTGCCGAAAGGGGCGGTGATCCGCGGCGAATTGGAGAAGTTCGTCCGCGACGAGCTGGTCAAGCGCGGCTATGAGACCGTGTACACGCCGAATATCGGCCGCGTCGAGCTGTACCAGATTTCCGGGCACTTCCCCTACTACTCGGACAGCCAATTCAAGCCGATCGAGATGGAAGAGGGCGAGCGTTATCTGCTCAAGCCGATGAATTGCCCTCATCACATCATGATCTACAAGTCGAAGCCGCGGAGCTACCGCGATCTGCCGGTGCGGCTGGCGGAATTCGGCACCGTGTACCGGTACGAGCAGTCGGGCGAGCTCAACGGAATGACCCGCGTCCGGGGTTTCACCCAGGACGACGCGCACATTTTCTGCACCGAAGAACAGGTGGCCGGCGAGTTCCGCAGTTGCATTGAGATGACGCAGACGGTGCTCAAGGCGCTCGGCCTGAACGACTATCGGGTGCGGCTGGGCTTCCGCGATCCGGCGAGCGACAAGTACGTCGGCAGCGCCGAGGCCTGGGAGCGCGCCGAGGCGGCGATCAGCAAGGTGTGCGAAGGGCTCGATCTGCCGGACCTGTCGATCGCCCGCGGAGAGGCGGCGTTTTACGGTCCCAAGGTCGATTTCGTCGTGGCCGATTGCATCGGCCGCGAATGGCAGTTGGGCACGGTGCAACTCGACTACAATCTTCCGAGCGCCGAGCGGTTTGCCCTGGAGTACACCGGCGCCGACAACAAGGCGCATCGCCCGGTGATGATCCACCGCGCGCCGTTCGGTTCGATGGAACGCTTCACCGGCGTACTGATCGAGCACTTCGCCGGCGTGTTTCCGTTGTGGCTCTCGCCGGAACAAGCGCGGGTGCTGGTCGTCAGCCAGAAGTTCGAGGATTACGCCCGGGAGCTGGAAAAGAAGCTCCTCGCGGCAGGGCTGCGGGTGACCGGCGATTACCGTTCGGAAAAGATCGGCGCGAAGATTCGCGATGCCCAGTTGCAGCACATTCCGTACATGCTCGTCGTGGGCGGCCGCGAGGCGGAAAACGGCGAGGTCTCCGTGCGCGACCGGATCGACGGCGACCTGGGCGCGATGAAGATCGAGGCGGCGATCGAACGGTTGCAAACCGAAATCCGCGAAAAAACGATCCGCCAGGTCGCCGAGGCGACCGTCCCGGCGATCCAAGACGGCGGCAAAGCCAATGAATATTGAGCTTGCCGCAAGTCGACCGCGCCGTGCTTTAGCCGACCTCGGTGAGGTCGGTTTGCTGAGCGCCGGCATGCGCCGACCTCACAGAGGTCGGCTACAGAGCCCAAGTGCGTTGACTCCGCCCGGGCTGGCCATCAAGATGTTCCTTGACGGTACGCAATTCGCACCCGCATAGCCGTACCCTGTCAGTTTTTTCGCGTCCCCCACATTTCCCATCACTTTTCAGTTCACGAGGAGATTTGCCATCGAACGAGCGCAGCAACAGCGGGTGAATGAACAAATCCGGATTTCGCCGGTCCGCGTGGTCTCCGATACCGGAGAACTGTTGGGCGTTATGCCCACGGATCAGGCCTTGACCGCGGCGCGCGAGGCGGGGCTCGATCTCGTCGAGGTCGCCCCCAACGAGCGGCCGCCGGTGTGCCGCATCATGGACTTCGGCAAGTTCAAGTACCAGAAGAAAAAGCGCGAGCACAAGAGCCACGGCCACCAGGTTAAGATCAAGGAAATTCGCGTTCGCCCCAAGACGGGCGAGCACGATATCGAGACTAAGGTCAAGCATGCCCGGGAATTCCTCGAGCATAAAGACAAGGTGGTTCTCTCGGTGGTGTTCCGCGGGCGCGAGCTGGCGCACAAGGAAGAAGGACGCCGCGTCGTCGACCAGTTCATCAAATCGCTGGAAGACGTCGGCAAAGTGGAGACCCATCCTTCGGAGCAAGGGAAGCGCATCGTCTGTACGATCGCCCCCAAGTGAGCGATGAACAGCACTGATCCGCGAGCCCAACTTGGCGCCAGCGAGCGGGAAGCGTTAGCGCCCGCAGTTCGGCGTGCGTGGAGTGCTCTGTGGTGGCCTTTGCTGATCGCCCTGCTGGTGATTTCCACGACGCCCAGCCCGGGCGCCGCGGAGGATGGCGGGCTCCGGATTGCCTGGCAGGACAATTACCTCACGGTGCGCGGCGGCGACCTTCCTGGAGAGGAGATGAAAATCCTCTACCTCGAAGCGTACTGCCGCGCGGGGTCGACCGATCGCGATTGGAGCGAAACGGTCGTCCCACACAAGACGGAGTTGCTTTCGGCGGACGAGGACGGGCGCGTCGTGAACCTTCGCTGCACCGTGGCCGACGGCGTCACGGTCGACCACGTAATCACGGCTGGCGACGATGAGATCGATTTCCGCCTGACGGCGCACAACCCCACGGACCAGCGTTCCGAAGTGCATTGGGCGCAGCCATGCATCCGCGTCGATCGCTTCACCGGGCGCGGGCAGGACGACTATCTGCCGAACTGCTTCGTGTTTGTGGACGGCGCGCTGACACGGTTCCCGTTCGATCCCTGGGCCACGAGGGCGCGCTACACGCCGGGCCAGGTGTGGTGTCCCAAGGGAGTCCCGCGCGAGGATGTGAACCCGAGACCGCTCAGCGACGTCGTACCGAGTCATGGATTGATCGGCTGCTACTCGGGCGACGGCAAGAAGATCATGGCCACGGCGTTCGAGCCGTATCAGGAATTGTTCCAGGGCGTGATCGTCTGCGTCCACGCCGATTTCCGACTCGGGGGCCTGGAGCCGAAAGAAACGAAGGAGATCCACGGAAAGCTCTACCTGATGGACGCGGACGTGCCAAAGTTGATTGAGCGCTACCAGAGCGACTTCCCGGAGCATAAGGAAGACTCTTCCCGCGAAACACGCTGAACACGCGAAAGGAATTTACGGGAGAACTGTCCACGGAATTCACGGAAAGACACGGAAAGAAAAGAAGAAAAGAAGTTGGCGAGCCGTTTTCATCTCGTACTGCTAGTTCCGCAATCACTGAAAACTGAACACTGAAAACTTCCCCCTTCTTTTCTCCTTTTCTTCTCTTCTCCTTTTCTCCTCCCGCGCATGCCTGACGACCATTTCTCTCGCTTACGCCGTCTGCTGGAGATGGAAAGCGACGCGGAGGCGGCGAGGTTGTTGGAGCGGAGTCGCCGGCTCACTCCTGCCGAGGCGGAAGAGCGCGGGAATACGCTCGTCGATCTCGCGGTCGTCGAGGAAGACGCCGGGATGGGCGGGCGGTATCTGGTGCGGTTGGTAAAGCGGCGCCGCACGCCGTTGCCGTGGACCCGGTTGGACGTAGGCAGCCCAGTGTTAATGTCGCCGCATGCGAAACTGACCGGCGGCGGCTACCGGGGCGTCATCAGCGAGCGGCGGCCCGACCAGTTGCAGGTGGCGCTGAGCGCGTTTCCGGACGACCTGGAAGATCACGCCACGTGGCGGCTCGACCTGGCGTTCGACGAAATCGCCGTCCATCGCCAACGGGCGGCGTTACAGCAGGCCGCGGCGGCCGCGGGAAATCGCACGGCGACGCTGCGGGCGATTCTGCTCGGCGAGAAACCGCCGACGTTCTCGCCGATTCGCACCGTGCCGACCCTCGACGCGAGTTTGAATGACACGCAGCGCGAAGCGGTAAGGCTGGCGGTCTCCGCGCGCGATATCGCGCTCATTCACGGCCCGCCCGGCACCGGCAAGACGACGACCGTCGTGGAAATCATCCGCCACGCGATCCGCGCCGGGCAAAAGGTGCTGGCATGCGCGCCGAGCAACATGGGCGTGGATAACCTGTTTCAACGGCTGCTCGCTTTCGACGAGCTCGCGGTGCGGCTCGGGCATCCCGCGCGGGTGTTGCCGGAGTTGCGGGCGCACACGCTCGACCTGATGGTCGAAGAGCACCCCGACGTGAAAGTGGCCAAGCGATTGGTAAAGGACGCCGTAGCGCTCTTTCGCCGCGCGGATCATCACCGCCGCGCAAAGCCGAAGTTTGGCGAGAAACGCGGCATCCGCGACGAGGCCAAGGCGATGATGGCCGACGCCCGGCGGCTCGAGGCCCAAGCGGTGCGGCATATTCTCGATACCGCCGATGTGCTATGCGCCACGACGACCGGGCTCGACGCCGAGCTGCTTGGCAGCCGGCGGTTCGATCTGGTGGTGATCGACGAGGCCTGCCAAAGCACCGAGCCGGGGTGTTGGATTCCGATCTTGCGCGGCGAGCGGCTCGTACTGGCCGGCGATCACAAGCAATTGCCGCCGACGATCCTCAGCCCCGAGGCGGCAGCGGAAGGGTTTGGCATCAGCCTGTTTGAGCGCGTGATGGAGCTTTACGGCGGGACGATTTCACGGCGTTTGGAAGTGCAGTACCGGATGCACGCCGAGATCATGGAGTTCTCCTCGCGCGAGTTCTACGACGACTCCCTCGTGGCGCATCCGTCGGTGGTCGGCCATCGGCTGTGCGATCTGCCAGATGTGAAAACCTCGCCGCTGACCGAGCGCGTGGTCGAGTTCATCGACACCGCCGGCGCGGATTACACCGAGGAACTGGAGCCTGACGGGGACAGCAAGTTCAACCCACAGGAGGCGGAACTGGTCGTGCGCGAGGTTCGCTCGCTGCTCGACGCCGGTATGGCGCCGGCCGATATCGCGGTCATCGCCCCATACTCCGCGCAGGGAAAGCTGCTGCGGAATCTGCTGGTCGTTCCCGGGCTGGAGATCGACAGCGTGGACGGCTTCCAGGGGCGCGAGAAAGAAGCGGTGGTGATCTCGCTGGTCCGCTCGAACCCTCGCGGGGAAATCGGGTTTCTTTCCGACGTGCGGCGGATGAACGTCGCTCTGACCCGCGCACGACGAAGGCTGATCGTCATCGGCGATAGCGCCACGCTTTCGAGCGACCCATTTTTCGCCCGAATGATCGGATATTTCGAGGAAATCGGGGCGTACGGGACGGTTTGGGAGAGGGGCGAAGTGCAGAGTGATGAGTGATCAGTGTTCGTAGCTCTCCACTCATCACTCATCACTCTGCACGTTTTCCCTGTAACACGTTCCGCCCCTCGTCGCATACTAAGCAACCTCTTTTTTCATGGAGATTGCACGATGAGCGACGAAGGACGTACCGATTACAAGTTGCCTGGGAGTAAGAAGGTCAATATGGCCCTGTTTTGGGCGACGAACTTCTTCGGGGCGAAAGACGCGGGCAACATCTCCAAGGCCGAGTCGATGCTCGCCGAGCATGGCATGGGGATGAACGTCTGGCCGAGCACGAAGGCCAAAACGACGGATAACACGTTCGATTTCGGCTCCAACCCGATTCCGGAATCGATGTATTCCACGGTGTATCGCAAGCTGAGCGAGGCGGCCACAGCGGCCGGCAAGCGCGATCACCTGCTGGTACTTTTCTGCCAGTTTGAATATCCCGGCTATGGCATCACGATTTCCAAGGGGCCGGGGCTTTGCTTCCGGCGGCCGATGGTGTTCGTCTCGGCGAGCGACGGCAACGACGGCGTGACGCTCGTCCACGAAGCGGGGCACGCCGGAGGCCTGCCGCACGATACGACGTCGACCGGAAAGACCGCGCGGAACTTCATGAACGAAGCCGAAACGCGCGGAACGATGATGAAGTGGCAGATCGAGAAGATGGGGAAGGCGTACTATGTGACGTGATGTGGAGCGAGAAAATCCCAGGGGAGGCCGCTGAGTCGGCTAAGCCGATGACGTCCGTGGTGGCCACCCCTGGGCTTGGCGGTTTTCAGATCAGAGGAGGAGGCGCGTCACGACAATCGCTACGGGGAGCATGCCGAGCGTGGAGAGTCCGAGGCCCAAGAGGTAACGCTTTCGGTACCAACTCCATGTGGCGAAGAACCAGAATGCGATGGCCGCGCCGTAGAATGCGCAGACGATCATCAGGGAATCCCAGTTGTTCAGCCCTCGGATCGTCCACCAGTTGTAGAACTCGAGGATGATCCCCTCTATCAGAATCCACACGCTCAGGATTCCGACGCCGGCCGAAATCGTCGCCGGCAGGTATCGCCAGGAAGGATTCCAGACCGGCACGGCGGCGCCCGGCGTGTGCGGCGATTGATAGGGGTTCTCGACGTCGGCCATAGGCCCGATTCTCTCACGCCCAGAAGGCCATCGCCAGCATCACCCAGGCGGGGGCGAGGGCGATACCGGTCCAGACGAGCGACGCGACGAGCTGGCATTTCCACCAGTTCTGCGCGGCGGCGAACCAGAGTAGCGACCAGGTGAAAAACGCCAGGCAGGTGAGCACGCCCGTTCCCGGAGAGCCGCTGGCCGTCATGGCAATCATCCCGACCACGGCCACGGTAAGCATCAAGATGCCGATCACCGCCGCGACAACGCCCGGCGCATCGGACCAGCCGCGGCGGAGCCAGGTGTTGGGCTGCAACACCTGGCCGTAGGCGAGCGGAGCGCGGTAAGGATTTTCGTCGGGCATCGGGGAGCTACAGAAGTAAGACCGCCAACATCGCCACTGCTAAGCTGAGCAAAAATAGGACGAACGCGCTTCGATGCCGCTTGCAGAACCAACACGCCGCCGAAACAAAACAACCGCTGCTGGCCAGACCGAGTAGGACGCTGAGGATGACTAGATCGTTATCGGGTCTACCTCGCTGATTCGGATAGATCACCAATTCGCGTACGATGACGGCACTGACGCCTCCGAACAGCAAGCCAAAAGCGCCTGTCATCAGGCTCAAGAAGATCCGCAGGCAAAGCAAGAAGCGGCTGTTCGCAGGCGCAATAGGCGAGGCAACCTCCTTGGGCGACTCGTAGGGGTTCCCAGGTTCCGCCATTTTCGAAGTTCCAGACGTCAAGTCGTCACTCTTCACGGTAATCCAGGGCACGCTCGTGCGACAGATTGATTGGCGAAGGTCCGCGCCATCGACCGCCAACGCAACCGTTGCGATTGGGACAACCGGATTTACCGAACGACTGCCCGCGAAACACGCGAAAATAGGAAGGAGGAGATTGTCCACGGAATACACGGAAAGACACGGAAAGAAGAATTGAAAGGAACTCTTGATTGCCGCTGACGTACCGCCAAGCCAACGCCTTTCGTTCCCACGCTCCTTCCCTTCCTCCTTTTTCCGTGTCGTTCCGTGTGTTCCGTGGAAGAACCT
>CAZUBB010000072.1:0-1476 GCA_964618485.1 uncultured Pirellulales bacterium
GCTGATCGGCAACCCGAGGATCAGCCGCAGGCGGCGCTCGGCGACGTGAACGCCCAACGAGCCGCGGAAGGTGCCGCCGCTGGAACCGTTGAGCGTGCGCGTGCCGTCGACCAGGCGGCCGGTGAGTGCTTCTTGCACTTCTTCTTCAAAGCGGAAGTATTGCTCGCGGGCCTGGGCTTCTTTCTCGGCCTCGCCGCCGAGGCTGTTGGTGCGATTCAGCGCTGAGATGCGACGCCAGGTGTCGAGCGCGCGGTTGCGGGCGCCGATGCGGGCGTCGAGATCGCGGTAGGCGTAGTAGAGATCCCAGTAGGCGTTTTCGACGTTGCTCGTCAGGTCGGGCAAACCTTGCTCGAACTCGGCGAGGCTGATATCGGTGTTCACCCGGGCGATCAACACGCCGGTGGGAAGGCCGGGAACGCTGTTGGGACCGGCGATGCGATTGAAATTCACGCCGCCACCTTGCAGCAACGGATGGCGGAACTCTCCTTCGAGGTTGGTATTCCAGGCGCTCGGAAAGCGGTTCGCGGGGGCGTTGTTGGCGTCGTAGTCGGTGTTGTGTGCGACGGTGAAGCGCGTGCCGGTAGCGGCGACCTTGGTGATCTGTTGGCGGAACGTCATCAGGTCTTGCCGCAACAGACGCGTGCCGCCGCCGAGGAAGCTGTTGTTGAGCGCGCGGTCGTTCTTATCGAAGAAGGCGGTCATGCCGAACGACGCGTCGAAGGCGCTGAGCGCGGCGTCGACGCCGAAGCGCGGATCGGTCTCGGTAATGGCCGGACCATGTACCGTGCGAACGGTGCTGGGAGAGCGGAGGAGTGCGCCGCCGAGATCGCGGAGCACCTGGTTGTTTTCGAGCGCCAACCGCATCGCTTCTTCGAGCGGCAGGTCCCAGTACTGCGGCGGGAGGGCGTCGGCCAGCGTTTGCGGCGGCAAGGCGCCGACGATGCTGGGATCGTGGGCGTTAAGGTCCGGTTCCGCTTCTTCCAACTTCAGCGCGGAACCTTGATAATGCTCGAGTTGGTCCTTGAGGCCGAGCCGGAAATCGGATTTCGGCGCATGGCAGCCGGCGGCGGTCCAGAGGACCGCCAACGCCAGCGCAGAGATGGAGCCATACCACTTCATCGTCGGGCATAAATCGGCAAACGCACGGCCGGATAAACGGTATTTTCGGCATAATCGGCAAAATTCCCCCAGATTAAGGCTCCTTGGTTGCGGGTTTGCGTAGTTTAAGAAGGCTGGTTCATTTCCAGGGATGATCGCGGAGTCGCGATGAATCGCCGGGCGAAGATGAGCGTAGAAGGGACTGCGGCTGCTCACGGGCGAGCAGCCGGGCGCCGGTTCGCGGAAACTTACGATGGCGATTGACCTTCCCAACGCGGACGAGCGGCTCGACGACGAGGCCTGGCGGGAAATTGACCGCTGCCTGGCGGAGATGTCCGCGCTGGCGGGGCAGTCGATCGCAGAGCACGAGTTTTATCA
>CAZUBB010000072.1:1486-4974 GCA_964618485.1 uncultured Pirellulales bacterium
GACCGGGGGCGATGGGCGCTCAGCGCCGCGGCGGCCGGAGCGTGGGTCCGCAACGGCGCGGGCGAATGGGCCGTCCTTGCGCAGGCGGGGAAGGCGGCTGAAGCGGGGCGCGCGAAGTACGTCGAGCAGGCGGCCGCGCGGCGCGAGGGGAGCATTCGGCAACCCGGGAGCGCTGCCGGGCAGACGGCGTTGATGGCGCCGGTCGTCGTGGACGGTTGCGCGTTGGCGGTGCTGGAGGTGCAGCCGAACGCGGCTACGCCGGCGTTGACGCTCGCAGGTCAGGAGCGTTTTCTGGCGGCGCTGGCGGAAATCGCCGCGGAGTACCATCGCAACGCATTGTTGCGGCAACTACGCGGCCGCGAGGGCTGGTGGCGCGGGTTTGCGGATTTCGCCGCACGTATTGCGGACGCCCGGGATGCCCGGTGTTGCGCGATGGAAATGGCGAACGGCGCGCGGCAGTTGCTCGAGGTGGATCGGGCTGCGATCGTCGGGCGCGCCAATGGCAAGGCCCGGATGCTGGCGGTCAGCGGCGTCGATCAATTCGACGATCGCTCCGAGGCGGTGCTCGCCGCCGAAGCGCTGGCCGGCGCGGTGCTGCAAATCAACGAGGCGCTGTGGCATCCGAAGGAAGAACAAGTGCTGGCGCCGCAAGTGGAAGAAGCCTTGTTGCGGCAGCTCGATGCTTCGCCCGCCAAGGCGCTGGCCGTGATCCCCTTGGCGTCGGAAGGCCGCGAGGCGTGCGGCGCACTGGTCTTGGAACGTTTCGCGCCGCCGAGCGCCGGCGCGGAGTGGCATGACGGTTGGCCGTACGTTGCGCGACAATGCGCCGGTGCATTGGAAAGCGCGCTGGCCTGGCAGTCGCTGCCGCTGGGGGCCTGGTCGCGCCGTGTGGCGGAGGCGCGGCGGCAAGGAGTTGGCGGCCGCTCGAAGAAGATTGCTCTAGCGGCGATTGGCACACTGACGGCGCTGGTTGCCATCGCCTTCATTCCGGCGCGGTTTGAAGTGAATGTGCCAGGCGTGTTGCAGCCGGTCGGCCTGCGACAGGTTTACGGCGGGCTCGAGGGGGAAGTCGTCGAGGTGTTGGTGCGTCCTGGCGACAACGTGGCGGAAGGCCAGGTGTTGGCGCGATTGAGTAGCCCGAAGCTCGAGTTCGAGACCTCGCGCGTGCTCGGGGAATTGCAGACGGCGCAGGCGCGGCTCGCGACGCTGGAATCGGCGCGGCTGGAGAGTCGCTTCTCCAATTCCGAGGACGTGGCCAAAGCGCAGCAGCTTACGGCGGAAGAAGAAGAGTTGCGGGCCACGGTGAAGAGTTTGCTCGCGCAACAGGTCGTATTACAGGAAGAACGGCAGTTGTTGGAGGTGCGGAGCCCCATCGCGGGACGGCTAGTGACGCCGCGGGATGATATCGAAGCGCTGGCGGCGCGGCCCGTGCGGACAGGGCAACAATTATTAACGGTCGCCGACATCGCGGGACCGTGGGAATTGAAGTTGCAGGTTCCAGACCGACTGATCGGTCACGTGCAGGAGCGGCATGCCGCTTCTGCGGACGACCAGGCGGTAGAATTCGTCGTCGCAACCGACCCGCGCGTGCAGCGCCTTGCGACCGTGGAAGAGATCGCGCTTCGCGCGGAAACCGACGCCGACGGCGCCGCGACGGTCGTGGTGACCGCCCGCGTCGAAGAGTCGCAATTGGTCGATCCACGCCCCGGGGCTACGGTTCGTGCGCGGATCGAATGCGGCCGCAAGGGGCTGGGCTACGTCTGGTTCCATCAGCTTGTCGATCGCGCCGCCGCGTGGTGGGCGTTGCATACTTAACTCAAAGCAAGAACTTCCTTTTTTCTGAATGCGTGAACCGATGACTTCGCTCATGTCGATTCCGCTGTTCTGCCTGGCGGGTTTTGTCGGCCCGCAGGCTGCACCGGCGACCGCGCCGAGCAATGGCCCGCTGGTGGTCGATTCGGCGCTCGTCACGTTGATTGACGAAGTCCACGTGCCGGCTCAGGCGGAAGGGTCGCTGATGTCGCTCGCGGCACGCGAGGGGGACGCCGTGCGGAAAGGGCAGGAGCTAGGGCGGCTCGACGACCTCGATGCCCGGGCCACCGCGCGGCAGTTGGAACTGGAGGCCGACGTGGCGCGGCGCGAGGCGGAGAACGATCTCAAGGTGCAATTCGCGCATAAGAACGCCGAAGTGTCGCAGGCCGAACTGCGGCGGGCCGAGGAGTCCGTCAAGCAATTCAGCCGCGCGGTCTCGGGTTCAGAGATCGATCGTCTCCGGCTGACCGCCGAAAGGACGGAATTGGAGATTCTGCAGGCGGATCATGAATTCGCCGTCGCCAAACTGAATTACGACGTCAAACAGAACGCCCATGCGTTCGCCCTGGAAACGTTGGCCCGGCGAGCGATCACGGCGCCGATCGACGGCGTGGTGGTCGAAGTGAATCGTCACCAGGGGGAATGGCTCAAACCGGGAGATGCCGTGCTGCGGATCGTGCGCGTGGACCAGTTACGCGTGGAAGGATTCTTGCAGCATAGCCAGTTGGTGGCCGATCCGGTCGGAAGTCCTGTGCGATTGTTCGTCGACCTGCCAGGTAAGAAACAAGCGGAGTACCAGGGGCGGATCGTGTTCCTGAGCCCCGAGGTGAATCCCGTGAACGGTCAAGTGCGTTTCTGGGCCGAGGTGGAAAATCACGACGGGCGCTTGCGGCCAGGACTGAAAGGGCGACTAGAGATTGGCCGGTAGATTCAAAGCATGTAGTAGAGGAACGCTGCATAGCCAGCGGCGAGTAGAATGCCGCGAGCGCGTGGCGGGATGCGTTCGCTCGGCCAGGTGAAGAGGGCCAGGGTTGCGGCGCAGGCGGCGGTGATGGCGACCGGCGTGGCGTCCACGCGAAACGGCGCCATCGCGGCGGCGATTCCGCCGAGGAGCCAGGCATTCAAGACGCCGTTGTTTAAGAGCCGCGCGGTGGAGACTCCGCCGGAGGAGCGGTATTTCGTCGCGAAGGCGCTCGTGAGCGCGGGAACGGCGATGCAGAGCGGTACGAGCGTCGCGCCGAGTGCGAAGAAATTGAGTTGGAAATCGGCGACCAACCCATCCACGCCGTCGACCAGCAGGCGCCCCGTGGAGGCGAGCAGCAGCAGCCCCACGAAGCAAAAACTGACGGCGATCCAGCCGCGGCGCTCGACGATCGGTTCCTCGGGCGCGGAGTCCGACGCTGCATCGGCGCGCTCGTCCCGGACGATCGTCCATAACCAGCATGCGAAAAGCCCCAAGAGGATACAGCCCTCAGTGCGCGAGACGCGGCCGTCGCGCGCAAAGAAGGCGACGCTTAAGGGCGCGACGATCGCCATGCTCATGGAAGCGACCGGATGGCAGGCCCATTCGTTTCGCGGTGCAATTAGCGGCGCCCTGAAAAAGAAGATGGGCCTGACTGTGGTTTCCGCGCCCGAGGACGGCCCTGTTTCGAGCAGGCGGTGCGCGGCCTGCGTCA
>CAZUBB010000072.1:4984-12712 GCA_964618485.1 uncultured Pirellulales bacterium
GACGATCGCCATGATGCAGGCGCGCGGGCGGGCATCGGAGCGCGCGATCACCGCGGGGCTCAGAAGGGCGATTGCCAGGACGAGGCCGAGATTGACGATGCTCGTGCCGAGCGCCGCGCCGAGCGCGAGGTCCGGGCGCAGAATGCGGGAGGCCTCGACGACGACGGCAAACTCCGCGCTGGCATAGACCAGGAGGATGACGACGGCGCGGATCAGCGTGGCGGGAACGCGCAGCCACGTGGCCAGGCCCAACGTGCCGCGGAGCAGTAATTCCACGCCCGCGCCTGCACAGAGCATCCCGAGCGTCAGTGAGACATAGTTTTCCATTGCGATTTGGCAGGCATTGTAGTCTCTGACCCGCGTGCGCGCACCTAGGGGCGGTCGCCGGCGGCCCGGGGGCCAAGGTCGCCCCCTGCCGGAATGAGCGGTATACTTCCTTACGCGACCGAACTCCTGTGGGGGCTCCCACACGGTGTCGTTTGGTGGTGGAATTGATCGCGCGTCCCCTCGGCGGAAATCCAGGCCATGAGCATTGAAACCCCTCCCGGCGCTCGCACGAGCGACGAAGAAAAACAGTCCTTCGCCGAGACGGCCCTGAAGCTCGGCGGAAAAAGCGAGGAGGAGGCTCGTCGCACGGGGGCGATCGACCGGGCGGACGACCAGGTCGAGGCGCTGTTCGCGCCGCAATACCAGACGACGGCCAGTCCGGCGCATCGGGCGATCTGGGACCGCGGCGTGCCGATCGATCTCTTCCGCAGCCGGCGAGTGGAACCGACGGCCGAAATCGGCCGCGTGATGGAGGATTCGATGGCGTTGGTGCGGCGACATCGCGCCGCGGGGACGCTGCTCAATGACAAGCAAAAAATCGCTGATCAGGTGCTCGGCGACCTGGCCGGCGCGGGCTATTGGGGCTTGCTCGTGGATCGGGAATACGGCGGGTCGGGGACGCCGTTCGCGGCCTTCGCGCCCTTTCTGACGCGAATGGCGATCGCCGACCCGACGATCGCCGGGCTGGCGAGCGTACATGGTTGCATTGGCGCGGTCGATCCGGTGCGGACGTTTGGCACGCCGGAACAGAAGCAGCGTTATCTCCCGAAGCTCGCCAGCGGCGAACGGCTGTCCGCGTTCGCGTTGACGGAACCGTGCGCCGGCTCCGACCTCACGGCGCTGCGGACGCGCGCGGAATTGCGCGGCGACCAATACATCGTGAACGGCGAGAAGCTGTTCATCACAAACGTAGTGCCGGGGCGGACCATTGGACTGGTTTGTTTGATCGACAACAAGCCGGCGGTGTTGATCGTCGATTTGCCGGGCGAAGAAGACGCGCACTTTCAGTTGAAGAAGTACGGGCTGTACGCGCTCAAGCAGACCTACAATCAGGGCATCGTCTTTCGCGATTTCGCCGTGCCGGCGGAGAATCTGCTCAAGCCGACCAAGGGGGATGGGCTGACGATCGCCTATCATGGGCTGAACCTGGGGCGCGTGGCGCTGTGCGCCAACGCCGCCGGGACGATGCGGCTGATGCTGGCCAGCATGATTCCGTGGTCGAAGTTCCGCCGGACGTACGGCGCGCCGATCGCCACGCGCGAGCTGGTGCGCAGGCGCTTCGGAAAGTTGGCCTCGCTGATCGTCGGTTGCGATGCGCTAGTGCAGTGGTGCGCGGGGCTGATTGACCAGGGCTATCGCGGCGAAATGGAATGCGTGATCGCCAAAATCTTCGGCAGCGAATCGCAGAAGGAAGCCGCCGTTGAACTGCTAATGAAAACGCACGGCGGCCGCTCGTTCCTGCATGGGCATCTGGTGGGGGATCATATTCACGAGTACCTGGCGCCGTGCATTTACGAAGGGGAAGGCGAGGTGCTCGGCATGAGCTTCTTCAAGTCGCTCGTAAAGGCGCATGGGATGGAGTTCTTTGAGCCGATCGGCAAGGCGCAGCAGGCGGCGGGGATCAAGAATTTCAATCCGCTGAATCCCGCGCATGCGATGGCGATGCGCGGGCCGCTCACCGCGTACGCCAAGTGGTTCGCCGCGGAAAAGCTGCGCTGGGTCGCGGTTCCGGCGTTGCCGAACATGCCGGCGGCGCTCCGCGAGCATGCGGAGTTCGCCTGCGATTGGCTGCAACGGCAGCCGCTCGAGATCAGCGGCGTGATGCGGAAGCATCAGCTTAAATTGGCCGATCGCCAGTGCCGGATGGCCGATCTTTCGCAACGGATTCAAGACGCGATTGTGATCCTGTGCACCGCGCTCTATGCCGCCGACGCCGATGAACTGACGCGGAACGCCGCCGACATCCTTTGCCGCGACCTGACACGCAAGCTGGTGGGCGCGGCGCCGTCGGACCGTTACTTCCGCGCCGTGACACAACTTGGCGAAGCGGTGGCGGAGGGACAGTTCCCTGCGCTGGCCGGCGTGCCTGCCGAAGAGATTCTGATGGCGTACGAGAACCAGTAGCGCGGCGTCGGACGACGGCAACTGCACGGACGATTCAACGCGGCGTGTTTGAGAGGGCAAGATTCTGATCGTGAACGATTCCGTGCCTTCCCCTCCTGAAATCCAGCGCACGCTCGCCATCGGCGATATTCACGGCTGCCGGACGGCGCTGGCGACCCTGCTGGATCTCGTGCAGCCGGGGCGGGACGACCTGGTGATTGCACTGGGCGATTACGTCGACCGCGGGCCGGAGTCGCGCGAATCGATCGACTTGCTGCTCGATCTCGAAAAGCGGTGCCGGTTCATTGCGCTCTTGGGCAATCACGAAGAGATGATGCTCGACGCGGTGAACTCGTCCGTGGAACTCAACGGCTGGCTGATGTACGGCGGCGCAGAGACGCTGGCGTCGTACGGAATCGCGCCGGACGCGTATTCCCTCAACGCGCTCCCCCAGGAACATCGCGCGTTCCTCACGGAGCGTTGCCTTGACTGGTATGAAACCGAAACGCACCAGTTCGTTCACGCGGGATTCGACCCCAAACTTCCGCTGGGCCGGCAGCCGGAGACGCTCTTGCGCTGGGAGAAATTGGCCGACCGCGGCCCGCACGTGTCAGGCAAGACCACGATTTGCGGTCACACGAGGCAAATGAGTGGCGTCCCGCTCGACCTGGGGCATACGATCTGCATCGACACGTGGGTCTACGGCACCGGCTGGCTGACGTGCCTTGACGTGGCGGCGCGGAAATACTGGCAAGCGAATGACCGCGGCGAAAGCCGCGTGGGGGAACTTGCGTAGCGTAGCGGCATCCCCCCTGAGCGCCGAGAATTCGGACTGCCGCCCTGCAAAAACCGACCAAAGTGCCCGAAAGAGGGGCCGAACATATTGCCAAATCGTCGCGAAAAACGGAGGTTGTCGACGAAAGCGGCGCAGAATCCGGCGCAGCAGGCGCGCAGCATTCCTCGGGGGACACCAATTTGGCCATTGTCATTGAGACGTGGCCGAGGCTACCCGAGGCAATCAGGGCTGGCATCTTAGCCATGATTCGGTCAACCCCGTGAACACGTATTCGCTAATGCGCCGTCGGCACGCCCCGACTTCGGCCTTGCCGCCACGCCTTCGGCCGTCTATCCAACGTTTGAGAACGCCCATAACGGGATGAAATGCTAGCAGCGGGTTGGTGGTTCGGTCGATTTTCTTGTCCGTTTTCGGCCTCTCCTGCGTTCCATTCTAGTAGGAGGGAACGCACGATGGCCTTTATGACAGCTCTTATGGAATCTCACACCTCGATCGCGGCACTTTTGCGAGCCGATCGGGGTGATCAACTGGTCGTGGCCAGGTTGCTGGAGGCGTGTCGCCCCTACCTGCGTCTCGTGGCTCGAACGAATGTCAACCGCGCCCTCAAGGGCAAGGCAGACCGGTCCGACGTCGTCCACGAAGCGATGTTGCGGGCGGCCAGAGATTTCAGCGGAATTCGAGGGCAGTCCCGGGGGGCAACTTATCGCCTGGCTGCGGTAATTGCTGGTCCAATCGATCATCGATTTGACGCGGCGTTACCAATCAGCTGCCCGTCGGGCTACCCGCGAACAATCGCTCAGTCAAATGATCGATCAGTCATCCGCGGCACCGGATACGGGAGAACGGCCCAATCGTATGCGGATTCGTTACCCTCGGGCGCGGTGGCTGGAGTGGTGATCGCGAACGCCCTCGCGCTACTGGATGACGACTCGGTAACAGCGACCCGCAAGGCATTGCGGATCCGCCGGCGCTCGCTGACCAAGCGTTGCTTGTACTCGACGTAAAACCAACGAAAGCTTCGACGTCAAAACATCTCGCAGCCGATCACGGCTTCGATGCCCTCTTCGGTTTTCTGGAAACGCCCGCCCCGAAACGCGCCCTCAGCCACTTTCAACAAGCCGTCGGTCCGGCCATCAATGGGCCGGCGGCGGTAGTCAATCGTCCGGTTCGTTGGCTGCGTTGAGGCTACCCGTACTTTTGCGCCGGAAGCGTCGGGCGTCGCATTCAACGCGGGGGGCTCGGCAGCCAACCCCATCGATTGCGATTACAGCAGCGATGCGAACACGGCCAAAACTAAGCAAACGTGATTTCGCACAGTGTCGCGCATCGATGGAATCGAAGCCGAATAGGGAGTTGGAGTTGCTGCCCTGGACGTTCATTGTCGACCGGATTGCCGAAACGTCCGACGCGACTTGGGCGCACTATTGCATCCACGATCTCACCTAGGAGAATAGCCATTCGTCGAGGTTTCGGTCACGAGCCTGTCATCGTTCTGACGAGGATATATGCGCCATACGCCCTCAATTTCCGCCAATTGGTCGGGGCGCAGCGACTCGCGTTCGCTGGAACCTTGCCCGTCGATCGCGGCCAACGGATAGACGCAATCTGTGGTCAAGGCGACGATGAGGGACTGCAGAGAACGTTCCGCGATCAAGGCTGAAACGATTGTATTGATGAACCGTGTATTTTCCGGCGATTCGTGCGTGCCGAACTGTTGTCCTACCAGGTACAGCACGTTCCGGAAATCCGGTAAGGCGGCGAGTACGGCTCGGATTGTCAGATCGCAAAAGATCGTTTCCACGACTGCTAGCCGTAATGCTGCCGATGCCGCAGGGTTGGAAAAGCGCGAGACGGCGACCACTCGCAGTACATCAGCGCCGATCTCATTCAACCCCCGCCGCACCATCCTCGCCAGCGTGGAGCCTTGTCTCCCGCCCGCCTGCCCCCAGTACGAGGACGTCGTCAGGAATGGAGCGTACCTTTTCCAGGAACCTTGGCGTAGGGAGGCTGCCCGAAGGATCGTGTCGCGAGCCTGAGCCCGACACAAGACGCTTACGCATTATTTCTGGAAACGCGAACAGACGCCGTGCAGCGCCCGGCAATAGCTCGCCAGGCGGATCGCTGCACGGCGTTTTGTCCAGCGGAACCTCGCTGTCCGCCTTGTCATCCGGGCTGCCGGTTACGTCGGCGGCAGTACTTTCCCACCACTGGCAGCAAAGTTGATGAGGTCCCGAGGTACACCGCCCCCCCCGCTGTCATTGGAGAGCTCCCGGCCGATGAGGACAGCTCCAGTGGTGATGACTGCAAGAGGGACCAAAAAAGCGTGGAGAAAACCGCCTTCGACGGCTTCCAACTCACGGGCCTCCAACTCCATGCACTCGTTCATCGTACTTCTCCTAGTTGTGCTGCCTGCTCACACCTGGAAGATTTGCCGAACATCGGCAAGTTGGATTTCCCAAGTGCTTCGCCAAGCCGCATGGTGGTTGTTGCGGGCCGGACCGACGCCGCCCCGGAACATTCTCTATTTCGCGGCTTTGGCGGCGCTGTGACAGTTGAGCGTTGAAAAACTTTTATTGGAACGCTCCAGCCGCGGCGCCGTGGGCGTGGCCAATACTTGACATTTCGCGTCGGTACCTCCCCAGCCAATCATCGGCTCTAAATGACCTTAGCCGCCCACCCGCTAAGTTCGAGGTTCGCACTTTTGGGCGGCCAGTGCCGCGAGGTTTTCCGGGCCTTGGGTGATTCTTCGACTTCCTGGTCCGGCGACTGGGAGTGACAAAACCCTTTTGCGGATGGTCTTGCGGCGGAGCGTGGCGGGCATATCGGCGAGGGAAGTGTGGACTTTGGTGGTATACCAGGGACGTTTGCACGCGCGGTAATGGCGATGGCCTTCTTCGGCGAACCGACCTGGCCGCTACGCGCGTCAACATTCACGTCCGGTCGCACTTCCTTCGATCACAACTGCGCGGGGGCCGGCTCGTCTCGGATACTCGTACGAGGAATTGAACACCACTGGAATTCCTTTGGAAGAACGGAGGTTGCGACCGAAAGCGGCGTAGATTCCGGCGCACTCGGCCCAACGAACGTCGCCATAGACGCGCAGTTAGCAACGGTGGTCGAGGCCTGCGTAGGCCACCCGAAACCATCAGGATCGGCATCTTGGCGATGGCTCGGTCGACGGATTGAGCATGGCAGGTCAGCTGGCTGTTCGGGCGCGACGCCTGACGCATGTTCAATTCGCCAGCATCACATCCCTACTCGGCACGGTCAAAGTCAAGGCAGTGCGTGAAGTGATCGCCGCGCGCAAAGAGCCGCTCGCCGTCTGCTGTCAAGCGCAGGTCCCAGGTGCCATCCTGGTCAACATGGGTGGACATCATCTCGCGCCCCGTCGACGGGTCCCGCAATTTGGGTTCTCGATCGGTGGCGAAGGTCGCCAAACGACTGACGACCGCCGGCGGCGGACCAATGGTTGCCCCTGCCTGGAGAGCCGAGGCCATCTAGGCTCTGTTGTCCTCGCAACCGTGTCGCGCGATCGCCGTTCGCAATCCTGGGGAACGTTATGTCCATCCAACCAATCGATGAGGAAATAGTCTCCAAGATCGCCGTGGAATTGCCCATGGCCGAGGCCCGTCACGCTTATTTGCGTCAGGTGTTCCGCGGCAGAACGCGGCACCGTTGATGAGCTTCAGGATCCCGCCCTCGACGTCCCCCAGCTCGGTCAAGGTCATCTGGGCCAGTTCGTCAATCCAAAGGCGCGTGGTGACAGTGTCGCCTCTTATCTCAGATTCTCCGCTTTCCTCGAGATGTAGAAGGGCATTGCGCGGTCCGGGGTTAGGCCGCGCGAAGTACTGACAGTCGCATCGCTTCGATCGACATGCGCAGCATCCATCCATGGCGCACACGGTCAAAGTCCTGAATCGCAAACTGCGGCGTCCGGTCAACCCAGTCGGATAGTTTGCCGCACGCGGCCGATGAGTAACGACAACAAACTGCGACGCTCGGTGACGATCTCGACGTCGCCCGTCATGCCGAGCTTGACGGGAGCGACCTGTTGTCGACCGTGGATTTCGCCTGGTACGTCGATGCGGACCGCGTACGACGGCACTCTCGACTCGGCGGCCACAGTTGAGTCCGGCGACACAAACTCGACGACGCCAGGCAGGACGCCATAGCGTTGATAGTCATAGGCGTGCAGTTTGATTCTCGCCGGCATGGCGTCGACGACGTGCGCGACATCCTCCGAGGAAAGCTGCGCCTCAAAGCGGAATCCCTTCGTCGTCGCGATCTCGAACAGCACCTTGTTGGGCTCGACCGAATCGCCGATCTTCAGGTCGCCGACAATCACCACGCCATCGATGGGAGAACGAATCACGGACTGTTCGTGCTCAAGCTTTAAGTTTTTCAGCTCTGCTTGCAGCAACGTCGCCCGGGACACCGCTTCGGCCCGCTTCATGGCCAGTTCCTTCCGCTTCACCTGGTGCTGCCGCTCCGCGAGTTCGAGG
>CAZUBB010000072.1:12722-18871 GCA_964618485.1 uncultured Pirellulales bacterium
CCGGCGTTGACCGCCAATTTAGCCTTCTCGAGGTTCGCCATCGCCCGCTTTAGCTTGTCTCTCGACTCGTCCAGTTCCGACTTGGTGACCACGCGCCGCGCGGCGAGCGGTTCTTGAATTTCCACGTCGCGGTGCGCGGCGGCCAGTTCCGTCTCGGCAATTTGCAGTTCCGCATGGCGTCGCTCGTCCGCCGCGCGGATGTCTTCCTCCGCCTGGCGCAGTTCCGCCTTGACCTTGCCGCGCGCGGTCGCGTATTCCACGACGACGAGTTGTTCGAGTTCGTCAATGCGGCGTAGCTCGTCTCGATTGGCCGACAGGCGTGCGCGGCAGGCGTCGATCTCATTCTCCAGTCGCGCGGCGTCGAGCCGCAACAACACTTGGCCTGCCTGGACGCGATCTCCTTCGCGAACATGCACTTTGCTGATCCGATTGGCGTGGCCGGCGCTCAGGGATTCGGCACGGGCAGCGCTAAGAATCTTGACTGGCGTTTCAATCGGGCGAATGCGCCCCGGTGCACGGACAATCAACTCTGCGGAAGTAAAGTGCGACCAGGCGAGCGCGGCAATTGTCAGCGATGACAGCAAATACACCGTGGCATGGACGACCCGCGGCGGCTGGGCCTCTACGAGTAAACGGAATTCCGTGCATTCCGCCAGGTCGAGGATTTCAGGTTTACGCATCTTGCACCGCGCTTTCCCAGGAAAAATGGTTGAGGCGACCATGGAAGTTTGGTAATTCCGGCGTCTTTGATCGGCGCTCGCCGACATCGGTTTGGGTTTGGCACAGCTCGGCGTAGTAGCCGCCTTGGGCCAGCAGTTCGGCATGCGTTCCCATCTGTTCCACGGCGCCATTTCGCAGGACGACGATCTGATCGGCGTCGCGAATCGTACTCAGGCGATGGGCAACGACAATCACGGTCTTGCCGCGGAGCGACGCCCGCAAGTTCTCTTGGATCGCTCGCTCCGTGGCCACATCGAGATGGCTGGTCGCTTCGTCGAAGACCAAAATCTCCGGCTGCAACAACAGCGCCCTGGCGATGGCGAGCCGTTGGCGTTGTCCGCCGGACAGGTTGCCGCCACGTTCGCCAATCAGAGTCTCGTAGCGCTGCGGCAGCGTGGCCACGAACTCCGCAAGGCCGGCAGCCTGCGTGGCCGCGACGATTTCTTCCATCGGTGCATCCGGGCGGCCCAGGGCGATGTTCTCGCGGAGCGTGCCGTTAAAGACAAACGGTTCCTGCGAAACCACGCCGATCGAGCGACGGAGGGATGCGAGTTCGATATCCCGTAAATCGGTCCCGTCGACGAGCAGCTGACCGTCGGTGGGAGCGTAGTAGCCCAGCAGCAACTTCAACAGCGTGGATTTTCCCGATCCGCTTTCGCCGACGATCGCGACTTTCGAGCCCACTGGGATGCGAAGGTTGAGCTTGTCGAGCACGTTGCTGCGGCAACCGTAGCGGAAGGAGACGTTGCGCAACTCGATTGCCTGCTGCAGTTGCTGAAAAGAGACGCGACGTGCATCGGCCGGCTGCTCCGCCGGAAGATCTAACACCTGATGGAGCCGATCGACGGCCACCAGTGCGTCTTGCAGTCGTAAGTTGAGCGATGCTAGCCGCTCTAACGGATCGAGCAAATAGGACAGGAGCGAGCTAAAGAACATCAGCTCGCCAATTGTGAGTTTTCCTTCCATGACGCGATGGCCGCCGTACCACAGGATTGCCAATCCCGCGGCCGCGGTGACGAGCGTCGCCAATCCGCCCATGCTGACGGACAGCTTTTGCAACGCGAATGCTGATTGCGCGAAGGAAGTCAGATGCTGCTCGGCCTCCTCGGCGCGGCGGCGCTCGGCACCGAACGCCTTGATGGTCTCGACGGCGGAGACGTCCTCCACTAGATGCGCTGACAAGATCGACGCCCGCTCCATGGCTTCCCGCGAGCGGCGCTTTGCCGCCGGATGGTGCGCGGCGATGGTCAGCATGATGAGCGGTACGAACGCGGTCGCCAGCAGTGCCAGCGGCAAGTCCTGTCGGAAGAGCAATGCCAACAAAGCCACGACCAGCGTGCCGTCCACTACGGCGCTCGTCGTCGTGCCGCTGATCGCTTCGCGCACCTTGGCCGTGTCTTGCATACGCGAAAGAATCTCGCCGACGCGGCGCATATCAAAAAACTGCATCGGCAGCCCGAGTAGATGTCGCGAGTACCGGGACATGAGAGCCATGTCCGCCCGACGTCCGACGTGTGCCAGCAAATACTGCCGTAGCACGCCAAATAGCGAGCGAAACACGATCAACAGCGCCATGCCGACGCCGAGCGCGTTGAGCAACCGGTGTTCGTTGCGCAACAGTACGTTATCAACCAGATGCTGCAGGAAATAGGAGTTCGCCACGCCCAGCAGCGTCATGAGCAATGCACAGGCCACGGCTTCGCCGAGCACGGGTACGTGCCCACCTAAGAGGCCGAGAAATTGTCGCCAGGGACTTACCGGACCGTCGATGCTCGTCGTCGCGACCGAATTCTCCGGCGTCAGCAACAAGAGGTAGCCGGTCCAGTCGTTGCAGAACTCCATGCGGGAGCGCGTTTCCACGCCTCGAGCCGGATCAGCCACCACGACGCGGTTAGGGCGAACGCGATGCAGCACGACAAAATGGCCGAGACCTTCGCGATTGCGCACATGTGCGATCGCCGGCAACGGAACGCCAGTCAAGGACTCATAGGGGCCTTTGACTGCGCGAGCGGAAAAGCCCAGCCCTTCCGCCGCCTGGACTAGGCCCAGAAGGTTCGTGCCGATGCGGTCGGTGCCAGCCAGGTCCCGGAGCTGCTGTAGTGGCAGCGGACGGCGGTAGTGCCGGCAGACGGTTGCCAGGGCCGCAGCCCCGCAATCCGATTGGTCTGCCTGTCGAACACACCCATAGCGGCGGAACATAGTCCGGACTCCGATTTAAATGCCAACAATTCCGACGACGGAGACTAATTCGCAGCCAGTCACCGGCTGTGACAGCAGAAATGTTGTAGACGGAAAATCGACGAGCCCACCCGTGCGCCAGAAGAGCAGGATTCTTGCCTCGCGCTCGAAGACCGCCCAATTGCTTGTTAGTCGCCGCTTCGCGGGCCGTAAAGCGAGAAAAAAAGAGAACCGAGAGGCGCCTGCTCGCCAGAAAAAAACAAAAGGTTGTCACAACGTCCCATATGCCGCGAAGAAGTCATCGTGGCCAATTACGAAAGCTGATGAAGCTACGCGAGGTCTCTGCCCCAGATCACGTGCAGCCTTTCAACAAATTCGGGGCTCATGGAGACACGGATATGAAACGCAACCATCACAATGACACGCACAGCAATTGCCCGAGCCCGGAACTGTCGATGGCGGCAGTCGAGTTGCGCCCAGTCGATGACGCGGAACTGGCCGGAATTTCCGGCGGCGTCGGGCCGGTATTCGACACCAGCAAAGTCGAAGGCCCCAGGCTGCCGAGTTGGTACTTGCCCGTATCGCCAAGGCTGTCGATCCCAACCATTCGCTAATCGCGCGAAACTCTACGATCGCCGGCGCCACAGCCCCTTGAGCGCCGGCCGATCTTCTTTCCCCGAGGGGCAATTGAGAAGGAAAAGTACGATGAATTCGAACCTCGATTATTCCGACGACGCCCGGCCGATGTCGGATGTTCCTGCCGCGGAATTGGCCGCCATCGCGGGTGGAGTTAACTTCTCGCTGTGGGATGCAAGCGCCGGCGTGGGCGTTGTTTTCACCTCGAACGGAGTCCGCTATTCGACAGGAGATGGGCATTTCCGTGGCCAGGATGGCAAGATTATCCCCCCTGAGGTCCCGCTGTAAGCATTCGATCTGCGCAAGTAGGGGAATCGCCGCAAGGAAGCAACTATCAGGACGGATAATCAAAGCGGATGGCGCCGCGCGCGGTCTCCTCCCCAGGCCGCGCGCGGCCTTTAGCCAATGTTGGGGCATAGAGCATTTGGCCCGAACAATTTCCGCAACGTGTCCGTGGAAGAATTCGCCGTCGTTGACGGAGGATCTCCTCATTGCAATGGAGAATTTGGCCTTTCTCCTGGCCAATCCGGGGATCTGGCATGTCACGGGCGCCGTCGCAATCGCCGATTCGGCGAAATAGGCCGGCAGACATCCACTCGGCTTCAACTGAAAGCTGAGCGGCAATTCATACTCCGTCGATTGCATCGGCTGCGAGTCCGCAAACGCCTGCTTCACGACATCCGCTCTGGAGCGGCCGATGGCTCGTCCCATCGTCTTCGCCGCGGCTCACGGCGTTCGGCCGATGATGAAACGGGATCTTGCGGCCGCGAAGTGGTGCAAAAAAAGCCGCACTAATTGTCACATCATCCGCAGCGACGCGAACAAGTGGTAGCGCCGGCGGCAATGGTCCGACCGGCATGTTCATCAGTTGCCTTGCTACCGCTTGGAGAAACGAACCTGCCGTCGTTCGGCAGATCCTGCAGGCGCGAGTGGGCAGCAAATTCAGGAGAAGTAGCGATGAGTGAGTACAGCAATGTCCCGAAGGTGGTGACGGACGGCCTGAGTGGCATCTCGGCCGAGGAACTGAAGGGAGTGGGGGGCGGCCTCAAGGAACTCTACGAGTCCGTTCTTGATGAAAGCTCCAATGAGGCCTTCTACAATAGCATCGCCTCTTGGTGCCAAGTGCTCGCCAAGATCTCGCGCGGGGAACGTCCGTAAGCAGGCGGGCACTCCGGGAGACCCGCAAAGCGTCGAAACCTTGCAGTCACGCGTCGTATCTGACGTGTGACGGACAGACGCTCTCGACAATCGCCGTGAAGCGAACCGCGAGGCGATTAAACGCCCCGCGCTTCACGGCGTCTGCATTCATCCCGGCGTAGATGAACGCCTGTCGTCCGGCGCCCAATTATCAGAGTCGATGCCGCCAGCGAGCGTCCCTCTTGCGAATTGCATTGCGAATGCGCCTGATCCCTCCCCGATATCGCTTACTAAGCCGGGGTTGATTCCCCTTTGCGTAAGGTCCTTCGTGTCCGTGGTCTGGGCACTCATCGAATCGGATCGATCTCAATGGATGCTATATCGACTTTCGATCGGTCTTTTTCATTTGGCAATTAATCTGCCTATTGCGTTTGAAGCGGTGGCCAGCGTAGACAACGCGTCGCAGGACCATGCAAATCGAGGTATGCCGGCCAATGAGAACGCCGGCATCTCAATGGATGCCGGCTCTTGTTGGTTGCATCAGGCATGCGGGACGTCTACTGCGGCCACGTGGTGGGTTGGCATCCGTTGCTTCCGTTCGTCGGCAGGAAGCCGCCGCTCTTGCCATCGGCATTTACCTAAGCGATGCCCGTGGGGACACAGATAACCCCGGTTCCGTTATTCCGTAGGGAATAGTTGAATTCCCCCTCGACGTGATGAATTTGTTCTGCTGACACCGAACTCGTTCATGATGATTCTCCTCACTGCGCTGCCCGCTCGCACCCGGAAGATTGCCGTACAAGTTACTCCCGAAGGGATTCGAACACTCATCGACAATCGCGAGGAACATCGAGTTCCCCAGCGAAAACGGCGCAGAATCCGACTCACGCGATGCACGGGAGATGGCGTCAGACCCTCGTTTGGCAGCGGTGGTCGAGGTGTGGCCGGCGCTGCCTGAGGCCGCTCGGGAGCAGATCGCTTCCATCGTCCGCGAGGCCGCGCGTTGAACGTGCACCTAGCGAGGCCACCGCAACGTAGAGTGGCTGGGCTTTTCCTAAGAGTCCTAACTTAGGAAAGGCCGCGATGGAGCGCAAGGGAGTGAACCTTGCCGCTGCCAAAGATCTCTGGCGGCGGTGGGCATGATTGCCTCCGGTGCTCCAGGTCCTCATTTGGTCTCGGACAATTCCAGCGGTCCAACGCCTAGGCGCAGCGGCGACTTTCGCCACCCAATTGTAATGCGTTGCACGATTTAACTCGCCGCAAACTACCGAAACACCCCAGCCTGCGCCCCGGCGCTTTGTTTGGCGGCTAATGCAGCCAGCGGTAGACGGCCACGAACAAGGGCCAGCCGAGGACAGTCAGCCAGAAGATCGCCGTGAAGATGTGTTCCGTGCGTGTGGTGGGAGTGTGGCAAGTAATTCTTTGGCGACGCATGACTAACCTCGTTGTGCTGCGAGAATGTGGTAGACGGTCGGACG
>CAZUBB010000073.1:0-18794 GCA_964618485.1 uncultured Pirellulales bacterium
AGGGTGCCCTCCACGCGCCCGGCCTCGGACTATACGCCGCGGCTGATACCGCACCGTCCTGGCGTTTCCGTACCCCTCGAGGCTTCACAAATCCTGTGGCAGCGGTGACACAGGCGCGCGTTTGACGCCAAATCGTCATAACATAAATCATAACAAAGGAAAAGAAGGGATTGAAAATATTGAATGATTAGTGGCGCGCCCGGAGGGATTCGAACCCCCGACCTACGGATTAGAAGTCCCGTCTAAATAATGTTTACATGCTCTGAATATTATTAAAATACATCGTATTTAATATGCATTAGGAAGGTATTGTCAAACAGGTTTATATGGAATTAAGCCAGATTATTTGGCAACACTGGGAAAAGTGATAACGCTAACTATAGCACTCAAACCTAGCACCCCTCACAGATGTGCCTGTTCTATGACTCCTTGTAATTCTTGACGAGCTGAGAAGCGTAATGATAAAATCGAGATTATGATTTGTAATAATTTAGTTGATCTCGCACGAATTGCCACTCCGATAATATCATTAGCTGGCTTAGGTCTGATATGGTATCAGCTGTATTTAAACAGTCTTCAAAGAAGAAGAGAGCGAACATTCGATTTGCATGATAAATATTATCAACCAGATTTTGTTGATCAATTTATGGCTGCTGGAAGCTATGCGCATAAAACTCCAAAAAACACAATGACTGAATTATTTAAGAATGAGAAAGCTAGGAAATCTATATTGATAACACTGAATTATTTTGAAGAACTGGGATTACTATATATGCGCAACTTAATTGACAGGGATGTTATTGACGACTTGCTAAGTAAAGCGGCGCATGAAAGTCTTATTAATTTTAAATGGATTATAGACGAAATTAGAGATGACCAGAAATCAAAGTATAAGGGTATCAAAGATTATGAACTTAGTTACAGAAACTGGGAAGATACGGTAGAACTCATGCTCGATAAAAGCAATCCAATACGGAGTGAAATTGAAAGGATAGAATATCTCAACAAAATTTTGCCATCATTAAAATTAAAGAGATAACGAACCCGCAGATCATTAAATACGTGGAGAGGCTTAGAGGTGAATCTTCTAGAAATAGAAATTAATAAATGCAAAAACTTAGAGGCAAAAGCCTTAAAAATAAGTAAAGATTTACAGAGTCATCACGGCTTTACACCTGATGATATGCCTATTATTATCATGAATCAAATACATAATTTAATTATGATTGTTGAAGATGTAATGACATTATATTTGCCTCACCTTTTAAGAATTTTAAGAAATGAAAGTGATTCGGATAGAATTCTCAGACTTAAATCTACTGCTGGTAAAGTAGTCAGAATACAAAAGATGATGCTCGTAGATTCCTTATCTGCTTTTGAATATTATTCACAGCGCTACCCAAAGGCACAGAAGCTAATAATTAGTCGAATTAATGGCAGAAAATATCTTACTAAGATCATGGAACATTCTAAAATTGAAGGCGTCATTGATAAAGACCAATTTGAGCGCTGGGAAGGGATCGCAAAATTTAGAAATTGCATTGTCCATAATAATTCGCTTGCAGTAAGTAATGAAGAATTTATCTACCCAGGTTTTAAATTATCGTTTGTTATAGACACTACAATTGCAAGCGGACCGGAATTGTATAGTCAAATAATGGAGTGGATAATCGATGCATCTCGCGATTGGATTATCGCTATCGAAAATAAATAGTAAGCCTAAATAAATGGGCATCAACGAACGAAAAGGAAGGTATCCGGAAAGGTCACTAGTTGCCGTACCTCTCTAAAGGTTGCCGTCGAGCACCTCACCGGGGAAAACTATAACACGAGCTATAACAATAAATCCTGACTAGTCAAAAATATTGAATGATTAGTGGCGCGCCCGGAGGGATTCGAACCCCCGACCTACGGATTAGAAGTCCGTTGAATTATGCTTTAACTCCGTTTTTTATTTGTATGGATTTGTACTAAGTTGTATTTATCATTTACCATTTTGCAAACAGCATACCACATACTAATCAGGCTAATTCTCCACTATTTGACACCTATACGACACCTCTCATGACACCTCTCAATTCTAAGGCCAGTTTTTTAGCTTTGAGCCGATTTGGAACTTGGGGTAAATCCTGTTTTAGTGATTTACCCGAAGATAACTCAATTAACTCATTCTGTGATAATTGCTTTTTCCGGGGATATTAGAGCTTGGTCCCGAGCTTTGGAGCGCAGGTCGACATATTCGCTCCGCTCTAACCCAAGGTCCGTCGCAGCAGACCTTGGATTCATGTGGGCCCGGTTATTCAAAAGGGACTCCAATGCCTGGGCGAAAACCTTGACGTGCCTATCGTCTAGGCCCTGAGTATCGATACCGGAGTAATCTAGCTTCGGGGCTACGGTTATTATTTTTATCCTTTGTTTCAGGAGTTTCGGGCTGTTTGGGCCCTATCCACGCCTCTGAGGGGGTAATTTGGGGCTTGGCCTCGACCTTTGACGCGGGACCTGGCGTATATGGTTCGCCTGTATCGCTCCCGGCTAGCAGACCGAACTCCCGACCTCCACGTTTAGATTATATTAAAGTCCTCTAAATCCGCAACTAAATATTTATTTCCTACCATTAGTCTAGCTTATGGAATATTAGAGTCTGAAGTGTTGACCAAGACCGGGAAATATACCATTATATATTGACACCAAAGAATTTATAGAGATTTAACCTTAATTCAAAAGACTCGGGCGGATTGATTTTAAAACAAAAATCAAGGAAATTAGCGGATACGTTTGGTATATTTAATTTGTCCAACAACCTATAGGATAGATTACAAAAACTAATAGTTAGCGGAGTTTAATCAAGAAAGAATAAGATGCCTGAGAAAAAATATCCAACACTCAAAAATGCTCCGATAACTGAGGCCCTTATTGATATAAGATGTGATTTACCAAAAGACTTTGATTTGGAGCAGTTTAAAACGATAGGAGAGAAAATTTCAGAGAACTATCCTATAGAGAAACAAATTCATTTTCATGAAGCAAAAATCAACCTGCGTGGTAGGACGAGAGATATAGCTACATTGGATAAAATGAATGGGTACAGATATGAGTCGACTGACGGTATCAAGATAGTACAGTTGAGAGAAGATGGATATACGTTCAATAGACTAAAGCCTTATAAAGATTGGCCAGAGTTAAGAGATGAATCAGTCCGCCTTTGGGAATTTTATAAAGAAGTAGCTACGCCGAAGAGCATAAACAGAATAGCCTTACGATATATCAATAATCTTAATGCTCCATTGCCAATGAAGGATTTTAATGAGTACTTGATGTGTCCACCAGAAGTACCAAAAGGAATACCTCAAATTATTGCTAGTTTCTTTTATAGAGTAACTGTTCCTCATGAAGATAGTAGAATAATGGCTAATATAACTCAATCATTGGAGCCTATGGTTGAAAAAAAAGGTAAAGTGCCTATTATATTAGATATAGATGTTTACAAATCTATACTAAATGGATTTTCAGATGAAGACATCTTGGCGATCCTTGAGAAACTTAGAAATTTCAAGAATGACATTTTTTTTACTAGCATAACACCTAAATTATTGGAGATATATCTATGAGCGAATTAGCCATAAGATATGATCCGATTGAGTTTGTTGACCGTCCGAGTACGGGATTGAGCCCGGAAAATTTGCGGTTTACTCAACACAAAGAATATATATATGAAGAAACGAAAGTGTCGATTTCCTTTTATCGCAGAATTTTGTTAGAGGAAAAGTTTAAAGAGTTGTATGGAATTTACAGAGAGTGTTCGAGCCCGAATTGGGATGGATATGACGCTAATCCTATTACTAAAAATACATTAAACCAAGCCATAAGAATTATGGAATTGCTGTCAAATGATTATTTGAACCTTTCTATTCCTGACATTGTGCCAGAACCCGATGGGGACATAGCTTTTGAATGGGAAAAAAATGATGAACAGACATTTGTTTTCAGTATTAATGAAAATAAAACTATTAACTATGCAGGTATTTTTGGACCTAATACTGTACATGGGAATGAAATGTTCATTGATACGTTACCACCTGCAATAGTCTACAACCTCAACAGACTAAATCAGAGCAGCTGAAGCCATATGCCAGAAATTCCAAGTCCAACTGATATACTCACACGATATATTAGAACCGAACGTCATATTAAAGCTGATAGTACCGTTAGGTATAATGCTTTTATGCCAGCAAAAAATAATTCTACGTCGGTTTTTAATATTACTGGACTATCAGATTCAGATATTTGGGATATTGGTAAAACACATATTAGCCCTATGATAGGAAGAGCTGACATTAAAGCAGAAGATGTTACAAATGAGGGTTTGCAGTTAGACCCTAATGAACCTCCTATGAGGCATGTGGACATTATTGGTTGGAGTGAGGATAAATCTAGGAATCAGTTAAAGGCTAAACAGATTGTTAGAAGAGCAATACTACACTTAAGTTTTTGAAGGTATATAAATAGTTTTACTGATTGATACTCTGGAGTATAAAAGATATATAAGGACAATACGTTACGTTATATCGAATAGCCGATAACAATCCGTACAATATAGTGAAAATTCATCACAAATGGACACCTGTCGACATAACAATCTTGAACGTTGACGCTATTTATCTTTATAAGCTCTGAAATTGGCTGTTAGCTGGACAAAATTCTTGGGTGCATATTTTTCAAAACTTTCCTGATCGACATAGACAAAATCATAGATAACATCGGATTGCTGGGAATTTACATCCGAACACCATTGTTTAAGACGCTCCATTTTTAAAGGCACATCCAGGTCTTCGCGTCCCTTGGTTTCGATGATAAATACATGCTTACCGTCCTTTTTGACAAGAAAATCAGGGGAATAATTTGAAATATCCCCGCTGGCATTGACGTAGTCGATCTTGAAGCCGACGGCCATGTAGTTCTTGGCGTAGGAAACAATGTCATCGCAGCCTTCCAGAAACGCGGCAAACTCCAGTTCCAGGTGGCTGTCCCCGATGATCTTGTTAAATACGCTTTTCCTGGCAGGAACAAACGCCCTTTCATCCGTCACAAACGGCCTGGTATTCCGCAGTTTGATATAGTCCTTGATTTCCGATGTGCCGTAATCCTGAACGGTCAGCTTGTTAATCTGTTCTTTAAATGTAACATGAATGGTGCGCGTCGCCTCTATCTCCGACAGGTTTCTAAACGTGTTGAGGCTATCCAGATCGACGGCCCGATCGAACAGGTAGTTTTGGATAAAATCTTTGACTTTGGCATACAGAACGTCATAGCCACCGACAAGTCGTAAATCTTTCATAATCTGTTGGGTGAAAAACCCGACGACGCTGCGATGATCGGCATTTCCCGTTGTCGTCAGCACAGTCGAGTGCGTAACCTCTCCGGTCGTTATGTCGCGGAAAACAATTTCACGCTGCTCCTCTTCCGAAAATTGCCTGTAGGGCACCTTCTTGTGGGTAAAAGTGCTGCCATCAAGGTCTTCGAGGTTTTTATAGTTCCGATAAATCCTGGGGGTCAGGCGGGGCAACTGAATATCCAGAAGATCAAGGTCTTTTCTGCTGTTTTCATTATCGACCTCGATGACGAGCGGGGATTTGGGCTTTGCCCCTTTGCCCATTGATCCCGTTTCCAGTTCAACACCTTCGCTTTGAATGGACTCTACAAAGTCCATGAAAGCGGCACTGCCAATAACACTGACATATTCTGTTACATCGCTGTCCGGATACATGCGGCGTAAGCCCCGGCCCAAGGTTTGCTCGGGCAGAATGTTGCTTCTGGCTGCATAGGCCCGAAGGCCGACGATGGTGGTGACATTTCGCACGTCCCAACCTTCCTTGAGCATCATGACGGACACAATAGCTTTATAAGGGCTTTCCCAGCCATCGATTTCGTTGGCCTGTTTGCGCAGCAGGTCCAGTTCTTCCTTATCCTTCCCTTTTTTGTTCTCGGAAATATCGCCGGATTTATTAGTATGAATGGTCAGAACAGCCCCATTTAAATCCTGATAGTTCTTTTCCAGCCATTCGGCGACCTCGTCGCAGTTTGTAGTATCATCCGTCATCACAAATAGGATGGCTTTCTTGCCTGCTTTTTCATGTGTCCCATATGTTTTAAGCCATTCCTCGACGCCCAGGTGCAAGTAATCTTCATAGCGTTCTGTGAAGCGGGATGATTGCTTTTCATGCAGTTTGGCACGGCTGGGGGCATCCGGCAGAACGGGGTGTTTGACCACATTTTGAGATATTGCCTCAACTAGCGGGTAATCGCTCACTGTCTGGACAAAGATAGCCCCGTTATTATGGCGCGGCGTGGCCGTGACATCAATTTGCAGGGATAAAAACCTGTCTTTTTGTTTCAGCTTGTTGTGAATATCCAGAATGGATTTAAACCAGGCCATGCGTTCATCATGAATATGGTGCGCTTCGTCGTTCAAAACGACCAGCTCGTCAACCTCCCGCACGATGATACCCAGATCGACCTTGCTGTCCCAGGTATTGGTAACGGGCTTTTCTCCCAAAAAATAATCCATCAGGTCATCGTCATTCAGGGACGGGGCTGTATCTTCACCGGAATAAACGCGGTGGATATTGGTCAAAAAGATATTTCCGATATGATTGGTAACATGAACATCATCTTGGATGTGCAAGGTCAGTTGAAAATCGTCCCGCCAGTTCTGGCCTTCATAGCCGTTATCCGGCAAAAGAGGGTCTTCATAAAAGATTTTCAGCCCGTCAAAATCGTGCCTTATACGATCCAGAACAATGATATTCGGGGCGATGACCAGAAAATTACGGGCTAGGGCGGAGTCCGGCTCATACAGCTTATGAAAATAGCACCAAGTCAGGATCAGGCTCATAACTTTGGTCTTGCCCGCGCCGGTGGCCATCTTGATTACCAGCCGCAGCCAGTCTTCTTTGAATAGGCTGCCCTTGACCTCGCCGGAGGCATCAAAGCGCATCAGGTCATGCTTATCTTTAGCCCCGACAACGTCGTATAAGTAGATGACGGTTTCAACCGCTTCCCGCTGTGCATAGTAATAGCGGAAGGTAATTACTGTACCGTCTGCCTTGGGGATCAGTTGTTCGGTTTTGAACCACCAGTTCAAAAGTGCTTTGCTGGTCGCTGTGGCGCCTTCGTAGCCGCTGTCACGCCATCCCTTGACCTTGATGCGAAGGTTATGAACAAGGGGCGGCAACAGCTTCTGATAGCCATGCTCACGGAAAAGATCGTCCCCTGGAAACCAGCGGGTTTCAGGGACCAGAACCTCGTATGGGGAGGAGGGAAAATCAGGATGCAGCGCCATAACTAAACACTCACCTCAATGACCTTCATCGTGTCATTGCCGAAGATGTCCACGACCTTGACGGCGATCTTGCGGCGGCCCTTGGGGCATTCCTTGGCGGCGCTGGTCAGTTCCAGGCTGCGGTCTTTTTTGGTGCGGAATGACTGCCATTCATTTTCAAAAACATAATCTCCGGTCCAGATTTCTTCCATTTCACCGGTGGCTTCATTCTTGACGCTGACAAATTCTTTCTTGCTTTCGAAATCATAATCGACCGACCAGTAATCAATCCAGTCCTTCCAGCTCTGGGTCAGAACCTCACGGGTGACGATGCCCTTTTTATCTTTGGTCACTTTTATGATTTTGCCCTGTTCGATGACAATCTTGCTTCCACCATTTTTCAGGTTTTCTTCTACCTCTTTCAGAATATCTTGATTATAGAACACAGAAAAATCAGTCAGTTCCACGGCCACCTTGCCGCCTTTAACATGCGGCTTGACCTCAATGAACGATACATCATGAAAAACGACCTGGTTCTTTTCCACAGCGCGTTTATCAAAGACCTCGCGTGGGATGTTCTTCATATCAAGGTCAATACCCTTGGCCTTAGCTTCGTCAAGAATGTTCGGGAACAAACCCATTTCAAACTCGAAGCCCAGAATATCAACACGTGTGATGTGTTTCTGTCGGCATTCGTTAATAACTTCCTCAACAAACAGGCGCGTGACGGGCAGGTTGACGGGACCGACGGAAACCATGCGCCCTGCTTTTTTCCCTTGGAAGGTCTGCATACCATCAACCGCTTCGGCCTTGTATGCTTTTAAAATTAGTTCCACAAACGCCATTTCCTTGGCCTCAAGCTGCTTCTGTTTTTCCTGGTCACGCAGGGACGGGTTGACGCCGATATAATGCTGGCGCTCATATTTGCCAAGGTTAAGTATCTCAAATGCGTACCATGCTTGATTATCTAATTTCAAATTTCGTTGGAGTTGTATCATTCTTTTTCTAGTTGTATGAATTGCGAATTTGCTTAAATCTGAACCAATCCATTTTCTTTGAGGTTTAAAATAATATTCGAGTTTTTCTTTTCCTTGGTTGTTTTTTTCTCTCTTGACTCTTAGACCTTGAGCTACTGCTAAGGTAGTGCCGGAACCACAAAAGACATCCATAACAATGTCGCCTGGTTCAGAGCTGGAATCTATAATTCTTTGTATTAATTCGACAGGTTTTTGTGTTGGATAATTGAGGCGCTCAGTTTTATCGGATGGCATAAGAGGTTGAATGGTCCACCAATCTTCTGGATGTTTTCCTAATTCATTAGGCTTATATCCTTCGTATGTTTTGTTGTCCCTATAGGATTTATCATATCTGCTTGGGTCTGATCTTAATACGTCATCAGAATATGGGATTCTAACTTCGTCAACATTAAAGTAATAATTATTAGATTTGCTGTATCGGAAAATCGTATCGTGTTTAGGTGCGAAATCTTTATTAGGTACTCCTCCCCCTCTATAACACCATATTATTTCATTTCTGAATCCTGACTTGTTTGTTTCACCACCCCTACCAAATATTTCATCAAGAACTAATCTTATATAAGCCGATACCCTCCAATCGCAATGTACATAAATACTGCCATCTTCGGCCAGCAAATCGCGCATCAAAGATAGGCGTTCATGTATCATCGCAATAAAGCTGTCCGCGCCCTTGCCCCAAGTGTCGCGATAGGCCAGCTCCTCCAGAACGCTGGGCTGTTTGGTGAAGGTGTCATCGCCAATTTCAATATCCATCGAGAAATCGGCCCCGACATCAAATGGAGGGTCAATGTAGATCAGCTTGATCCCGCCCTGCTTTTCGATTTCCTCTCGCAGTGGCCCGTTCTTCAGGGATGACAGGATCAGTTTGTTGTCACCCCAGATTAGCTTGTTTGTCCAGCCCTTGAGCTGTCGCCCTGTCTGCAGGTTGAACAATTCGCCCTGTAACCTGATTTCCTTTTCAGATCGTGGTTCGTCCACCTGTTCAATCGTCTGAAAGGGTAGCACGACGCTGCAGACCTCATTCGTCTTGCCATTCCATATTAGCTCAACTTCCCGTTTGTCTTCGAATAAAAGAAAACGGTATTGGTCAGGCAACGTTTTGCCCTGTTCCAGCAGGCGGGTGATGTCTCTGATTTCGTTATCTGTCAGGCTCAAAGAACTTCTCTCTTTGAATTAATTCTACTGCTTTAAATCGATTTTCTCTGAAGTCTTCAATTGCACTTATAACAATTTCAAAATCGTCCGTATCAATACCCTCAAGTAATTTTACAAACTCGTCTTTAAACGCTCCTTCTATTAACAAATCGGGGTATTTCATGTAAAACCACCCTACAAAAACATGTATCTCCGGTATTTCAGTAAAATGTTTTCCGGTTACATTTTCACACAAATGACATGCATCAAAAAGGACTATTGAATTTATTTCTCGATTAAATTTCAAGCTAGCTTCAGGATCACGATCAGCATGCTTTAAGAAATTCTGAGCCTCCCTGAACTTTTCGTAAACCTCAGACCTTTTTTCAAGGCGAATTAACTCGCTATTCAGGTAGAGGCTTTTAATATCCCTTATCTTTCCTAAATCTAAGAATAGTTGCTGGCTGGCTGCAGCGAGTGTATGAACAGCCAACGGATCTTTTCTCTCAAAGAAAATACGGATAGCAACCTGTAGCTGCCGTATGGCCGCATCAATCTTGCTAATTTCGTCATACTTCATAGCCACTTGTAAACTTTAGTATAAACTTGAAGCATGTCCAAATCAAAGGGTACTAAACAGACTCAATCAGATAATGAAAACATTGAATTATTCCCCTCTAGACTAATTGGCAAAAAATTACTACGGGACAATCAAGATATTGATTTTATTGAACCTAAAGCTTTAGACCTCTTAGAAAAATATCTAGAAACCAGAAATCCTGATTACCTAATTCAAGCCATTATACATAACCCTGCTTTGATAAAAGATAGAGGGGCAAGTCGTGATATTAAAGAATACTTAAAGGAAATACGGGAAAAGAGAAGTAATCTGTACCTAGATGCTTATCGAGTTGTGAAAGAATCAATAAAATGGTGGCAACAAATAATTAGTTTCATTGGAGATGAAAAGGAAGCTAAGCTAGCAAAGAAACTGTTATCAAAGGTCCTGTCGCCAATTGATATAATGCACAGAAAGGAGTGTGTGGTCGGTTCAAAAGGAGATGGCTTTGTTCATATTACTGAAAAAGAAGAAGGGAAACACCCTTATTTGACGTATGTGTCACCAATCGCCTACGTTCAGTACTTTGAAAATGTAAAAGCAAAATTTAGTACTAAAAAGAAACGTTATTATAAAACTGAGACCCAACCGAGCCACCTTAAAGAAATCGCAGACCAGGAATTGAAAGGCCTTGCGCTCGTACATGAAATACATAAACGGAAAGACCCCGCAATTGTGAATATTCGAAGATTAATAAAGGATGAACTCCGCGATAACATATCAGAGGATGAGTTAAAAAGCTTCGAACTTGCCGATGTTAGTACTATTACAGCTAGCTACATCGCATGGAAGCATGAAAAAAGATGTAAGGATTGTAAAAAGCTCATATTGGGAAGAAGACACAAAGCAAAAATGGAAAACAGACCGTACAAAGTAGGATATAAAACATTTCTCCGTCTTTATAAAAAAGCCAAAAAAGAATTACAAGATAACGAGTGGTATTAAGCGGTTACGCCTATCTAATTCAGACAAAGTGAAAATTTCACTTAGGTTCTAGTATCAGTTCTCCCCTGTTTGTTAGCATTTATCTCAGTAGCTAAAAAACAGGAGGAAACTAGAATGACATCACTTCCCAGACAGCTTTCCATAAGACAGGTTTCTGAGATCTTCAATATCCCTGAGTGGACCCTTCGGGCCTATATAGCTCGTAATTTAATTCCTTACAGGCGATTACGTCGCCGCATTTATTTCGATACTTCACGGCTGGAGCAGTGGTTAGCTCAACACAATGTAGAACCTGGGAAGAAAGTTGGAGAATAGATATGTCGAAAAAAATAAACGACCCGGATTCAGAAGACCAGCGTATCCATCCACCATCTGAATTAACGCAAAGCAAATTAGATGATTGGATAATTGAAGCCCTAAAAAAATCGGGGTTAGTCCCTGAAGTCTTCCCAGTCGAGCCCTTGCGGAACGAGCGCGAACTGCAAGAACGACTCGGGTTCAAGACCCTCGTGAATAAGAACAACAAGGAAGTGCGAATTATCGATATTGGCGGATTTTGGATTAAATACCCAAATGAAAATTTTTATCGGCTGCGTCTTCGCGAATCCGTTAAAACTAAAGATGGTAATGCCAAATATTTAAGTCCGACGGGCTCAAAAAGTCGTGTTTATATACCACCGGGCTCGCTCGAGAATTCAGGGCTTCCCGTAATCCTCGAAGGCGAAAAAAAATCGGCGCGGCTTGCTTTGGCTGGATACCGGGCGGTGGGCATTCAAGGCGTTTACAATTTCGCTATAGATGGTGTGTTGATACCTGAGCTCCGAGATTTTTTGAAAAAAATGGATGTATTTTATGTGTGCTATGATTCTGACATTTACACAAATATCAATGTTCAGCGAGCGGCAGCTCGGTTTATTGTAACCGCTATTAACCTGGGAAAGAATCCTTATTTGATTTTACTCCCGACAGAGGAAAACGGCGAGAAAAACGGCGCTGATGACTTTATTGAAAGGCGAGGAGAGGACGCTTTTGCGGAGCTAGTCTCTATATCCAAACCCGCCATTGTATCCTTAGCTGAAAATCACCAATTCAAACAATCCACATTAACAGAGGAATTCGCTCGTTTGACTTCAAATGTGGAGCGCTCACGCTGGGCGAAACTCCTATACGAACACCGCGAAACCCCGAAGAACGCAGTTCTGGCCGACATGAAAGCCCAACGCGCCAAGGTCGAACCGGAGCCGAGGGACGTAAAATATACCGCTGTATTCCCCGAGCTCATAGATATATGCGAGGACGAGAATGGCTCCCTAGTTTTCTTAACCAAAGAAAACGGACAACTGAATGAGCGCAAAAGCTGGGAAATGGACGGTGAGACCTATTACCCTCCGCCACGTGAGAGCCTTCCGATGAAAAATATCCCGAAATTGCGCGAGGTAAAACGATACTTCGCAGAGGATACGGATAAAAGGCTCTTTAATGCTATTGTTAAGTATTTCTGGCACGTATCAGAACTCCCGGATAAGCATTACTATCGCCTTCTTGCCGCTTGGACCCTTCACACTTACGTTATCGAAAAGTTTAATTACAGTCCATACCTTTGGTTTTTCGGTATTCCGGAGAGAGGCAAATCCCGGACGGGCCGCGGCCTCGTGAATATCTCGTATCGTGGCCTACATGTTGAGTCTATGCGTGACGCCTACCTCATACGAGTCGCAAGTAACCTAAGATGTACGGTGTTTATCGACTGCTTCGATGTATGGCGAAAAGCCGAAAAGCTTGGAAACGAGGACTTCTTGCTCAGTCGATTCGAGCGGGGAGTCAGGATTGCCCGTGTCCTGTATCCTGAGAAAGGCGCTCATAAAGACACAGTATATTACGAGATATTCGGACCGACTATTATTGCCACGAATGAAGGCGTACACGGGGCGCTTGAGAGCCGGACTATACTCTTTACGATGACTGAGGCAATGCGAGAATTTGACGATAATCCACCGGAGCTGGCACAAGCCCTAAAGGAAAGGTTGACGGCCTTCAGGGCACGATACTTGGACAGGGAGCTGCCGAAGATGGAGAAGCCTATACGCGGACGCCTAGGCGATATATCGAAGCCCTTGATGCAAATAGTTCGGGCGATAGCGCCGGAAAAAGCTAATAGTTTTCATAAGACGATAGAGTCCCTAGACGAGCAGCGAAAACAAGCAAAGAGCGAAACACTTGACGGCCGTATCGTGTCCGTTATCTCCGGGTTGGAAAAGCAAGTCTACGGCGGGTTATTGAGCATAAAATCTATTCTGAGCCGTCTGAATGAGGGTGTCGACGTCAAGTATCATATGAACAGTTACAAACTTGGGCACAAGTTAAAGGCTCTGGGTTTTATAAAACGTCGACGTGAAGAGGGCGTTTATATCGAATTCGACCCTGAAAGCGTCAAACGACTCGAAATCAAATTCGGCCTAGTCGAAGACGATTCTACAACTTATGCGGATACCCCCTCAGAAAAACTACATAAACTACAGGAATTACATTCGGTCAATAAAAACGGGCGTTCTGATGATGTAGTTTCGGATGTAGTTTTACAAGAAGGTGACAAAACTACAGGAAAACTACAGTCAGAAAGAGCCGATAATCAGGGCCCAAATGTAGTTTCTGTAGTTGATGATGTTTCTGCAAACGTATGTGAGTGTAACGTAAAAGAGGCTAGAGAACCCGATCTTCCATTCTCAAAGCTGCGAGATGAAGACGGCTGCGAGACCTTTATTACTGACGACGAGTTTGAGTACGGCCCTCCGGGTACGCCCGGACATAGTGAGGGCTGTGATTGTGATTTGTGCGCGGCGCACTTCGACCCCGATGTCCTGGCTGCGTTTTTTGAGCACGGCGCCGGCTGCGAGTGTGAGCTTTGCTTGGAGTCTTAAAGATTAACGATGCTAAGACTTTTTTTTCCAGCTCGTCTATTGCAGAGAGTATTCCGAGTAAGAAATCCTAAACCTAACGGAGGCTTTACACGATGAAAATAGAACAAGCTCACAGTCAAGAACGAGAGACGGCAAACGAGCGGAGCAAGGGGGTGGTAGGCGGGACTGAGCCGAGAAAACACCGTGACGACAAACTGACAAAGCGAGAGGGGAGCTTTGTGAACAAGAAAAGGGGACGTAGCGACGTTGAAATTGACCGCCGTGTCTTCAACGGTCACACGGTCGTTCTGCTCGAAGACCGCAGCATGATGAAGCTTGACGGAACAAGTGGACAATACATCATCGCTATTGAGAGCGCTCCCAAAGACGACAAGGTCCCACTCGTTCATAAGCGATACATTTCCGACCTGATGAAGAAGAAGGGTTACGCTAACTCCTACGAAGGTGCTAGAGCCGTCTTTTTGAATCCCGAGAGGTTCAGAGGAATCATGGGTGAGCACTGGATAGGGTACGAAACACGGAAATCGTCGGAAGACGAGCGGTGTAAGGAGGTGGGAGTCGCTCAATTACCATTATTCGGCTTATAAGCATATGCGGGAATTCAAAATTTAATATTGAAGGTAGAACCTGATGTGGAAAATTTTCCGGAATCTGATCAAGAACCTACTCTATTGTAGCGACTCTCGATTGTTCATTCTCTCTGTAAGGTTTCAGGCTAGCAACTTAACTGCCTGTAATGATTAATAACCTGGATTCTAACACAATAGTAAAAAGCAACAATTACTATGGGTTCATACAAAAGGTTTGGTCCCAATAATTGCGCGTGGGGCATATAGGTCGGCCCACTAAAAAAAAGTAGTTTAAGTCAACCTAGTTGACCCCCAGCCGGCGAAGCGCTTTGGACACACCCCATCTGCTCATCCCTACAGCTTTAGCAATCTTCCCTCTCGATACTCCGCAATTGAAGAGTTCGGTTATTTTTTTGTCCCTCTCAGGGTCATTTCCGAATGAAAATTGATTAATCCAAGCTCTAAGCTTCTGATTCTCCCGTTCGAGGTTTTCCATTTCGTCATGGACCCCTTCATAAATTAAAGGCAATATCTCTTTCTCCAGAATTTGGGCAACATGAGTCCATTCTAATAACCTGTTTCCATACTTATATCTTAATTGTCGGAGTTCAATTTGAAATTGTTCGATTATTTCGGGGTCCTTGAGTTTCATATTTAATTCTCATATGGAATTATAACATGGACTTTACCACGATTAGTAAGGGCCTGTGTGCCCTTCGTTCGGGTCTCCCGGGTTGAGAGGTCCTTCTCCTTGTGGGGGGGGCATGTGAGTTTCTAACTGGTCTACCTGGTAACTTATCTGGCTATATCTCTGACGACTTTTTCGATTTGATAAATTTGGGTCTTTTCGTCGTGTTCATCGTTTAGGATATTGATTGTTTCTGATAATTCAAACTTCGTCTTTATTGCTGTAGTCGATCTCGAGGCAGGTACCTGTGAGTGTCATTCCGGGCCAGCGTTTGGGCCGAGGTGTCAGCGGACTGTATAGGTGATATTAACCATAATTGTCACGCTCCTATCGTATTATGCGGTCGTGAGTTTCCGGCATTCTGGGGTCCTTGTAATAATAGATGTATAACCGTTTCGGTTTTAATCAGCCATCTTCAACAAAGTACCCAACTGGGCTAATGAGTTGCAGGAGCGTCGGTACGTCAGATGTGATATATATTATTTGTTCGAGTGCAATCGCTTTACAAGAGTATGTATCTAATTTTGACAGTTTATGTTTATTGTTCCGAAAAATAATCCGAATCAATTTTTTTTATCTCGTAGCTTTGTACTTTGGATACTCCAATATTATTTTCAATCATGAGTTCAGTCAGCAATTCACCGTCAATCAAGATAACTTTATGGTTTATTGTTCTTACGTATTCCAAAGCATCTTTTGTATAGCTCGATGTTGTTATAAAAACACCTTTATTTGCCTTATGTCCCACAAGGCTACCAACAAAATTTCTAATCTCCTTGGAACCTACTGGATTTTCCCATCGCTTCGCTTGAATATAAATAACGTCAAGGCCAAGTTTGTCTTCCTTGATAATTCCATCAATCCCTCCATCGCCGCTTTTTCCAATCGCTTCTCCCGCATCTTTACGTGAGCCCCCATAACCCATTGCAAGCAAAAGCTCCACAACCAATTTCTCAAAGAAGGTCGGTGACGAATGTTTAACCGAATCTAATAACTCCACGGACAAATCATTTTTTATCTTTTGATACCCGTCCTCCATAAGTTCTTGGGGTGTATGAGATATGCTGATTTCTGTTAATTGCTTTTTCCCCTTATCTTTCCGAATACTCCTAAATTCAACAAATTTCGGAAACTGCTCCAGAAACTTTACATTGATTTCTGATGGTTTTTTATTTAACACATTAAGACCTTGTTCGGTTATTCCGAAATAGGCTCGTTTTGATGATTCGAGTAGCCCCGCTTTTTTCAAATAGGTTATTGCCCACCCGACTCTATTGCTAATGAGACGCGCGCGCCCGCTTGGCAATAATTCCCTTCGCTCAGCTTCCGATAAGCCGAATTTATTCTCGATATAATCGACCGCTTCCTGGAAAGAATGCTCCTCTTTGTCTCCTGCGAATTTCAAGATTGGGAGCATTATGGTTTCATAATCTGGTATGCTCATGCTCCATCCTCCCACAAAGAGTTAGTCTTTGTCAATCTATATTTCCCTCGCATTAATGATCCTAAAATAAATGGATTATATTAGTTTTTTAATGTGTCCAAATTTATAAAAAGCCCCGGCTAAGATTATCGGAGGAGCATAGTCCGGGGGCTTAAATGGACACCTCTGTGGAAATTTCAATTAATTATATACCCATTTAGAATAAGGTAGGCTTCAGAAATCAAGATATGAACTAACTTTAATTTCCTCCAGAACGAATACGGCAAGTCGAACCGGTACCCTCGCATTTACGATTATAAATGAAATCGTGTTTGACAGTAGGGGAGCATTACAGCACTCAACCGATTCGGTTTTAATATTATGGGTATAAAATAATACAGGTTGGAATTTCAAATGATCAGAGTTGGCGTGACCATATCTCAAGCCATACCACTAGGTACAATCAAAATTATAGGCTTTTTTCAATTTCATAGTATACAGGCCGATCTCTCATTATGAAGGTCAGTAACCCACGATCCCCCTTGGCCTACTAATAAAAGCATATTCGGTCTCTCTTATCGCAATTTCAATAGTAGTATATCGCAGAATTCAGTTGAACAAACTGAAACATTTGAGTTGAAAACTTATTGACAATTGATTATGCATATTATACCATAGCTAATAGCATGTTAGATAATATACTTATTTACAGCATTGAACAGTTGGATTTAAAGGACCTTAGGAAGCTCCATAAATGGATAGGAGAACGAATCCCCCCTACTGTTGTCTATCAACAAAAACCAGCTAAATGCGGCTGCAAAAAATGCAAGGAAGGGGGTCCTGGTCATGGACTCTATTGGTATGCCTATTTCACCTATAAAAATAAGACTCATTGTATATATCTAGGAAAAGAAAACCGGAAGATACATCCATTAGAGGAATTATCGAAAAAAAGAGAAAGAATCAAAAAAAGGGGGCAATGAGACATGGGAGTGTACAAGAAAGGTAATCGCTTCTACATAGACTATTCCCTACCAGACGGCAAGAGGAAGCGCGAGGTCGTCAGTATAGAAGGGAAGAGGCCTGAGGATATAACGCGGAATGACGCACTTAAGTGCCTCGCTATTAGGCAGGGACAGGTAGCCGAGGGGAAATTCAAGCTGATTGAAACGTCCCGGACTATGACGTTCGATAGGCTCTCAGAAGTGTTTTTAGAGGGTTATTCTAAGGTTAACAAGCGGTCATGGAAGCGGGACCGCACTTCGTGCAGAGCGTTAATGGAACACTTCGGCGGGATGAGGCTCCCGCAGATAACCCCTTGGGCAGTCGATAAATACAAGTCGAAAAGGTTAAAGGACATATCACGTCTTAAGAGGCCGATAACAAAAGCGACCGTTAATCGTGAGCTCGCATGTCTTAAGAAGATGCTTTCCTACGCTGTAGGTGAGAAGTGGCTCACAGATAACCCCCTGAGAGGCTACAAGCTGTTTCAGGAGCGCCCTAATAAGGTCAGGGTGATAACCCGTGAGGAGTTCCAGAGGGTTTATAATGCAGCCTCTGAGTTCTTAAAACCCGTGCTTATGACCGCGTATGATACGGGAATGAGGTATAGCGAGATACTCAATTTAAAATGGGGAAACGTAACCCTCCGCGAGGGGAATATCTTTGTCAGGGAATCAAAATCTGGCGAGACGAGATACCTTCCCATAAGCGACCGGTTAAAAGAGACTTTGGAAGCTTTCAACCCTGGCCTCCCGGATGAGCCTGTTTTTCAATATATGGGGAAAGCCGTCAGGTCGGTCAAAACTTCTTTTAACAGCGCTATTAGGAAGTCGGGTGTTGAAAAATTCACGTTCCACGACCTGAGGCATACCTTTGCGAGTGTCTTAGTTATGAATGGCGTAGATATTACTACAGTTCAAGAGCTTTTAGGACACAAGAGCATAGCCATGACGAAGCGCTATTCCCACCCTACCCCCGAGCACAAAAGACGCGCAATTGAGAAGCTGAACATAGAAGCAGTTGACACCTATTCTGACACCAAGGCCGCAGTAATAAAGATAAAAACAACGTAACCCCCTGAAATTATTGGCGCGCCCGGAGGGATTCGAACCCCCGACCTACGGATTAGAAGTCCGTTGCT
>CAZUBB010000074.1:0-17929 GCA_964618485.1 uncultured Pirellulales bacterium
TTGACCAACTGGGCGCCGAGGTTTTCGTTGGCGTCTTCCAGTTCGATGTCCTCGGCCACGGTCACGCCGTCCTTGGTGATCTTCGGCGACCCCCAACCCTTGTCGAGCACCGCGTTCCGGCCGCGGGGGCCGAGCGTGCTGCGGACCGCCCGAGCCAACTTGCTCACGCCGGCCAACAGCGGCTGGCGGGCCTCATCGTCAAAGACCATCTTTTTTGCCACAGCGAGATTCCTCCTAAGGCGATTTCAGTGGGGGGATAAAAGGCGGGGCCGCAGGCCGGCGTGGGCATCCGTTGCAAAGGAAAAAACCGAACGCCCGCGACCGCTGGCCCGCCGTAAAGCTCAAAGTTGCCAAGTACGGAGCCCCCGCAGCGCCACAGTTGGCAGGCGCGGACTCCCGTGACGGGGGAAGGAAGCAAGCGGCGTGCCGGGACGATCAGAACCACGCGCAAGGCTTTTTTTGACAAGCACTTGCGCTCAAGTTCGTGACTCATGAGCGCGCCGATGGACGCCACCGCTTATTGCCAGAATGGCAGGCCATGTAGTTGTGGTCCGCCGCAGCTGTTGTAGCCCGGTCTCCCGACCGGGCTACTTGCCCGACCGATAAGTATCCAGCATCGGCGAACGACAACTGAAGGCTACCTGCGGGTGTCGGGAAAAACGACCTGCTGGTCGCTTCGATCGGCCCGGCGGCACGGTCGGAAGAGACTGTGCCGTCGCAGATATTAACAAACAAACAATTGACGCCTTTTGCGCGCTGCGCCTTGGCTCGGCGTTCGCTTTAACGTACGGGCGGTACCGCTCGGAACTGCTACGTGACAGCTCGAATTTCCCTCCTTCTTTGAGCCACTTCTGTGTGGGAGACAGCATGAACGCGCGCGTTATCTGCATCGTTGTCGTGACAGTCCTGGCAATTCATTCGAGCCGCATCGCCGAGGCGGGATTGCTGCATCGCTACAGCTTTAACGACGGCACCGCGAATGATTCAATCAGCAGTGCTAACGGAGTCTTGTTCAACGGCAGTGCGCCCGGCAGTGCCGCCTCGGTTTCCAACGGTCAACTGGTGCTCGACAATCCCGATAACATCATGGACGTTCCGGGAGCGGGCAATTCCCCCCGAGGATCGTACGTGTCCCTGCCGATCGGCACGACCATTAAAGACCTCGGAGCAAGTCTGACAATCGAGTTCTGGACCACGTGGCGCTCGGATCGCGCCGGAATGATTTGGCAGCGGGTCTTTTGCTTTGGCGGGCCGACAGGGGATGGTCCTGGGCCTATTGTCGAGGAAGGAACGGAACACGGCGACTACATTTACTACACGCCGAACAATGGATTCACTTTCACTGGCCGCTTTGGAAATACCACGACAAGTTGGTGGGAGCTCACGCTCGACGATTGGCAGCCTCTGCGGCCAAGTGAAACTCATATCGCCATCGTCATCGAGGGCACGAACGGCAGCATGTATCGAGATGGCCAGCTCGTTGCACAGGCGGAAACGATCGATCCGTCCACGCTGAGCGATGCAGCGTACAATTTTCTCGGACGTTCCAGGTTTAGCGCCGGCGTGCAGAATGAATACCCGGAATTCAACGATCCATATTTCGATGGATTAATCAACGAGTTTCGGATTTATGACACCGCTCTGACGAACATCGAAATTGCCGCAAATTTTGCGGCGGGCCCAGATGTAATCGTTCCCGAACCATCGTCCGTGTGGTTAGCGTTGCTCGCCGTGGCGGGGCTGGCCGGGCGAAGCTGGTCAAAGGTGCATCGAACCCAAGCAGGTGCGTCTGCCGGCCCTCTTTGCGAACAAGAATGAGACAGTTCGCTCTGGGCCGATTATTGTAGAGTCCGAGGAGGATTGGATGAATGCGGACGGATGCTCAAAGTCTCGTAGGTCAGGCACCGTCGCCGAGCGCAACGATTCGGCGCGCGATCGAGCATCTCGAAGTCCATCGTCGCCGCCTAGAATGTGCCTAACATCGGTGCGGCGTGCAATCATGTCAGGCACAGCTTTGCGCGGCGGTTGGGACGTTGCCGCGATGTTCTCTCATGCTTGCCAGTCGGCTTCGGCATCGGTGCCTGACCTACAAAATGCCACCTACTCGGCGGCCGCCGTTCCCTCCAGCACCTTCAGCTCCTGCACCAGCGCTCGCAAAAACGGCTCCACATCCGTCACCAGCCCCACGGTTTGGAATGAGCCGCGGTCGCTGAGTTTGATCACGGTCGATGGGTTAATATCCGCGCACACCACCTTCACCCAGGCTGGCAGCAGGTTGCCGACGGCGATCGAGTGGAGCGTCGTGGCGATCATCAGGCAGAACGTGACGCCGCGCACTTTTTTGCGCATCTCTTGTTGCGCGACGAGGACGTCCGTGATCACGTCCGGCAACGGGCCGTCGTCGCGGATGCTGCCGGCGAGGAGGTAATCGACGCCCTGGCGGATGCATTCGTACATCAGGCCCGACGTGAGCACGCCGGAGTCGACCGCTTCGCGAATCCCGCCCGCGCGGCGGATGCGATTGATGGCGCGGAGATGATGTTCGTGCCCGCTCTCGGCCACGTCGCCGCGATCGAGATGCACGCCCAGGCTGGTTCCGAACAGCGATTGCTCGATGTCGTGCGTGGCGAGTGCATTGCCGGCAAAGAGCACGTCGACGTAGCCAGAGCGAATCAGCCAACTGAGGTGCTCGCCGCTGCCGGTGTGCACGATCGCCGGGCCGCCGACAATCAGCGTCTTCCCGCGCGAGCGCTTGGCCTCGAAGAAATCGCGGGCGATCTCGCGGATGGCGACGCCCTTCGGCTTCTCGGTGCTGACGGCGCTCTGCATGAACTCAAAGCCGCGTTCGTTCCTTTCGCGCTCGGGCGGAAACACGCGCACGCCGGCATGCCCGACGACAATCAGGTCGCCGAGTTTCACCTCGGTCATCGGCACGCACCGCGCTGATTTCATTTCCGTGTCGACGAGCACGCCGCAATCCATCTCCTGATCGGCGAGCTCGACCCACTTGCCGCCCAGGCGCACTTCGGTGCGCTGATTCGTCGTGCTGTAAAAGGCCTCCGGAAACGCGCCGGCGATGTCGGCGACCTCGACGTGGCAATCCTGCTGCGACGTGGGAATCGCGCCGTGATCCGAGGCTTGCGCCAGAATCTCCGCCAGCAGCTCGGGCGTCTTAGCGCGGATCTCGACGAGCGCGTGGCTCGGGTCGTGCCGCTGCTGGCCGATCTGGATGCGCTTGATCTTGAACGCCCCGCCGCGGCTGGTGATCTGGTCGAGGATCTTGGGCAGGATCAAGCTATCGATGATATGCCCGCGCACCTCGATGTCTTCAAAGAAATCGAATTGCTCCGCGGCGCCATTGCCTTGTTTCGCATCGTGCATCGTAGGGCCTCATGATTCGCGGGGATTCGGTCAAGCTTGCCGATCGAACGTAACCTCAAGCGCCGAAGCGGCTATCCAATCGTGGCCGGGGGTTCTATACTGGCGGTTTCGATCCGCGTTTTTTGCGGATCTGCCGTCGCGGCGCTGCAAGCAAGTATATGAGCGAACCGGAAAAATCGAGCAAATGGGATTCCCTGGCGGCCTTGCTGGGGATTCAAACGCCAGCCCCATCGTCGCCACCGCCGCAACCGGCCGCGCCGCCTCCGCCGAAGCCCGTCGCCGCGGCCCCGGCGCCGCCTAAGCCCCCGGCCCCCCCGTCGCCGCGGGGACGGTCCGATTGGAACAGCCTGGCGGGAGAACTCGGAATCGCCGTTCCCACGCCACCACCGCCTGCCGCTGCGAAGCCGCAGCCGGCTGCTCCGCTCCCCCCCGAGCCCATTGCGCGAGCGGAAGCTGTGCCGGAGCCGACGGAGCGCAAGGAACCGCCGCGCCGATCGCTGCCGCCGCCAAGGCGCGAACGCGCGCTGTCCCCCCTCAAGGCCGACGACCTGGAATTCTTGACCGACATCCCCGATCTGCCTGAGATCGCGGAAGGTCCGATGGCCGATGTCGATGCGGACGTCGTCGCCGAGGAAGGCGACCGTCCCCGTCCGCGCGGTGAGCGCGGACCGTCCGGCCGCGATTCATCGGAGCGCGGCGGAGGTCGCCGTCGTCGCCGCCGTGGAGGAGGCCGAGATCGCGAAGAGCGTCGCGATCGTCCACCGCGCGTAGAGGGCGATCGTCCCCCGCGCCCGGTCGCGGAGCGCCCCGCGCGCCCGGAAGTCGAACGACTGCCGCGTGACGAAGAGCCGGACTTCACGTCCGATCCGGACCACGAAGCGGACTTTGTCGAAGAGTCGTTGGCCGAAATTGAGGACCGCGACCCGGACGCCGCCGCGGCCCCGGCAGAAGGCGAATCGCCTCCCGAAAAACGCCGTCGCCGCCGTCGTCGCCGCGGTTCCGGTCGGAAATCGCGCGAGGAAGGCGCGCCGCGCGAAGCCGGCGGCGCCGCCGAATCGCCCCGATCGCGAGCCCCCGCGCGCGAAGAAGCGCTGGACGACGAATTCGAAGAGCGCGAGCCGCGCCGCAAACCGGCTGCTGCTGACGTAGACTCGCATGACGACGATTTGGCCGTGCTCGACGACGATGACGACGGCGATGATCGCGCCAAGCACCGCGCCATCCCGAGTTGGCAGGAAGCGATCGGCATGATCGTTACCGCCAACATCGAGGCCCGATCGAAGCGTCCCGCTTCGGCCGCCGGCGCGCCTCGCGGTCGCGGTGGCAGAGGACGCGGCGGTCGAGGTCGTCCGCGGCCGAATAACAAGTAACGCAGAGAACGCCCCGGCCGGACCGTTACTTCTTGCCGCGGTGCAGCGCCTGATCGATGGCGACTGCCGCGATAATGATCGCGCCGATCAGCAGCTTCTGCACTGGGTTGCTCAATCCGGCGTACGCGCAGCCGCTGCGAAGCGTGGTCATGGTCACTGCTCCGATCACCGAACCGAGAATGCTGCCGCGCCCGCCGGTCAGGCTTCCGCCGCCGATCACGACCGCGGCGATCATGTCGAGTTCTTTTCCCTCGCCGCTCGTGGGGTTCCCTTGGCCGCTGAGGTTATTGAAGTCAAAAATGCCCGCTAACGCCATGAACGCGCCGCCAAGCGCATACACGGCGACCTTCATCCGCGGGACATTCACGCCGCACAGCCGGGCCGTGGCTTCGTTCGAGCCGATGGCGAACACATAGCGCCCAAAGACGGTATAGCGCAGCACCGCGGCCAGAATCGCCCCCAGAATCACGACGATCCACACCCCGGTGCAAACCAGTTGCCAGGGGGACGTCGGCGGGTTCAGCAGCGACGTCAGCCAATCCGGCACGTGATCGCCGACGACCATCACCTTCTTCTGGTCCGCGAGCCACTCCGCCGCGCCGCGAAAGACGAGCATCGTCCCCAGCGTGACGATAAACGGGACGAGCCGGAGTCCCGTGATGAGCAGGCCATTGACTGCGCCGGCGAGCGTTCCGGCGGCAATTACCGCCAGCACCGCGACGAGGATCGGCAGTCGATCCAGGTACAGAAACTGCCACGCCGCGGCCACGCGAGGATAATCCTCCAGGCAGGCCGGCACTTCTCGCTGCAAGAGCACGGCCAGCAGCACGCTCGTCAGCGCGATCATCGATCCGGCCGAAAGGTCGATGCCGCCGGCGATGATGATCACGGTCATCCCGAGCGCGCCGACGCCCACGATCGCCGTTTGCTTGGCGATCAGTTGTACGCGTACTTTTTCCAGGAACGGCGTATTCGGCTGGGCGACTTTGTGATAGCCCTGAATGATCGACAGTACCACCAACAGGCCGACGAACGGTCCCAGAAAACTCCACGCCCGCCGCGCGAGCGCCTGCGCATTTGACCGCGTCGCCGACATCGAGGTTACTTTATCGGTCGTCATTGGCAATGGACCGGCGCGTCGCGTCCGGTGGCGCAGTGCATGATGCTCTCCGCGTCCCACGCGGCTGCGGAGCGGATCTCTCGGAGCCGGCCGCGGCACATCACGCCAATCCGGTCGCAGACGTGCAGCAGCTCGGGCAGATAGGAACTAACGAGGATGATCGCTTTGCCGGCCGCCGCCAGGTCATGCAGCAACCGGTATACTTGCGCCTTGGCGCCGATATCGATGCCGCGCGTCGGCTCGTCCAGCAGCAACACGTCGGCGCCTTGATGTAAGAGCCGCGCGATGGCGATCTTCTGCTGGTTGCCGCCGGAAAGTTGATCAACCGCCTGGTCGGGCCCCGAGGTCTTGCAATCGAGCCGCCGGAGCCATTCGCTCACGCCCCGCGCGCGCGCGGCGAGGTTGATCCAACCAAAACGCGCAAAGGGCGAAAGCTTCGACAGCGTGAGATTGTCCGCGACCGAAAGCCGAACCGCCAGCCCTTCGACCTTGCGATCTTCACTCACGAGGCCCACGCCGCGTGAAATGCTTTCGCTCGGGCCGCCGGCCAGACGGCCATGCGCAGCGAGCGTGACTTTTCCGGACGCCACCGGCTCCAGACCATAGAGGCACCGGACCAATTCGCTGCGCCCCGCGCCGACGAGTCCCGCGAGGCCCAGGATCTCGCCTGACCGGAGATCGAAGGCCACATCGCGCGGGCTGGAGCGTCCAGTGAGTCCTTGCACGTCAAGCACGACCTTACCTGGCGTGCGGTGCGATTCGGGAAACAACTCGTCGAGTTGGCGCCCGACCATGGCGCGGACGATGGCATCGAGCGACGTCTCGCGCAACTCACCATTCGCCACGACGCGGCCGTCGCGCAACACCGTGTAACGGTCGCCGATCTCGGCCACTTCTTCCAGGAAGTGGCTGATGTACACGATGCCCAAACCGGAGGATCGCAACTCGCGAATCACTCGGAAGAGCTGCTGCGAATCGGCCTCGGTAAGCGAACTCGTCGGCTCGTCGAAGACCATCACCTGGGCCTCGGAGACGAGCGCCCGCGCGATCTCCACGAGTTGCTGCACGGCGATCGGCAAGTTGGCGACCGGTGCGTCGAGCGGTAGATCACTTTGTCCCAGCCGGGCGAGCGCCTGCCGGGCGAGATGACGATGATCGGCGGCGCGGACCACGCCCAAGCGCGACATCTCGCGCCCTAGCAGGATATTCGCTTCCACCGACAGATGCGGCGCCAGGCTTAATTCCTGGTGGATCATCGCCACGCCCGAGCGGCGAGCTTCGGCGGGGCCGTCCGGGCCATAGGGGCGATCGGCGAGCGTCATTTGGCCGGCGTCGGGCTGGTGAATGCCGGCCAGCACTTTCATCAAAGTCGATTTGCCGGCGCCGTTTTCACCGATGAGCGCATGCACTTCGCCCGCGCGCACGGTGAGCGAGACGCCGTCAAGCGCCTGCGTGCCGCCGAAACGTTTCGACACGCCGGACATCGTGAAACGAGCAACGGACATGACAACGGGAGCGCGAGTGTGGGACGCCCGTCACGAACGGACGGGGCGCGTACGGTGGCGGAATCGCACCGAAATTAATCACGAGCACGTCCGCCTTGCACGTCAGGCTAGTTGGATTCGCGCGCCAAGGCAAGCGTGTCGGGCTTACCGACCTCGCATGCGGCGGCGAGGGGTTTCCTCGTTCCTGCGGTCGATTACAATCGCGTTTCCTTCCCGCTTTGTTCGGCTCTCCTCTGACCCCGCCGAGTGACCGCATGAATTCTTCGCACCGCCGCTGGTATCACGAACTGAACCGCTATCACTGGTTCGTGCTGATTGTGGCGGCACTAGGCTGGCTGTTCGACACGATGGACCAGCAGCTCTTTAACTTGGCGCGGCAGCCGGCGATGGAAGAGCTCCTGGCGCCGGCGCCGGGGGTGAAGCCGGCGAAGGACGTAATCGACAGCTACGGCCCCTATGCCACCTCGATTTTTCTCATCGGGTGGGCGACCGGTGGCATTGGTTTCGGCGTGCTGGGAGATCGTTTTGGCCGGGCCAAGACGATGTTGATGACCATTCTGATCTACTCGCTGTTTACCGGGCTGAGCGCCTTTTCCCGTGGCTTCTGGGATTTCGCCGCGTTCCGGTTTCTCACGGGCCTTGGCGTCGGCGGCGAGTTTGCCGTTGGCGTCGCGCTCGTGGCTGAAGTGATGCCTGATCGAGCCCGACCCCATGCCCTCGGATTGCTGCAAGCGCTCTCGGCCGTTGGAAATATCTCGGCGGCGCTCATTGGCCTCAGTCTGGGGCAATTGGAGCAGACCGGCATCGTGGGGAACTGGGAGTTCGCAGGCATCCGCTTCACGCCCTGGCGAGTGATGTTCGTCATCGGTACGCTCCCCGCGCTGCTGGCGATCGCAATTCGTCGCCGCCTGAAGGAGCCCGAGCAATGGAAGGCGCTCGTCGCGGCCCACCGCGAACCAGGCGGCAAACAGCTAGGTTCCTATCGAGAGCTATTCGGCGACCGCGAGTTGCGCCGCCGCGCGTTCGTTGGTTTAGCGCTCGCAACCGCCGGAGTCATCGGCGTGTGGGGCATCGGTTTCTTTAGCCCGGAATTGATTCGATCTGTTTTTGATCGGCAGATGCGCACCGAGGCCCGCCAGGCAGGCGCTGACGAGCAGGATCGAGAGTTTGTCAACCTACTGCTGCATCAGCCGGACCGGATTCAGGAGATCGGCAAGACCATCAACGCGAGCGATTTGATCAATGCCGATCCCAAGTTTTCGGATGCTTCCGCCATCTATGGCGCGATGATGCAGCTTAGTAAGGCCGGTCAGCCGGTCCTTCCGGAGTTCATTCTCCGCGATGCCGTGAAGAAACCAGGCGATGACGCGGCTGAGACTCAAGCGCGTCGCACCGCCTACCTGAGCCTGCCGCCGCCCACCGATCTACCCGCTCTTACGGGAGTGATTGACGGGCACGTGGCGCGCATCGCCGAACGGACGACGCAGATCAAGGGGCGTTTGACGAAACTCTCCAGCATCACGTTGCTCGTCCAGAACATCGGCGCTTTTTTTGGCGTGTATCTGTTTACCACGTTGACCCAGTACACCGGCCGGAAGCCGGCCTTCGCCGTGGCCTTCGTACTCGCCATGTTGAGCACGATCCTGGTCTTTTCATCGTTCAATGATGTGACCGATTTCTTTTGGATGATCCCGCTGATGGGCTTTTGCCAACTGGCCGTCTTTGGCGGCTACGCGATCTACTTCCCAGAGCTTTTTCCGACTCGGTTGCGCAGCACGGGCACCTCGTTCTGCTATAACGTCGGTCGCTACCTCGCGGCAATCGGCCCCTTGTTCCTGGCGTGGCTGCGAACGGACGTCTTTGGCGACTACGCCGAACCGCTCCGCCCGGCGGCGATCACGATGTGCGCCGTCTACCTGCTCGGCCTAGCGGCGCTCCCGTTCGCCCCGGAAACGAAGGGCCGGCCGTTGCCGGAGTAGCGCTTGCGCATAGAGCGCCTCGTTACCCTCGCCGGCGAGTTCGGGGCGGGCTCGCATCAGGAGTTGCATTTCCAGGCCGACGTCGCGCAGGCGATTGATCGCTTGCTGCCGACGAGCAGTCTCGCGAGCGAGTTGCACATTGGCGAAAAGAACCGCCAATAGCGGCGTCAGCAGGAGGAAGGCGATGGTCAGATGCAGCGTGGGCCCTGGCGCGCGCCGCATCGCCGCATACCAAAAGCACCCGGCGCACAGCGCCAGACTCACCACCGCGAACATGAACAGGAAGCCGCTGTAGCGACCGGCCGTCAGCAACGATCCGCAGATCGCGGTGATGCGAAAAATCCACCCGAGGCTAAAGTTGGTGTCTCGCATCCGCGCCTCACAAGGCCAGGCGAACCACCCATTGCGCTACACCCAGCGCCAATAGAGCCCACAGCCCGCGATTCACCCACGGCCACGCCAGTTCCGCTTGCCCCTGGTCCAGCCGCCGGATTTGCACCGCGCGGAACGGAATCTGAAATAAGAACGCCGCGAACACCAACGGGCTGATGGGATTGAATCCCACTGCGGCCGGCAGGTCGCCATGCGTGATCGAGACGAACGCTCGTGTCAGTCCGCAGCTCGGGCAATCGAGTCCCGTCCAGGTGCGAAATCGGCAACTTGGCGGTACGACCATACCCAGACCGCGGATGGCGACGTCCGTGGTCCCGCGCACTTCCAAGGCGAATGCCAACACCAGCGCGACGATCACACCGACGAGGATCGCCAGGTGATGCATTCGGCGCGTGCGGCGATATTGCCGCTCCTGGGCGATCTCCGCATCGACTTCGATAATCTCGTCCGCCGGGATGGAGGCCAAACGGAAACCCTCGTTTTTCGAGTTGCAACGCCCACGATTCGCCGACAAGGCAATTATTCGGTCGATTCCCGACGATCTTATCTGTCGCCGGGACAGTTTTCGAGTGGAATGCTATGTTATTAACGGTGGCAGGGCTTGTACGATGTGCTGCTCGGCGCGTTGTGGCCGGTCTCCCGACCGTGCCACCGGCCCCCGCGATCGCACCATAACCATATACCATCTTCCGCCCCCTCGGACTCCCTCCCGCACATGCTTCCGGCCGACGCGATCGAATGGTTCTCCCTCGCGGTGCTGGTCGCCGCCGTCGCCACCGCGCTGGGGATGATCGGTCGAGACTACGCCCGCTCCCATTACACCCCGGCGCAGTACCCGATTTTCCTCTTCAACCGCCTGATGACCCGGCTCCTCTGGCGGGCGGAGATTTCTGGAAGCCTCCCCCTGAAGCCGGGCCAAGGGGCGGTGGTTGTCTGCAATCACATCGGACCGATCGACCCCGCCTTCATCGCGCTCGGGACCGGCCGCTCCGTCCATTGGATGGTGGCCCGGGAGTTTTGCGAGATGCCGGTGCTGAAGTACTTCTTTCGCACCGTCGAAGCGGTCCCCGTCGGCCGCGGCGGCGTCGACACCGCCGCCACCAAGCTGGCGATCCGCTACGCGCAGCGGGGCGATCTGATCGGCCTCTTTCCGGAAGGCCGGATCAACGAAACCGAGCGTTTCCTGCTCCCCGGACGCCCCGGCGCGGCGCTAATCGCGCTCAAGGCAGAAGTGCCGGTGATTCCCTGCCACATCACCGATTCCCCCTACGACGGCACCGTGCTCGGATTCATGCTGGTCCCGTCGCGCACGCGGCTGAAGATCGGCCGTCCGATCGACCTCTCTCCTTACTACGCGCAGGCCGGCGATCGGGCAGTACAAGGCGAACTGACGAAACTCTTCCTCCGCGAGATCGCCAAACTCGGCGGCGTCGACGCCTACGAACCGGAACTCGCCGGCCGCAACTGGAAAACCGCCGACAACACCCTGCCGGTGGCCGGATAACTGTGGCGTCTGCCGCACATGAATCGCGAGCCACTTCGCGCACCCTGCGCCGCCAGCGCGCGACGGCAACTGCGTACGGCGCCCGAGACGCCTCCCACAGTAGAGCGCTAATTCATGCTCTCTGCGTCGCCGACTGGTTTGAACATCCTCCGCATCACGGCTAAACTGCTGGTTTCAACTGGCAATATGTCCCTTTTCGCCGGTCGCGGCGGCGAACGAACCACGAGGACGTGCGCATGGGGGAAATGGCGAAACTCGCGTTCGGCGGCAAGCAGGTCGAGTTGCCCGTCGTCCTGGGGACGGAAAAAGAGGTCGGTCTCGATATCTCCAAGCTCCGCGCGCAGACCGGCGCGATCACGCTCGACGACGGCTACGTCAACACCGGCTCGACGACCAGCTCGATCTGCTTCCTGGACGGCGAAGTGGGGATCCTCCGCTATCGCGGTTATCCGATCGAAGTCTTGGCCGAACATTGCAACTTCGTCGAGGTGAGTTATCTGCTCATCTATGGCGAATTGCCGAACGCCGATCAGTTGCAGGAATTCAGCAACAACCTCCGTCGGCACACGATGCTGCACGAGGATATGCGGCTCTTCTACAACGGCTTTCCGCGCGACGCCCATCCGATGGCGATCCTCAGTTCGGTCGTGGGAGCGCTCTCCACGTTCTATCAGGATTCGCTCGATCCGCACGATCCGAACCAGGTGGCGATCTCGATCTATCGCCTGATGGCGAAGCTGCCGACGATCGCGGCGCTCGCGTATAAGAAATCGGTCGGACAGCCATTCGTTTACCCTCGCAACGACTTGACGTACTGCGAGAACTTCTTGCAGATGATGTTCGCGGTGCCGAGCGAACCGTACGATCTCGACGCCGACATGGTGCAGGCGTTGAACCTGCTGTTGATCGTCCACGGCGACCACGAGCAGAATTGCAGCACCTCGACGGTCCGCATGGTCGGCTCCAGCGACGCCAATCTCTTCGCGTCGATTTCGGCCGGCATCTGCGCCCTCTGGGGGCCGCTCCACGGCGGGGCGAATCAGGCCTGTGTGGAAATGCTCGAGGCGATCAAGGATTCCGGCGGCAACGTCAAGAGCTACATCGACAAGGTCAAGGACAAGACCAGCAACATCCGCCTGATGGGCTTCGGCCATCGCGTCTACAAGAACTACGATCCCCGGGCCACGATCATCAAGGCCAGTTGCGATCGCCTGCTCACGAAGCTGCAGATCAAAGACCCCATTTTCGAGATCGCGCAAGAGCTCGAATCGGCGGCGCTGTCCGATCCGTACTTCATCGAACGCAAGCTCTACCCGAACGTCGATTTCTACTCCGGCGTGATCTACCGCGCGATGGGCATTCCGGTGAACATGTTCACGGTGATGTTCGCACTCGGCCGCCTGCCGGGCTGGATCGCTCACTGGAAAGAAATGATGGAATCCCCCGGCAAAAAAATCTCCCGCCCGCGGCAAATCTACGTCGGCCCGGTCGAACGCCCGTTCGTGCCGATGGCGAAACGAACGTAGTTCGGAGATTGCCCTCGAAACACGTGAAAAACGCGAAAGCGGGACGGAAAGGGAATCGACCGTAGGGCGGGCCGGCGCGAATGATACGGTGTTGCACCAATTTCACGCCGGCATACAAGCGAACGCTCGCAAGAAGAGAAAGACAGGCCCGCCATCGCGCGGCGGCGGCCCTCCCGTTCGCCAGCCGAACCCGCCACGAATATGCAACTGCTTCACACACATTGAATCCTCCCGTTCGCCCATGTTGAATCGCCTGACCGAAGATTGGCCGTTGGGTTCGAAGGAGCTTCCGCCTCATGCCCATGCCGTGGTGGTCGGCGGCGGGATCGTGGGCTGCAGCGTGGCATATCATCTGACGCAGCTCGGCTGGCCGAGCGTCGTCGTGCTCGAACAGAACCGCCTGGCCGGCGGGACGACCTGGCACTCAGCCGGCATGATCGGCAGGCTGCGCAACAGCAACGCGCTGACGAAGATCAACAAGTACAGCGCCGATCTCTATTCGCGGCTCGAAGAAGAAACTGGCCAGCCGACCGGTTGGAAACAGGTCGGCAGTCTGATCGTCGCGACGTCGCCGGAGCGGATGCAACTGCTGGAGCGCACGGCCGCGATGTCGGAGTTGTTCGGCGTCGAAGTGAATCTCATCAATCGCGACGAGGTCGTTGGGCATTGGCCGCTTCTGCGCCCCGACGACATTCTCGGCGGCGCGTGGCTCCCGCTCGACGGCAAGCTTCGCCCCGATCTGACGACGCTCGCGCTCGCCAAAGGCGCGGTGAGTCGCGGCGCGAAGGTGTTGGAGCACGTCGAGGTCAAGAAGATCCTCGTCAAGAACGGCCGCGCCGCCGGCGTCTCCACGTCGCTTGGTGACATCCGCGCCGACGTCGTCGTCATCTGCGGCGGCATGTGGACGCGCCAGTTCGGCCTGCAGCACGGCATCAACGTGCCGCTGCATCCGGTCGAGCATCATTACATCGTCACCGAACCGATGGCCGGCGTGCATGACGATATGCCGGTCGGCCGCGATCCCGATCGCGCGATCTACTTTCGCACCGACGGCAACCAGATTGTGCTCGGCGCGTTTCAAAAGCACTCCAACCCGTGGATGGTCGACAGCGTCCGCCGCGATTTCACGTACGAGCTTCTCGAGCCCGATTGGCTTAAGTACGCCGAGCCGCTCGCAGCCGGCAAATGGCGCATCCCGGCGCTGGAGCACGTCACGTTTCCGGTGTTTTGCAACGGCCCGGAAAGTTTCACTCCGGACAATAACTTCATCTGCGGAGAGGCCCCCACGTTGCCCGGCTGTTTTGTGCTCGCCGGCTTCAATTCGGTCGGCATCGCCAGCGCCGGCGGCGCGGGCAAGGTGCTTTCCGATTGGATCGTGCAAGGCGCGCCGCCCTCTGACCTCTGGAGCGTCGACATCCGCCGCTTTGCCCCCTCGCAGAACAATCGTACGTTCCTGCGCGAGCGCGTCGCCGAGGTGCTCGGCCTGCATTATCAGATGGCCTGGCCCAACTACGAGTTCGAAACCGCCCGGCCATTGCGCACCTCTCCGGTACACGAACGTCTCGCCGCGTCCGGCGCGTGCTTTGGCAGCAAGATGGGCTGGGAACGTCCCAACTGGTTCGCGCCGCCAAGCGTGAAGCCGGAAACGATCTATTCTTTCGGTCGGCAGAACTGGTTCGAATACTCCGCCGCGGAACATCGCGCCGCGCGCGAGAACGTCGCTGTCTTCGACCAAAGCGCCTTCTCCAAGTTCATCCTGCAAGGGCGCGACGCGCTCGAAGTGCTGCAGCGGCTCTGCGGGGCCGACATGGACGTGCCGATCGGCCGCGCCGTCTACACCGGCATGTTCAACGAGGACGGCGGCTTCGAGAGCGATCTGACGGTGACGCGCGTCGAAGAGGATCGCTTCTACATCGTCTCCGGCAGCGCGCAGACGATGCGCGACTATCACTGGATTCGCAGCCAGATTCCCGCCGAAGCCAACGCGCAACTGCACGATGTCACCGCCTCCTACGGCGTCCTTGGCTTGATGGGCCCAAACGCGCGCAAACTGCTCGCCGAGTTGACCGACGCCGACCTGTCGAACGAGAAGTTCCCCTTCGGCATGGCGCAGTGGATCGGCCTTGGGCGCACGACGGCGCTGGCGATCCGCATCACGTATGTCGGCGAACTCGGCTGGGAACTGCATATCCCTGTTGACCAGACCGCTTGCGCCTACGACCTCCTCATCGAGGCTGGCGAGAAGTACGGCCTCGTGAACGCGGGACATTACGCGATCAATTCGCTGCGAATGGAAAAAGCGTATCGCGCCTGGGGCGCGGAGTTGACTCCGGAAGATACGCCGCTCGAAGCCGGGCTCAGTTTCGCCATCGACTGGGGCAAAAACCGCGAGTTCCTTGGCCAGGACGCGCTCCTGGAGCAACAACAGAAGGGCGTCACGAAACGCCTCGTGCTGTTCGTGCTCGACGATCCCGAACCGGTCCTCTGGGGCAGCGAACCGATCTACCGCGACGGTCAGGCGGTCGGCTATACGACGAGCGGCGCCTACGGCCACACGCTCGGCCGCGCCATCGCGATGGGCTACGTCAAGCACAGCGAACCGATCGACGCCGCGTTCATCCGCGCAGGCCAATACGAACTCAAAATCAACGGCCGCCGCTACACGGCTAAGTCGCACCTGCAACCGCCGTATGACCCAAAACGGCTGCGGATTTTGAGCTAACTAACGCCCGCACGAACCCAGCGCCATCCCACGAACAGCGTCGTGTTGTAGCATCGCCCACCACAGCCTGCTATGCTCGGGACATGACCCGTTATTCGCTGCGCTCGATGCTTGCGACGATTGCCCTCGCGGCGATGGCTTTGGCCACAGTCCAGGGCGGGACCTTCAGTTACGTGGCCTTCTACCTCGTGACGGTCACGGCCCCATTCTTGATCCTGTTCGCCGTCGCCGCGACTCACGACGGCCGTAGGGCGGGCCGCGCAACGGCAAGTGCGCTGCCAGCGCGAAATCGTCGCCGCGTCCAAATCGTTCAATCGCGTTTTACGAGGCCCGCCATCGCGCGACGGCGGGCCTAGGTTTGTCGCGACGCAAACCGTGTTCGACGCAGCACGATCCAGTGAATGAAACGTCATTACAGCCGCCCCGGCCCGCCCTACAATGCTGACCGCGAGCCATGTTGGTTGTGAAATGCCGGGATGCATCGTATGGGAAACCGATCGCCCCTTAATTGGACGCTTGAAGACACTGGCTTATATCGCGCGTTCGACAAACGGGGTGTATATGTAATCAGCCGCGACGACTCCGGACGGTTTATCGTCGGGCACTTTCCTACTGTTGGCCCGGAACGAGCATGGGAACAGCCGTTTGCCACCCTTGAAGAAGCCAAGGAATCAGCTGAGCGTTGCGCGGATAGCCTCGATGAATTGGCCCGCCAACGTTTTCCCTAGCCAATTTTCTCTTCGCTCGGGGCCAAACTGTGTCAGTGCCGTTCCCCACCTCCGATTGACGCCCCCGGCGGACCTTCGTAGCATAATGGATTCTCCCCCGGCCGAGGCGTTTTGGGCGGGGGCGGTCTCCCAATGGGGCGACCGAAATTCGGGCCTGAACCATGGCCCAGGTGAACGCCGGACGCCCCGCGGTTGTCTCATACCGCAATGGGACTTTGCCGGTGTGCGAAGGAGGGTGATTGTGTCGACTGTTTTGGTGCAGGAATTGATCGAAGCCGGCGTCCATTTCGGCCACAGGGCCAGCCGCTGGAACCCCAAGATGCGCCCCTATATCTACGGGCGGCGCAATCTGATTCACATCATCGACGTCCGCGAAACGATCCGCGGGCTGATCCGGGCCAAGAAGTACCTCAACCAGTTGGCCGCCAACGGCAGCCCGATTCTCTTCGTCGGCTCCAAGCGGCAGGCCTCCGAGGCGATCGAACGGGAAGGCATCCGCTGCGGCATGCCGTACGTGAACGACCGCTGGCTGGGGGGCACGCTGACGAACTTCCGCACGATTCGCAGCCGTCTGACCCGGCTGGAAGAGCTGGAAAAGTTGATCAACAGCGAGGAATTCGGCGCCTACTCGAAGAAGGCCCAATCGGCCCTGAAGCGCGAGTACCGCAAGATGTATCGCAACCTCAACGGCATCCGCACGATGAGCCGGCTGCCGGAGTGCCTGATCATCTTCGACCCCAAGAAGGAGCGCAACGCCGTCCGCGAGGCCCAGAAGATGGGCATCACCACGATGGCGCTGATCGATACCGATTGCGATCCCGACCAGGTCGACCTGCCGATCCCGGGCAACGACGACAGCATCCGCTCGATCGAGTTGATCTCGAAGCAACTGGCCGACGCGATCATCGAAGGCCGAGGTACCGGCGGCCTGGGGCGTGCGGAGACGGTCGACAAGGACGCCTAGGGCTAACGTCCCCGTTTTCCAAGGTCCGGCGAAAAGCCGCCAAATTGAGCGCCGGCAAGGCGAAATCGTGTGTCCCTTCCGGACCGCGATCGGATAAATTCGATCGCGGACCGGCGGGCCCGAATGAGCGCCGACCGGCGCCGCATACTCCGGGCGTTTCCGCCGCGCGAGTTCTTGCATCCAAAACCATTGAGCATTGAATACACGTCTTGGGAGGAACTTGAACATGGCCGAAATCACCGCCGCCGCTGTGATGGCGCTCCGGGAAAAGACCGGGCTGCCGATGATGGACTGCAAGAAGGCGCTGACGGAATCCGGGGGAAACCAGGAGGCGGCGATCGAAACGCTGCGCAAGCAAGGGATCAAGACCGCGGAGTCGCGCGTGGGACGTGAAACGAGCGAAGGGCGGATCGCGTTGTTCGTCGAGGCGGGCAAGGGGGGCGGCATGGTCGAGGTGCTCTGCGAGAGCGCCCCGGTCGCCACCGGGGCCGACCTGGTCGATTTCGCCGCCGCCTGTGCGCAGCAGCTCGTCAAAGGCCCCGGCGCCAAGACCGCGGAAGAACTGCTCAAGCAGCCTTCGCCGTCGAAACCGGGAATGACCTTGCAGCAGCAGTTGGATGACATCATCAATCGCATTCGTGAGAACATCAAAGTCAACCGCATCGCCCGCATTGACGGCGCGACGGGCGGCTATGTGCATCACAATGCCAAGGTCGGCGTGCTGCTCGGCATCTCGG
>CAZUBB010000074.1:17945-18782 GCA_964618485.1 uncultured Pirellulales bacterium
CGTCAGCATGCACGTCGCGGCGATGAAGCCGCACTCGATCTCGAAGGAAGATCTCGATCCGGCGCTGGTGGCCAAGGAACGGGAGATTTTGCTCGAGGCCGCCCGCAAGGAAGGCAAGCCGGAGAACATCTTGGAAAAGATGGTCGAAGGCCGGATGAAGAACTTCTTCGCGGAGAAGGTACTGCTGGAACAGCCGTTCGTGAAGGACGACAAGCAGACGGTCGGCAAGGTGGCCGAGGCCGGCAAGATGAAGATCCTGCAGGTCGTGCATTGGGAATTGGCGAAGAGCTGAGGCTCGACGCAACACAGGTGGCACGGTCGGGAGACCGTGCCACCACCTTTTCTCGGTTCGCCTCCGTCTGTAGCTGGCCTCTGTGAGGCCGGCCGTATGGATGCCGGCGACCGAGGAAAACCGGCCTCACAGAGGCCAGTTACAGAATTTTCAGTTTTCAGTTGAGCGAACTATGGCTGACGGCGGTGAGAGTTCTGCGTCGCGGTATCGCCGCGTGGTGTTGAAGCTTTCGGGCGAGAGCTTCGTCCACGCGGGCGAGCGCGGCATCAGCATGAAGGAAGTGCTGCACATCGCCGAGCAGACCGTACAGGCATCGAAGCAGGGGGCGGAGATCGCCATCGTCATCGGCGGCGGGAATATCCTCCGTGGCGCGCAGTTTACCGCCGGAAACACCGGCATCCAGGAGGCCACGGCCCACTACATGGGCATGCTGGCCACGGTGATCAATGGGCTGGCGTTACAGGACGCGCTCGAATCGCTCGGCGCGCAAACGCGATTGCTGACGGCGATCAAAATGGACGGCGTCGCCGAGCCGTATATTCGCC
>CAZUBB010000075.1:0-320 GCA_964618485.1 uncultured Pirellulales bacterium
GTTCGTTCGTGAGTTGCGCCTCGCCCTCTTGTCCGCCGGTGCGATATTCAATATGCGTGTCGGGAGGCAGCGGAACGCCAAATTGGTCGATGACTTCCACCTCGAACGTATCGCCCCGCGCCAACTTGGTGACGGACTGTTTCACCGCGAGATGCGTTTGCCGCGGCCATTCCAAAGCGCTCCACGGTTGCGCGAGCCGGCGCACGGCGAGCCAACTGTTGACCGGCCGCCCTGCCGGGACGTGCATTGCCAGATCGACGATGACGACGACCAGCAGCGCCGCGGCAATCACTGCGCAGCGCCCCAGCGCGCGACGCGCG
>CAZUBB010000075.1:330-18650 GCA_964618485.1 uncultured Pirellulales bacterium
GTCGGCGATCGATCGCCTCGGAAAAATCCAAGCCCTCGCTAAGCGCCTGGGCATCAATGACCACACCGCGCCGCAACGCGGGCGAGCCGGCAAGGTGATCGCCGAGCGGTTGCGCCAGGAACTCCAGGGCGCTGACCAGCCGGTTGCGCAAGATAGGAAAGTACGACTCCAGCCGCAGCGCGATTTCCAGCGAGCTAATCGACCGGCGCAACGATGGCCACGCCCAACGCCAGACGCTAACGCCAATGACGGTGAGGCAAGCCAACGACAGGAGCGTGCGCAGGCCGCGGTCGTGGAACCTCGCCAGATAATCGAGCAAGGCGGCGCCGGCGATCACCCACAGCGTGACGGAAGCCGCCGTGGCGAGTCCGAAGCGGCGCAACTCCGCCCGCGCCTGGCGGCGAACTACTTCGACGCGTCGTTCGAGCGGATGCCCCATCTCGGTCTTGCCGGTCCCGTTGCGCGGCCGAATCCTGAACCTTTATAGCATCGCGCGCCGCCGAGGGGCTCCGCAAGTAGCGCCTCGAAACGGTGTTGTCCCAATTTGAGGAATTCGCGCGCCTTCTGGCTATACGTCAAAGCATTGGAATGGTAATCAACATCGCCCCTCCATGAATGCAAAGTGCGGCGACGAAGCCTCGCAACGGCCACCTGACCACAAGGTACGCGTAGAGCCCGTAAAATGCGCTAGTTCCCAGGATCATTGCCGCCACGTAACCGAGGTTGTCTCCAAGACAGGTTGCGACGAGATAGGCCGGAGCACAAAACGTGGCGGTTGGCCAGGGCACGTTACCATGTGCTCCGACGACGACGGAGAAAAATCCCACGGGCAATCCGGCAGCGAACGCCATCGCGGCCAATGCCCAAGCAAGTGTTTGACGCTTGGAAAGGCGAGGTGCTGCAACCGGCGGAGCTTCCGGCGACTTGTACGAGATATCGTCCATAGCCACCGATTCTACCTTACGGCGCATATCGAAACCGCCCCGGTGGGCCGGCTTCAACCTAATTCATCTTCTCCATCCCATCGTGAATGCCCGGGACTTTCGCCTTCCCACGGGATAGAATGGGCCTTCGGCCGTTTTTCTGTGCTTTTCCGCGAGTTTCCATGCCGCTCAATACCGCCACGTTCGCTCCCGGCGTTCCGTTGAGCCTGCCCGTGCTGGGGCAGCCGCCGATCCCGCGCGGGGCGGCGGCGCCGCTGCCGATGACCCGCGCGGAGATGGACGCCCGGGGCTGGGACGCCGTCGACGTGGTGTTCGTGACCGGCGACGCGTATATCGATCACCCGAGTTTCGCGATGGCGCTCCTGGGGCGCCTGCTCGAATCGGAGGGTTTCCGCGTGGCTATCCTCAGCCAGCCCGACTGGCATTCGTGCGATGCCTGGCGCGCGTTCGGCCGACCGCGGGTTTGCTTCGCGATCAGCGCCGGCAACATGGACTCGATGATCAACCATTACACGGCGAATCGGAAAGTCCGCAACGACGACGCCTATAGCCCTGGCGGCAAGATCGGCCTTCGCCCCGACCGCGCCACGTTGGCGTACTGCCAACGCGCCCGGGAGGCATTCAAAGGCGTACCGGTGATCGCGGGGGGCGTTGAGGCGAGTCTGCGCCGGCTTGCGCACTACGACTACTGGAGCGACAAGGTCCGCCGCAGCATCATTCTCGACTGCAAGGCCGATCTGCTGGTGTTCGGCATGGGCGAGCGGCCGTTGGTGGAGATCGCGCGGCGATTGCAGGCGGGCGAAACGGTCAAAGATCTGCGCGACTTGCGCGGCGTCGTGTATCGCCTCGGCGCGAGTGAATCACCGCCGGCGGACGACACGATCACGCTGCCAAGCTACGAGCAAGTCGTCGCCGACCGTTACGCCTTTTGCGATCTGACGCGCATCGCGCACCAGGAAACCAATCCTTACAACGCGCGCCGCCTCGTGCAATTCCACGATCGCGAGGCGGTGGTGGTGAATCCGCCGGCGCTCCCTTTGGCGCAAGAGGAAATGGACCGCGTCTACGGGCTGCCCTACACGCGGCGTCCGCACCCGAGCTACGGCAAAGCCAAAATTCCGGCTTACGACGTGGTGCGCGATTCGGTGCAAATCATGCGCGGCTGCTTCGGCGGCTGTACGTTTTGCTCGATCACGGCGCACGAAGGACGCATTATCCAGAGCCGCAGCCAGGAATCGGTCCTCGGCGAACTCCGGCAAATGGCGGCCGATCCGAAATTCTCCGGCACCGTCAGCGACATCGGCGGCCCCACGGCCAACATGTACGAAATGCGCTGCACGCGGCCGGAGGTCGAGGCGGTGTGCCGGCGGTTGAGCTGTGTGCATCCGACCGTCTGCAAGCTGCTGGGGACCGATCACGGGCCGCTCAAGGATCTCATGCGCAAGGCTCGCCAGGAGCCCGGCGTGAAAAAAGTATTCGTCGCGTCGGGAATCCGGATGGATCTCGCGCGGCGCGATCCGGAATATCTCCGCGAGTTGGCGCAACATCACGTCGGCGGGTATCTCAAGGTGGCACCGGAGCACACCGATCCCGAAGTGTTGCGGCTGATGAAGAAGCCGGCCAACGACGACTTCATCGAGTTCGATCGCGGTTTCAAACAGGCTTCGAAGGAAGTCGGCAAGAAGCAGTATCTCATCCCGTACTTCATCGCCAGCCACCCGGGCAGCGACCTGGACGCAATGATCGAACTGGCGGTGTTTCTCAAGCGCAATCACTACCAGCCGGACCAGGTGCAGGATTTCATCCCGAGCCCGTTCGACATCGCTGCCTGCATGTATCACACGGGGCTCGACCCGTTCACGCGGCAGCCGGTGTACATCGCGAAGCACTTGCGCGATCGCAAATTGCAACGGGCGCTGCTGCAGTTCTTCAAGCCGGAGAACTACTTTGAAGTCCGCGAAGCGCTGCGCCAGGCCGGACGTCAGGATTTAATCGGCGAAGACTGCGATTGTTTGATTCCCTCACAACCGCCCAAGCCAGCGCTCGACCGCCGCCGCAAGCAGGCGAACGCCGCAGTGCGAGAACAAACCTCCGGCGACCACATCCGCGGCGGCCCGCGTGGCTACCGGCCCGGGAGAAAAACGGCCCGCCGCCGCGACGGGAAGTAACGTGCCGTCTGTAGCCGAGGTCTGTGACCTCGGTTGCGTGGGGCGCTGCAATGTACGCAACGCACGCCCTCACAGAGGCCAGCTACAGACGGGTGAGCGCTTCGCGCAGATAGCGACCCGTTTCGTTGCCGTCGATTTGTGCGATTTGCTCCGGCGTGCCTTCGGCGAGCAGGAGGCCGCCGCGTTCGCCTCCTTCGGGGCCGAGGTCGAGGAGCCAGTCGGCGGATTTGATGACGTCGAGGTGATGCTCGATGACGATCACCGAGTTGCCTTGGTCTACGAGACCGTGGAGGACGGCGAGCAACTGGCGCACGTCGTCGAAATGCAGGCCCGTGGTGGGTTCGTCCAGAATGTACAGTGTGTGTCCGGTGCTCGCGCGGCCGAGTTCGGTGGCGAGTTTGATCCGCTGCGCCTCGCCGCCGGAGAGGGTCGTCGCCGGCTGACCGAGCGTCAGGTAACCGAGACCCACGTCGCGGAGGCTCGTCAACATGCGAGCCATCGTGGGGAACGACTCGAAAAACGTCGCGGCCTCGTCGATCGAGAGTTCCAACGCGTCGGCGATCGATCGCCCTTTGTATTTGATCTGGAGCGTTTGATCGTTGAAACGCTTACCGCGGCAGACAGGGCATTCGACGAACAAGTCTGGCAGGAACTTCATTTCGATGCGGCGCAGGCCTTGCCCGCGGCATTCCTCGCAGCGCCCGCCGGCGACATTGAAGCTGAAGCGCGCCGATTTGAAGCCGCGGAGCCGCGCTTCCTTGGTTTGTGCGAAGACGTGGCGGATTTCGTCGAACAGCCCCGTGTACGTCGCCGGATTGCTGCGCGGCGTGCGGCCGATCGGCGCCTGGTCGATCTCGATGAATTTGTCGATTTGGTTCATGCCACGCAGCCCGCGATGCGGCGCCGGCTTCGGTCCTTCGCCGGTCAAACGACGATGCACGGCGCGGGCCAGCGTTTCGCTCACGAGCGTGCTCTTGCCCGAGCCGCTCACACCGGTCACGCAGACGAGCGCGCCGAGCGGAAATCGCACGTTCAGGTCTTTGAGGTTGTTTCCGGTGGCGCCTTCGAGCTCGATCACGCGTTTCATCGATACGGCGCGGCGCGTGCGGGGCGCTTCGATTTGCAACTCGCCACTGAGATAACGCCCCGTGATCGATGCAGGATTTTGCATCACCTCTTCCGGCGTCCCCTGGGCGACGATTTCGCCACCGTGAATTCCGGCGCCAGGACCGATATCGATCAGGTATTCCGCGGCCCGCATGACCGCTTCATCGTGTTCGACGATCAGCACGGTATTGCCGAGCGCTTGCAGATCGCGGAGCGCTTCGATGAGGCGATCGTTATCGCGCGGGTGGAGGCCGATCGAAGGCTCGTCAAGCACGTAACACACGCCCACCAGGCCGGAGCCGACGCCGGTCGCCAGGCGGATGCGTTGCAGCTCGCCGCCGGAGAGCGAATCGGCGGCGCGATCGAGCGTGAGGTATTCGAGGCCGACTTTGATCAGGAATCGCAGCCGGCCGACGATTTCTTGCACGAGCGGCAAGGCGATCGGTGCGCGGGCGCTTGTGAACTTGAGTCGCTCGAAGTGCGCAATCGCCGCGCCGACCGGCAGGCGCGTCGTTTCGTGAATGGCGAGGCCGGCCACACGGACGTTACGGGCCTCGGGACGGAGTCGTGCGCCGCCGCATTCGGGGCACGGGAGTTCGCTCTGGCAGGCATCGAGGCGGGCTGTGAGTTTTTCGTTGCTCGACTCGGCGAGCTCTTCGTTCAGCAACGCTTTCAATCCGGTAAGCTTCTTGCCGTCGCCGTTCCAAAGCGCTTCGAGGGCTTTGGGTTTCCAATCGATAAGCGGCTGGTTCCAGTCGTAGCTGAGGGAAGCGACGAGCGGCGCGAGGCGCGCTTTGCGGCGCTCTTGAAGTGCGTTTGATCCGCCGCGCCACGGTGCGACGGCGCCTTTCGAGAGCGAGAGGTTTCTATCGGGGAGCACGAGTTCCAGGTCGAAATCGCGCTTCGCGCCGAGGCCGTCGCACGTGGGGCAAGCGCCGTACGGACTGTTGAAACTGAACGTGCGCGGTTCGAGCTCCTCGTAGCTGATTTTGCAGTTGGGACAGGCGAACGTAGTGCTGAAGAGCTGATCGCGCCAAGCGCATGCCTCTTCGAACGTGATGATCGCCAGCCCTTCGCCATGCTTGATCGCCAGCAGCACGGACTCGGCGATCCGCGGTTGCATCGAGGCGCGGACGATAATGCGATCGACCACCGCTTCAATGGTGTGATCCTTCTTGGGGGCGAGCTCCGGCAGCGCGTCGAGATCATGCACCACGCCGTCGACCCGCACACGCACGAACCCGGATTTCTTGGCGGCGGCGAAGACCTCGGCATGCTGGCCTTTGCGACCGCGTACGAGCGGGGCGAGAATCATGGCCTTCGTCCCTTCCGGCAAGGCCATGATCTGCTCGACGATTTCCTCCGGCGCTTGTTGCCGGATCGGCGTGCCACACTGAAAGCAGTTCGGCTCGCCGGCGCGGGCGTAGAGCAGCCGCAGATAGTCGTAAATCTCGGTGACGGTCGCCACGGTGCTGCGTGGATTGTGCGAGCCCGGACGCTGATCAATCGAAATCGTCGGCGGCAATCCTTCGATGAGATCGACGTCGGGACGTTCCAACTGATGGATGAACTGCCGCGCGTAGGTCGAAAGGCTCTCGATATACTGCCGCTGCCCTTCGGCGAAGATCGTATCGAAGGCGAGCGAACTTTTCCCGGAACCGCTGGGACCGGTGATCACAATCAGACGGTCGCGCGGAACGTCGAGATCGAGGTTCTTGAGATTATGAACGCGAGCGCCGCGAATGGCGATGGCGTCGGTCGATTGAACTGATGTCATTCAACCATTCAAGCGTAATGCGCGACGAATGGCTATGGCGCTGGATCCTCAAGTGACAATTCATCGATCGTCAATTGCTGCTGAGAGGCGAGACGGACAGATAGGATTACCACCACGTTACGCTTCAGCGTGAACAAGATGCGGTGCGTGGCGCGGCGTCCTAACCCAAAATGCGCCTCACGTACCACGTAGCTGGTTGGCAAGTTTTCCGACGCCAAGGCAAATCGTTCAGGATCGGCCGCAATGGACTCCTGCATCGAAACAAACCGGTCATACCACAGTTCGGCTTGTAGCGCCGAACGATTCTCCGCCCACCAGTCATGGGTCGATTGCAACTCGACCCGAGCGCGATCCGTTAACCTTGTTATGTGGGTCATTTGCGCGGACCGAGGTTGTTCTTACGGCGAAATTCGGCGTCAAACTCGTCAAACGACTGGCAGCGTCCAGCCTCCATATCAGCAATTCCGGCCATAATTGCGAGCGTATCCTCGCTGGACTGCTCCAAGGCGCTCAGTGCATCGCGTACTACGTCGGCGGCGGTGGGATAGTTGCGGGCGACTCGGATCGCTTCGATCCGGTTCCAAACATCGTCTGGCATCGATTCCAGCATGGCTGCGTTACTCCGTAAACGTGAGTCCGTCGATGTCGTTTTCAACCGTGGAGCTGCGCGAGACTTCAATCCTTGAGCGAAATATTATGACGCTCGCAGAAATCTGCCTTGAACTGAGCTAGCGACTTGTGCCGCCCAGCCTTCATGTCGGCGAGGCCTTCTTCGATCGCTTCCAGGTCGGCACGGCGGCGTTCTAGAATGGACAGCCCGGAGCGAATTACATCGAGTTCCGACGGAAAGTCGCCAGTGGCTGCCAGTGCCTCGGCTCGGACCCAAATATCGTGCGGCAGTTCGTGAATCATGATCGCGATCTTCCCGATAACGAACGAATCATTCTCAACCGCGGGAATTATACCGCGAGCAACCGCGGGCCCCTACTGCGTGTCGCAGCACAAAGCCGACTAGACCGGCCAGGGCCGCCATCCCCCACGTTCCCGGTTCCGGAACCGGCGATCCGCCGACCGCGCCGAAGTTGTTGCGGACCAGGTTCAGATCGGCGAGGTCCACTAGTGCGTCGCCGTTGGCATCCCCGGCCCTGCCGACGCCGGCGGCGCCGAAATTGTTGCGGACTGCGTTGAGGTCCTCCAGATCGACGCGGCCGTCACCGTTGGCGTCTCCTTGCACCGCCGGCAGGCCGGTGTCGACGAACGCCAGGCCTGCCGGTCCCGAGATGCCGAAGCCACCGACGATGTTGATCAGCGCGCCGGTGCTCGGGTTAATGCGGACCAGGCGATCATTCAGGCCGGCGTCGATGGCAAAGAGCGCTCCGTCCTCGGGGCGGAAGGCGAGGCCGTTGATGAAGTTCGAGAGCCCGGCCGGATCGCCGATCGTGGTGAGCACCCCGGTGGTCTCGTTGAGCGTCGCCAACGCGCCACTGGCGTCGGTCGCGTACAGGGTTTGTCCGTCGGGGCTATAGGTCAGCGCGCGGATCGCCGTGCGCTGCGGCAGGATCATCGCGGGGCCAAGCACCGCGCCGGTGTCGAGGCTCACTTTGAACATCAACCGCTCGCCGGGCGCTTCAAACTCGAACGCCACGACGGTCGCCACGGTCGGATTGAGCGGACTGATGGCGAGCGCGGTGCTCGTCGGCCCAGGGGAGCCGAGGACCGAGACGTCGAACAGCGGCAACATCGTGGAGACGCCGGTCGCGGTGTTGATGCGGACCAGCCGCGACGTGGGAGGATCGCCAAAGACCGCCGGCGTCGGGTTTTGCAGGGCGTAGACGACTCCCGGCGACCCATTGGGGACGGCTGCCAGCCCGGCCCAACTGTCGGGACCCAGCGAGATGTTCGGTGCCACCGAAGTCGCTTTCCCGGTGGCCTGATCGACCGCCAAAAAGTTGCCGAGACCAGTGACGTTCGTCGCCAGCAGCGCCGAGGCCGCGGCGCCGTCGGCCACCCCTAGTCCGGCCGCGAGAAACAGCGCCAGACCTCTCCATCGTCGAGAAAAGTGCGTCACAGGATCATTCCCAGTTGCCGTTCAAGGTTGCAGCGCGCAGTTGCTGCGCGAATCGCGCCAAGGCGATACAACTAGGCTAATCCACCACGCCAACTCCGGCAACGATTTCGCCGGGCCGCAGTGTGGGAGGAACGGCGGAAAACGGCTACTCGAAGACGAGCCAGCCGGCGTCCTCGAGCGAGGTTTCTCCTGGGACGGGGGCGGCCCAGCCCTGGGTTCCGGCGCCGGGTGTGACGCGCCGAACCGCCACGGCCCAAGGGTTCGTGGCGATGGGCGCCGCGGCGCTCAGTTCCGCCAACGGGATCGCCACTTCGACGAACCAGGCCGACTCCGTGTGCCGGGCGGCGACGTGCCAGCGGGGGTTCCAGGAGCTGTCCCCCCAGCAAGCATCTCGAGCGCGACCTTGGCAGTCGACGGCAAACTGCCAGGCCGTGAGGTAATCGCGATCGATGTCGATGGAGAACTCCACGCGGTCGGCGCCGCTCAGGTCAGCATCGCGCGTCGCTTTGGCGTCGCCATCGGCATAATTGCAGCGGGGCGACTTACCACTGGCGATGGCGAAATACAGGAATTGATCGTCGTGCGCGGTGACGATCGTCGTGGGGTTGTTCTCGGCCTCGTCCCCGATGCCGCGGAGTTCAATGTCGTCGGCGTTCTCCCAGGTGGCATCGTCAAGGACGCCGTCCAGCACGGGCCGCGCCAAGGTGCGGCGGCAATGCCAGGTGGCCTTGGGGCATTCGCCGGTGGATTCTTTCGTCTTCCAGATTTCGGCGTCGACGGCTTGCCGCCAGGCATCGGCGGCGCGCGTCCGTGGGAGCAGCCGCAACGACTGCTGTCCGTCCGTCGACGCGTTTCGGTCGAAGGCTGCCAGGGGAAACACAACCGCCGGCTCGGCCGCCAAGGTGGGCCGTTTGTTCGACAGCAACTTCGACAGCGCTTGCAGTCGACTGGCGCGGCCCGTTCGGGTCTGATCGGCCGCAACGGTCGCCGGCGCGGCGTTCGGCGTTTCGAAGCCGGTGAGCTGTACGCCTTCGCCGAGATCGACGATTTGCCCGGTGCGCGACGTCTTGGCCAGCGATGCCGACGCGCTTCGATTTGCGCGATGTTGTTGCTCTCCGCTGGACCAATACTGTAGGAGCCAGACCATCGCGGGCGCGGCCAGCGGGTGATCGGGATACCGCTCGACGAGCAACCCGTTCAGTTCAGCGGCATTGTCGATTCGCCCTGCGCTGCGAGCGCGCGAAGCGAGGTCGAGCAGTAGCGGCGCGGCGTGTTCCGCGCCGAGGACGCGAATCATATCGGGCAATTGCGCCATCACGGCCCGCGATTCGTTTTCCCCCTCGATTTGCATCAGGATCGCCTGCACGTTGCGCTGGCGGACGGCCAGTTCGCGGAGTTGTTCGCCGCCACGATCGCGCAGCACCGTTGCGGCGCGGCGGGCGTCGCCTCCGACCGGGAGATTCAGCCCGCCGAGGAAGCCGCGGCCGCTGGCCGATTCCGGCATTTGCGAGGCCATCAACTGAAAGCCGAGCACGCCGCCGGACGATTGAGGACGTTCGCAAGCCATCGCACGGGCGAGGCCGGCCTGTTGTCCTAGAGAGCAGCCGAGTTCCGGCGCCAATTGCGTCGTGGCCACGAGCTCGCCGCCCGTCTGACCGGGGGGCAACGCGCCGTAGACCTTCTTGACCTTCCACGGCGGCAGCGCGAGCTCCGCCATCTCCGCGGAGCGATAGTCCTCCGCGGCGGCCCGTTCCACGGCCCGGAGCACGGCCTGATTGAGCAGATACGGCAAGGGATCGTCCCCTCGCGGCGGCGCGGCGTGCGTGAAAATCACTTCCGGCCGCCACATGCGAATGCGGCGCACCAACTCGATCTCAAGTTGTTCAAGTCCCTGGCCGCCGTGGAGGTCGTCCCACAGTTCGACCATGTATTCGGCGTCAGGCCGGACGTCGCGCGCGTCGACGGGAAATCGCCAGGAACGTTCGGCGTAACACCCCCCGACGGCCGACATTCCACGCTGAAGATAACTGGTTGCATCGCGGTTATCGGCGTCAGGACGGTACCAATCTCGGCGGACAACGAAATGCGCTGCGCCGAGCGCTCCTTCCTGCCCGCAGGTTTGCGCGAAGAGTTCCCAGGGCGTAGATTCGGCGTCGGCAAAGATGCCGAACACGCCTGCCCGCTTTCCACCGGCGCGTTGGAGCTTCCAGGACTTACCGCCGTCGCTGGTGGCCAGGATCGCGCCGAGCGCGCCGACCGCCCAGCCTTGATCGGGGTTGATGAAGGTCAGCGCGTTCAGCGGCGCGGAGTGACCGGTGTGCAATCGCTGCCAGGTCGCGCCGAAGTCCGGCGAATACCAGATGATGGTTCCAGGCGAGCCCGCGGCCCAAATGTTGGCGCCGCGCGTGGCTACAGCGCGGAAGTCGATGTCGCCGGCGCCCATATTTGCGGGGGCGGTCCACGTTTGCCCGCCATCCTGCGTGAGCCAGATGAGCCCGCCGTCGCCGACAAGAACGCCGCGTAGTTCATCGCTCCAACGGATGCTGTGAAGTTCACGCAGGCCCGCATCGGGATGGCGGGCAGGTCGCGTGGCGCGATCGACAATCGCGAGGACCGCGCCGCGGCGCGTAATCGCGGCTCCGGTCTGTGGACCCGAGAAGGCCGCGTCGTTGTAGTCGTCGGCGAGTTCTCCGGCAAAAGGATTCCAGCCGCGCCCACCATCCGCGGTCCAATAAAGGCTGTTCGGGAAGATCGAGGAACGGCTGCCCCAAGCCCTGACGTGTTGTGTCGTGAACGCCTGGATGCCACGCAAGCCCCCTAGCAAGGACGTTTCCTCCTTGCGCCAGTTCGCGCCACCGTCGGTGGTCGAAAGAAGAATTCCTCGGCTGCCGGGTGCATAGGCGAAGCGCTCCTCGCCGACGATCCAACCTTGCTGGGCATTCGCGAACGCGACGCCTTCGAGGCGGAACGGCGTATCGGTGCGTTGCAGCTTCCAGGTCTGGCCGGCGTCGTTGGTGCGCCAGACGACGCCACGGTCGCCGACGGCCCAGCCTTCCTGCGGATTGGCGAACTGCACATCAGTGAGTTCGGCGTCTTCGAGCCACGTGCGCGGCGAATGCGCCAACGCGCGACTTGCGAAGAGGAACGCGAGACAAACGACGGCTCGTAGCAGATTCCACGTTGTCATCGCGCTAGCCTCGCTTGATCGCAGTCCACAGGCAGAAGTATTCCGGCGGGGCATCGGGGGCGACCGGCGGCAAGTATTCGCGGCGCTCGACATCGGCCGACGCCGCGAGCCAGGCGGCGACTTCGCTCAACGCGAACCATCGTTCCCACGGTTCGTGGTCGCACGCCCGTTGCCAGCGAAGGTTCTTATCGATCACGAGCAGCCGGCCTCCCGGCTTGAGCACGCGGAGCAACTCGGCGACAGCCAGGTGCGGGCGCAGGCTGTGTTCGAGGGACTCGATGACGAATGCCGCGTCGAACGTGCCATCACCGAAGGGGAGATTCAGTGCGCCACCGGCAACCCGACCGATTCTCGGTGAAAGCAAACGTAATGGTCGCGCCGCGGCGTCGAGGCCCGACAGGCGGAGGTGCGCGGATCGCTCGGCGAGCAGGTGCAGGAATCGGCCCGATCCGCAGCCAACGTCGAGGACGTTCGCTCCGCTCGGGAAGCGGGCCGCCCATTCCAGCACGGCGATGCTACGTGGATCGTCGGGCGCGACCGACGTGGGGAGCGATTGCAAATCGCACTCGAACGTCTCGCTGACACGCGCGAGGATGGATTCAAGTTGCTGGCCAAGGGCGTCGGCATGAGCGACGCGGGGCCCGGAAGCGACTGTTGCTGCGTTCGACGCAGATGCAACAAGGTGCGCCGCATCGTGCTCTCCGATCCGGAGCAATGTCGTGCGCCAGCGTTCGCGCCGCGGTTCGTCGATGTTATCAGCGAGCGCGCAGCAGCACGCGGCGAATTCGCTCGCGATGCGCTCCCATGTCGCGGCGTCGAGCGCGGAACCGGCACGCCAAAGCTTCCGAGCGCGACGGCGCAAGCCGCGAGCCCAGCGCTCAGGGAGCGCTCCCCAGGACGGAGTTTGCAGTCGCGCGATCGTCGCCATTACGTCCCTGTGCCGGCCAGAAACCGAGTCGAGCGGAGGCTCCCTCGGCGCGGGGCATTGTGCCCTTATTCGCCGATTGCGGCCACGTCAATTTGAACTTCGGCAGGCTCGTCGGCGGGGGGCGGCGCGGGGGCTTCCATCTCGTCGCGACCGAGGAATTGCACGCCGCATTCGTACAGGTCGTCGTGGACCTTTCGCAGGCGACAGATTTTGGCGACCAGACGCAGGTCGTGCCCCGCGCGGTCGACGCTTACGCGGATCACGGAGTCAGGTGGCAGAAGCGTCGTCGCCAACACGTCCGTCGCCTGGTCGGACGTGCGAATTCGCTTCGGAACCACAAAAGCCAGCCCGGAGACCGAAATATTACGCGAATGGGCTTCTATCCGGACCGACGCGCCGGATCCGTAAAGCTGCGTAACCACGGTCACCGGGGCCCGCAGCGAGAACCGCCGTGCGCTCCGCTTTTCGGTATGGTGCCCGTCGTTACGCGCGGTCCAACGATCGAGAGCACAAAGCACCGACTCGACGGTGGCGTCGTATTGGCAGTCGTCGTCGGTGGAGACGATCGCAGGCATGAACCGGCATTCGCACAGGCCGAACGGGGGGTAAGTTACAGCAAGTCTAGCATCGATCTGGCCGTTCGCTGGGACTATTCATCTTGTCTGACCGCGTTGTCGCAAGTCATTATTTAGAAAAGGCTTGTGTTAACGCAACCAGAAAGCGAGAAAGGGCCCGCGCGATGGCGCGGGCCCTTTCGTCTTGCGATTCGGAACGCCAATCGGGGGAGATTAGCGGCGGCGGATCAGCGCCAGGCCGGCGAGGCCAGCCAAGGCCAGCGCCCACGTGGCCGGTTCCGGAACGACACTGCCGTAGAACTGCACGTCGGCGACCTGCATCGAGTTGGCGGCCGCGGCGTCGCGGACGCCGGTGAAGACCAGCTTGTACGACGAGTAGGCGTCCAGTTGCTCTACGTCAACTGGTGCGGTCGTGACGCCGCGGTCAATCGACGGGTCGATCGTGCCCGAATCGATCAGCGTCCAGCTTTCGCCTTCGCCTTGGCTGTTGGCGGTGCTGGTGATGGCGTCGGTCGTGCCGAACAGCTCCCAGGCCGTCGGGTCACGTTCCGGGGCGTCGTTCGCCGTCGTGATGGTGAAGTTGTCGATAACCGTCAACGGGCCGGCAGGAGTGACAATGAACCCGGAGTTCACCTTGCCGAAGTTCAAGTACTTGGTGCCGGCGTTCGTGTCGAGGACGGCCCCCGGGCCTTCCGCGGCGGGGTAGTTGCTGTTGAGCACGATGTCGGTGTCGATCGCGACCGTGGCATCGCCCGTCGCCAGGACGCCAGTGCAAAGCGCGTCGGCGCACGGATAGAACTGGGCGTCGGCCACCTGCATCGAGTTCGTGGCGGGCGAGTCCTTGATCGTTGGGAATACGACCTTATACGAGGTGTAGCTGGCCGCGTTCGCGAACGACACGACGGGACCGACCGTGACGCGGGCGGCGGGCAGGGCCAGGCTACCGCTGGAAATCAGCGTCCATGATTCCGCGTTGCCGAGGCTGTTGCTAGCACTCGTGACGGCGTCGTTGGTTCCGTAAATCTCATACGAAGACGGATCACGGGCTTCCGCGTCATTGGCAGTGGTCAGCACCAGGCTCTGAATGACCGAAGCGCCCGAAGCGGGGGTCACAATGAAGCCCGAGTTTTCCTTAGCGAAGTTGAGGTACTTCGTGGCGCTGCTTTGATCAACGACATTGCCGGGGCCTTCGGCGCCGGGGAAGGAGCTCGCCGATCCGGGGGGATCGGTGTCGATGCCGACAATGGGGTCCGAGGGGCCCAACAGGGGGGCGGCCATCGCCGGGGCGGTCAATCCCAGGGCGGCAATCAAAGCCAGTGAATACCGGCTACGTACGAGACGCATGTGCACAATCTCCAAAGTGGTCGAGACAACGCTGACTGATAAGAGTGGAACCGGCACGCCTTCCGGCAACATCATCCACTTAAGTATTGTAAGCTTAATGAGGTTTCTCCGGTTTCTCAAGGAAAAAACACAAATCGACTTACTAATTTTTCTGTTGGACGGGCGTTCAGAATGACGGCGCTGGCACAAATCCCTCGCCGGGGAAGCATCGTCTATATTGAGCAAGCATGAACGCTGCCCGCACTACGACGGAGCCCGAACAGGCCGACCGGCGGTCGACGACCGACCGCTTGGAGGAGGCGTTCGCGCGCTGGCAGCCGGAACTGCTGGGGACGCTGTACTACCTGACCGGGAATCATGAGGACGCGCGAGACGCGCTGCAGGAAACGTTTATCAAGTGCTGGCGGCATCGTGACGCGATGGACGAGGTGGAGAATCTGAAGGCGTGGGTGTTTCGCGTCGCGCTGAACGCGGGCCGGGACGTTCGCGGCACCGCCTGGCGCCGACGGCGGACGGGGTTGATCGAGGACGGGAGCATGCTGGCCAGTCAGGATTGCCCGCCGGAGGCCCATCTGGAACGCGAGGAGCAACTGGACCGTCTCCGAGGCGCCATCCGGGTGCTCCGGAGCGAAGAACAAGAGGTGTTCCTGTTGCGGCAAAACGGCGAACTCACGTACGAAGAAATCGCAGCCGCCATCGGCATCCCGCTAGGCACGGTGAAAACGAGAATGCGAATGGCGCTCGGGAAATTGAGAGAATCGTTGGCAGAGGAATGAGCAGAGGAGAAGAGAAGAAAAGGAGAAGAGAAGAAAGTGGCGAACGGCGCCCGGCTTTCTACTGCCCTTCTTTTCTCCTTTTCTTCTCTTCTCCTTTTCTCCTCCCCCTAACTATTGAGAACCCTTTATTCGACTCCATGGACGCCAGGCTCCGACAACAGCTGTTTGAATTGCACTATGATTTGCTCCCGGAGCAGGAAGCGGAGGAGTTGCGCGCGCGGTTGCGGGATGACGCCGAGTTCGCCGCGGAAGCGGCTCCGGTCGCGGAGGAGTTGCGACTCGTTTCCCTCGCGGCGCGACTGGAGAGTCCGCCGCTGGGGCTCAAGGCCGAGGCGATCCAGGCCGCCCGGCAGGCACCGCTGGCGGCCCGACGCGATGGCGAAACGAAACCCGCCTCGCGCGTTTTCGCTCGCACGTCGTACTGGGCTTGGTCGCTGGGGGCCGCGGCGGCCGTGATGTTGGCGCTGAGTCTGGGGGGCTATCAGTTCCATCGCGTGCGCGTGGCGCGGCTCGATCGGGAGTATCCCCGTGTCGTCGTCGCGGGGCCGGCGGCGCTCACGCCGGGCGCGCTAAATCGCATGAGCTTGACGACTTCCACCGTCACTGGGGAGCCACTGCCGCTGAACCTGGTTTCGACGCTCTATGACGTCGACCGCCAGGCGGTGGCGCAGGTGCAGCGGCAGGAGACGGATGCCAAGGGCAATCTGACGGTCGAATTCACGCCTAAAGAAGATGCGACGGGGAACTACGAGTTGCGTCTGGCGCGAGTGCAAGGAAGCACGCAGTCGCCATTGGCCAGTCTTCCGCTGGCGATCGGCAAGTCGGAGTTTCTGACCAAGGTCTCTACCGATCGCCCCAGCTATAGCCCTGGGGATCAGGTCTTTTACCGCTCGCTCACGCTGCGCCGAGCGGACCTGAAGCCCCTGGGGGCGTCGCCGGTGCAGTTTCGCGCTGAAGATCTCGCGGGCAACACCATTGCCGGGAGTGAGCTGCAAGGACTGCCGGACCGGGGTGTCGGCAATGGCACCTTCGCGCTGCCGGCGGATCTGCCGTTCGGCGAATACCGGCTCGTGGCGGCCAGTCCTGAGGGGCATTTTCCGCAGGCCGAACAGCGGTTCTTCGTAGCACCGCCGACGAATGACGCGTTGGCCGCGGAGATTCAATTCGCGCAGTCCGACTACGCGCCGGGCGAAGAAGTGCTGACGCGACTGAGATTCAAGAAATCCGATGGCGCTCCCGCGGCCGAGGTTCTCGTGGAGGTGGAGGCTCTGGTGTCGGGGCGGCGGTTGTGGCAGGAAGTGGTGCAATTGGACGCGCTCGGCGAGGCCAATGCGTCGTTCATCCTGCCGCCAGAGCTGAAATCCCGGCCGACGTTATCCGCTGTGGCATCGCTTGATGATCAACAAACCTTCGCTACTGCCGAGGTTCCAGTGGCGATCGAACGCGTCGAGGCGCGGTTTTATCCCGAGGGGGGAGATTTGGTCGCGGGAGTCGAGAACCGCGTTTACTTCCGACTCTCCGATCAGTTTGATCGTCCGGTCGACTTAACCGGCAGTATTGTCGACGACGACCAACATGCCGTGGGCGAGGCGGAGACGAAGCTCGCCGGCCGCGGCCAATTTCGGTTGACGCCGCAGGCTGGACGTTCTTATCGATTGCGCTTGCCCGGAGTCGAGGACCCGGCGGCCTGGCCAACGCTCCCCGCGGTGCGGGCCGACGTTGCTTTAGCGATGAGCGTGCCGCAACCGGTGATCGGCGATGAGGAAGCACTGAACGTCAAAATCAGCGATCGCCGGGGCGGGACGGCGATCGTTGTGGCAGTGCATTGCCGTGATCGCCAGGTGGCGCAAGGAACGCTGGTCACCAAAGCCGGCGTAAATACGCTCGAGGTTCCGCTAGGCTCGGACGCTGGGGGAGCGCTGCGCGTCACGCTTTACGATTGCTCCGGCGAAAGCCCGCGACCGGTCGCGGAACGGCTTGTTTACCGGCACGATCCGAATCGACTGACCGTGACGCTGACCGGTCTGAGAGATGGCAAGTATCTGCCGGAAGAGTCCGTGGAATTGAAAGCCCAGGTGACCGGCGAATCGAATCAGCCGGCCGCCGGGACGGTTCTGGCGATGTCGGTCTTCGATGATTCACTGGCCGCGCCGCGCGACGCGTCGACGGTGAACGACGCGACGTTCTTCGAATTGGCGAGCCAGTTGAATCGACCGGAGGACATCGAAGCGATGGACCTGCGGCTCGATACCTCGTCGGACGCGGCCGTGGCGATCGATTTGTTGCTCGGCACGCAAGGCTGGCGGCGATTCGTCCAACCGCCGGCGACGATGATCGCCCAGCAACAATTTGCGGCGGCGAAACCGGGCGAACCGACGGTGGCCGAAGCTGCGGGGCTGCTGGTTTGGGATAATCTTTCCGAAGCGCAGCCGCGCTACGAGCAGCGGGCGCTGGAATTGCGCAGCGACCAGGCACAGAAGCTGGCGATGCTGATGATCTGCGGCGGCCTGGGGCTGGCGGTGATGCTGATCATGGCGGCTCTGTGGCGGCTGGTGTCGAGCGTCGAGCTGGCGCTGCCGAGTCTCGCCGCGGCCGCCGGTTGCGTGGTGCTGGGCGTGCTGCTGGCGCGGTCGGCCGATACCGCAGGCTCAGCGGTGGCGACGGTCGCCTTCGCGAAATCGAGGGCGGTCCCCGTCCACGTGGCGTTCAATGCCCCCGTGGCATCAGAGGTTGCTGGAGCGCGAAACAAAGAGCACGAAGATCGGACCGAGAAACGCGACGCCGCCGGGCGCCCCGCCGTCGGTAAGGCAATGGGCGACGCCGCGTCGTCATCGCCGGATGTGGATCGTCGAATCGACAAAAGTTACAAGGAGGTTGAGGACGCGCCGCCGATGGCCCCGGTGCAGACCGTAGCGCCGCCTACGCCGGCCCCTGCGGCGGATGAGACGCTGCAAATGGACATGCCCGCGCCCGAGGCCGCCGTCGAGGCGACGCCCCCGCCGCGCGCGATGCGGGGCGAATTCGATGACACCAAGGTCGAGACCGCGGCCAAGCAGCGCGGCGACGTCGGCGCGATGACGCGGGCCCGCTTCCAGGAGTCGAACGAGCCCGCATTGAATGGTGCGCCGACGGCCTCGTATTCGTTTGTGCCGGAAGGGCGTCAGCAACGCGAGCGAGCGCAGTCGCGGTCACGCCGCGTGGAAGAATTGGCCGAGCAGAGCGTCGACCGCAGCGCCTCGATGGAAGGGGTGTCGACGCAAGCGGCGCCGGCTGGACCGCCCGTCGGCGGGTCTGCATCTCCCACCCCCATGTTGATGCGCGGCGCCCAAGCCCCCGTGCCGGCACAGGAGCCCGCCGCGCCAGAGGTATTTTATTTGCGCGAGTATGCCCACGAGCCGGCCGCGGTGCTGGACGCGTCGCGGCTGCGGGCCGAGCCGAGCCTGTAT
>CAZUBB010000076.1:0-6266 GCA_964618485.1 uncultured Pirellulales bacterium
GCGAAAAACGCCGCGCTCTTGGCCGTGCGCATGCTCGCCGTCGATCGCCCCGAATTGCGTGCGAAGCTGGAAAAATTCCAGCGGGAGCAGGCCGCCAAAGCGGTGGCTGAGCCGCTCACATGAACCGCGTGATTCCGCCAGGTGAAACGCTCGGGGTGCTCGGCAGCGGCCAGTTGGGACGCATGTTCGCCGTCGCCGCCCGACGATTAGGCTACCGCGTGCATGTCCTCTCGCCGGACGATGACACGCCGACGGGCCAGGTCGCCGACCTGGAGATCAACGCGAACTACGATGACCTCGATGCCGTCGCGCGCTTCGCGCAAGGCGTATCGGTTGTCACGTTCGAGTTCGAAAACGTGCCCGCCGCGGCGACCGAAGCGGCCGAGCGCTTCGCGCCGGTGCGTCCGGCCGGCTCGGTCCTGCACGCCACGCAAAACCGGCTCCGCGAAAAACGCTTCCTCGCGTCGATCGGCGTTCCCACCACGCCGTTTCGCGCCGTGCGCTCCGAAGCGGAGTTAGCCACCGCGATCGACGCCCTCGGGCTCCCCGCTGTACTCAAGACCGCCGACTGGGGATACGACGGCAAGGGGCAGCGCATGATTCGCAGCCCACAGGAATCTGCGGCCGCCTGGCGCGAACTCGGCGCCGGTGAGGCGATCCTGGAGGCCTTCGTCGCCTACGAATGCGAGCTCTCCGTCATCGGCGCGCGCAGCGTCACGGGACAAGTGGAACTCTATGGCCCGCTGCACAACGTTCACGAGCACCACATCCTCGACGTCACCTACGCTCCCTTCGATCTGGCGCCGGGACTGACTCACGACGCCTGGGAGATTGCCCGTAACATCCTTTCGCGGCTCGAGGTCGTCGGCGTGCTCTGCGTGGAGATGTTCCTCACTCGCGACGGACGATTGCTGGTCAACGAACTCGCTCCCCGGCCGCACAATTCCGGGCACCTCACCATCGACGCCCACGTCACCTGCCAGTTCGAGCAGCAAGTTCGCGCCGTATGCGGATTGCCGCTCGGCTCCGCGCGCCAATTAACGCCGGCCGCCATGGTCAACCTGCTCGGCGACGTCTGGAGCGACGGCGAACCGCGCTGGGAAGAGGCCTGTCGCCTTCCTGAAGTGAAGCTGCACCTCTACGGCAAACGCGAACCGCGTCCCGGCCGCAAGATGGGCCATCTCACGGCTCTCGCTGACAGTTCGACGGCCGCCGTGGAATTGGCGCTCACGGCCCGACACGCCTTGAAGCCTTCAACCTGAGGGATGGGCCCGCCGCGAAGCCGGGATCAAGCTGCGCAGCCGGTGTGCGATGGCAATGCCCGGCTCTGCGTTCAACCAATCATTGGCGCGATACCAGGCGACCGTCTCGGCGATCCGATCCGCAAGCGAAGCCGCGGGACGAAAATCGAGCTCTCGTGCCGCTTGCTCCGTGGAGCAGTGCCAGTCACCGGCGCGGGCCTCGCGCAACTTGTCGATGCTCAAAATGGCGGCATTCCCGCGAAGCCAGGCAACCGATTCCGCAATGCCAGCCATGGCAAACGCGGACCACGGACGCGTCCGCATGATGCGTACGCGCTTGCGCCCGAGCGCCGCGCCGATCATCCGCCCGAATTCGTCGTAACGCAGCGTCTCCGGCGACGCCGCAAAATAAATGCCTTGTGCGATGTCCTGTGCAGGCTCGGAGGGCAACCGCCTTCCTCGCTGCGCGGCAAGTAACAGCAGCCGGCACAAATCGGCCACGTGAATCGCCGAAATCAGTGCCGGCTTTCGCCCCGGCAAGGCATGCACGCCAAAGCGGGAGATCGGCCGAAAGATGTAAAACGTGTTGCGATCGCCGCCGCCAAAAACCACGGCGGGGCGCACGATCGTGATCGGAGCTGCATGCGCAAACGCACGCACCGCCAACTCGCCGGCAAGCTTGCTCTGCCCATAGTGCGAGACCGGCGCCGGAACGTCGGACTCCGTCCGCGGCGCCTCGCCGCGGCTCGGTCCGGCGGCCGCCAGGGAGCTCACCACCACGAGCGTCGGCGGCAAAGGCTGCCGTGCGCAGGCCTCGGCGACGTTCCTTGCGCCCTCCTCGTTGACTGCGAACAACTCCTCCGTTCTCCGCGCTTTCACCAAACCCGCGACGTGAAAGACGTGGTCGGCGTGGCGGACAGCCGCGGCGACCGCTGAGGCGTCCCGAACGTCGCCTTCTACCAGGCGGACTCGCTGACGTTGCCGGTTGGGAAAACGGTCCGGCGACCGGACCAGGCAGGTCACGTCGCAACCGGCCGCGAGCAAATGATCGACGAGATAAGCGCCAATAAACCCGTTAGCGCCGGTGACGACCACGTTGGTCATGGCAGGGCAGGGGAGGGGAGGGGAGGTCGCGGTTCGGAACCACTTTGGTTGGGATCGGCGTCGCCCGCTCCTCGCACGAAGGAAAGTGGCCGTCCCTGCCCCTCGCGGCGACCCAATAGCCCCATTTTAACTCCCCAAATCGGCAAATTCCATTCGCCGGGCCGTCTGAACGGGGCGGCGTTGGCTGTTTTGCGGTCAGGTCGCTAACTTGTCGCACCGCCAGCGGCCTCTTAAACTAAGCGTCTACCCGTTTGCGAGCCCCTCATGTCCGGCGGAATGCTGATCTCCTCTGAAGTAGTCGTCCGACCCGTCACCACGCGGAAACAACGGCGGCAATTCGTGGAATTGCCCTGGAGGCTGTATCGGAATGACCCGAATTGGGTGCCGCCGCTGCGCGGGAACCAGGCCGAATTGCTCGGCTATCGATCGCACCCGTTCCACGAAGTCGCCGACGTGGTGACGTTCATCGCGGAACGCGATGGCCAGACGGTCGGCAGGATCGCGGCCATCCTCAATCACGAACATAACAAGTACTACAAGTCTCAGATCGGCTTCTTCGGCTTCTTCGAATGCGTCGACGATCAAGCGGTGGCGGACGCCCTGTTCGACGCCGCCCGGGCTTGGTTCGCGGAACGCAACATTACGCAGTTGCGCGGCCCGGCGAATCCCTCGATGAATTACGAGTGTGGGCTGCTCGTCGAGGGCTTCGACAGCCCGCCGACGTTCATGATGACCTACAACCCGCCGTATTACGCGCGGTTGATCGAACAAGCCGGGTTTGAAAAAGCGCACGATCTGCTCGCCTTCATCGGTTATATCGAGCAGCTCCCGGCGGTCCAGGAGAAGTTGAAGCCGCTCGCCGACATGGCGCAGGAGCGCACCGAGGCGATCATCCGCCCGATGAATCAGCGGCGCTTCAAGCAGGACCTCGAGCTGTTCCTCAACCTTTATAATCGCTCGCTCGGCCACACGTGGGGCTTCGTCCCCATGACCGACGGCGAGGTCAAGGCGCTCGGCAAAGCGCTCAAGCACCTGCTTATCCCCGAGCTTTCGCTAGCCGCTGAGGTGAACGGCGAAGGCGTCGGCGTCGTCATCGGCCTGCCCGATTACAACCCGCGCATTAAGCAGATCGACGGCCGACTGTTTCCCTTCGGATTCTGGCATCTGCTTCACAACAAGCAAGGGCTGAAGCGCATCCGCGTTTTGAGCATTAACGTGGTGCCCGAATACCAGCGCTGGGGCCTCGGCCTGAGTCTAATGCGCGACCTGGTGCCGAAAATCCTGGAGATGGGAATCACGGACGCGGAATTCTCCTGGGTCTCCGAAGCGAACACCATGGCCTGCTCGGGCCTGCGCAAGGGAGGCGCCAAGCACTACAAGACCTACCGCATGTACGACAGCGTGCGCTAGGAACCATTCATGACATATTGCCTGGGCATCAAGACCGAGGCCGGCCTCGTGCTGGCCTCCGATTCGCGCACGAACGCCGGCATCGACCAGGTCGATACTTGCAGGAAGATGCACACGTTTAGCCTTCCGGGCGAGCGCCTGTTCGTCATTCTCTCGAGCGGCAGCCTCTCGCTGACGCAGTCGGTGCTGACGCTCGTCGACGACGAATTCCGCCGCGGCGCCGGCTTGGCCTCGGTGCAGAATTTCTACCAGGCCGCGCGCGTCGTGGGCGGCCGCGTCCGCACCGTCGCTGATCTCGATCGCGCTGCCTTGGAGCGCGACGGTCTCGGCTTCAACATCAACCTCATCATCGGCGGCCAGATTCGCGGCGAAGAGCCGCATCTCTATCTGATCTATCCGCAAGGAAACCCCCTCCGCGCCACGATCGAGTCGCCGTTCCTGCAGATCGGCGAAAGCAAGTACGGACGGCCGATCCTCGACCGCGGCATCCGGCATCACGAGACGACGCTCGAAGAAGCGACCAAGTACGCCTTACTGTCGATCGATTCGACGATGCGTTCCAATATGGCGGTCGGCCCGCCGATCGACATCGTGGCTTACGCGCCAGGCGACTTCGATCTCCGCCGCCGCGCCCGCCTCACCGCCTCCGATCCTCGGCTCACGGACCTGCGCAGTCACTGGGAAAGCGAACTCCGCCGCGTGATTCAGTCGCTGCCAAGCGTGCAGTTGCCGTAGTTCTCGGCGCAATCACGGAGCATATGTCGCGAGCCGGAAGCGTTAGCGCCCGGAATGGCGGCAATCATTCACTCGGCGCCGTGAGCGGCGCAATCGCCGATTCCGCCGCCGGATCCACCGTCAACGGCGCAATCCATTCCACGCTCGCCATCTTGCAGAGGCCGCCGGGATCGTTCGCGCAATAGTAGTAACTCAAACTGACACGCAGCGTCGCTTCGCCGGTCTCGCCGGTCAGCGGCAGCGCGATGTCGAAGGGCAATTTCGGCTCGTCCGCTTTCGTGAGTTTCCCGAGAGCCTGCGGATCGACGATCGCCGCGCCTTCGACCACTTCCACCCGATACACGAGCGGCGCCAGCGGATTCACCTTGTAACCCGGCGGAAGTGCCGCATCGAGCCGCAACGTCAACTTGCCGTCGACCGGTTTCGCGCTTACCGGCTCCAGCTTCAACTTAGGTGCGCCGGCGAAGTCGGCCTTCGGCGCGACGGGGCGCGGCTCAGGCGACGTCAGTCCGGCGATCGCCAGCGTCGACACCTGGTTATTCTTCGCGAGATCAATGACTCGGATCACGTGATTGTTCGTATCGGCGACATAGAGCTTCTCCCCTGCGACCGCCACGCCGCAAGGCTCGTGAAACGCCGGCGGCTGATCGCTCGCCCCCGCTTTGCCGTCGCCGACCAGCGTCATCGAAGTCTGCGCGTGCGGATCGACCACCTTGATCTTGTGGTTGTACGTGTCGGCGACATAAATCTTCCCGCCCGAAAGCGCCACGCCGATCGCATGCTGCAACCGCGCGTCGGGGCTTTCGCCGTCGACGTCGCCGAAGGTAAATAGGCGCGCGACCGGCAAGTGCGCCGTGCCGATCACCGTGCGCACCGTCCCCTTGGAATCGAACGGCACGCCGCGAATCGAACTCCCCTCGCTATCCGCAACGTAGAGAAAGTCCGCGTCGCCGGTCAGTCCGCTCGGCTGCGCGAAACTACTCGTCCCTTCCACGTAGGGCTCCGTCGGGAGAAGCGCTCCGTCGACGATATCCTCTCGCCCGTTGCCGGCGTAAAGCTGCACCTTGTGGTCGGCCCGGTTCATCCGCCAAATCTGGTGCGTGCCGGCCATCGCGATGTAGAGCCAACCGTCGTGCGGCCAAAGGTCCCAAGGGCTGTTGAGCGCCACATTCAATCCATCGCCGCTCCACTCCGGCGGCGTCAAATCGTGATACCAGCCGCGGCTTTGTACGCCCGTTCCGGCGATGGTGGTCACCGTTTTCTTCGTGAGATCCACGCGCCGCAGCAGATGATTCTCCGTATCGGCCACGTAGAGCGCGTCTCCGACGAGCGCCATTCCCTGCGGATGATCGAACTGCGCCGACTTGAAATCACCGTCGGCCCGGCCCAGCGCACCCGAGCCAATCACCTCGCGCAGCTCGCCCGCCAGCGAAGTGACGACAATTCGGTTGTGATTGCTATCGGAGATGAACAGCCGATCGCCCGCTTCATCCGCCAGCAGCTTGCCGGGGTAACGCAACGGCGTCTGCCGCGCCTTCGCCGCTTCTAAATCAAAATGCAGCGGCGACGCGTCGAGCAGATTGTTTTCCCGATAATACGGCAGGGCTTTTTTCAGGAACCCGTCGAACGCCTCGAACGGAATCTCGCCCGAGTCGAGCACGATCAACCTTCCCTGCGGGTCGATGATGCCGATCGTCGGCCAGCTCCGTGCGCGATACCGGTCCCAGATCGCGTGATTCGCATCATTCACCACCGGGTGCTCGATTTCATACCGTC
>CAZUBB010000076.1:6276-18569 GCA_964618485.1 uncultured Pirellulales bacterium
CGCGCTTGCACGTCGCGCACATACTCGCCAATCGCCTCGCGGATGTTGTCGCTCTCCTGCTCCGTGTCGAACTTCGCGGAATGAACGCCGATCACCACCACTTCGTTCGGATACGCCCGTTCGAGCTTCTTCAGCTCCGGAAGAATGTGCATGCAGTTAATGCAGCAATAGGTCCAGAAGTCGAGGACGACGAACTTGCCTCGCAGATCCGCAAGGTCAATGGGACCGGCAGTGTTGATCCAGCTTACGCCTCCTGCCAGGGAGGGCGCCGGCCGGCTCTCAGGAAACGGATCGGACGTCATCGGTTTTTCATCTTGCTTCGCGGGCCTCTCTGTCGGCGCTTGGGCAAGCAGTACGGGTGGCGAAAAGTTTACGGCCCTCCGCAGCCCCTCGACCCTTCCTTGTTTGGGGGTTCTAACGGGACTTTCGACGGCATCACGCCTGGATTTTGTTCCCGCCTTGGCCTGCCCGCTAGCCGATTTATTTGCAGGTGCCGCAGCGAGGGCTGTGGCGGTACGCGCAAGGCAAGACGCCGCGACCGCCATAAGGACCAACGCTCCGAACGACCGGCGAAACGCGACCTGCCCACCGGCCTCGCGAAAAGTCATAGATCGTTCCCCTCGCTTCACCAACCGTTAAAGTCCACGCCGTCCGACGGAGGCAGAACGTTCGATGCCCAGGCGCCCCGCCATGTTACCCCAATCTGAAATGTTGGGCAAAGCGCCTGGGAGCGTCGGCGGCGAAGTTAGGTTTGCGTTTCGCGTGTTGAGCGCAGGGAAAGGGGCCGCGACCCCCTCCGGCAAGATCCAGGCCGGGGGATGGTCGAACCTCGGCGCTCTGGGACCGATGAGACGGATCTCCGTCACCTGGAATCAGCTTGCGCCGTACCAGCCGGGACGGCCACATTGAGGAGGCAATCATCGTGCCGAGGTTAGTTGTTTTCCCGCTGTTTGCATTGCTTTGCGCCGCGTCAGTCGGTCGCGCCGACGATTGGGCCAACAAAATGTTCGAAGAGTCCACGCACGACTTCGGCGCCGTGGCCCGCGGCGCGAAGACCGAGTTCCAGTTTGTGCTCACGAACGTTTACGAAGAGGACGTGCATATCGCCGGCGTCCGCAGCAGTTGCGGATGCACGACGCCTCGCGTCACGCGCGAGACGCTCAAGACGTACGAGAAAAGTGCGATCATCGCCAGTTTCGATACGCACGGCCACCTCGGTCAGAAGAACGCCACGCTCACCGTGACCTTCGATAAGCCCTTTTACGCCGAAGTGCAATTGACCGTCTCCGGATATATCCGCAGCGACGTCGTCTTCACGCCTGGCGAAGTCGATTTCGGCACCGTCCGCCCGGGCGCGACTTCGGAAAAACGCGTGTCCGTGAACTACGCCGGTCGCACCGATTGGCAGATCACCGAAGTGAAAGCGGCGCACGATTACCTCGAAGCCGAAGTCCTCGAAACCGAGCGCGGCAACGGCCAGGTCGGCTACGAGCTCGTCGTCAAGCTCAAGGAAAACGCTCCCAAGGGTTACCTCAACGAACAACTGTTTCTGTTGACAAACGACCGCCGCAGCGATCGCGTCCCCATCGAGGTCACCGCGCGAATTTCGGCCGACCTCACGGTCAGCCCTTCCTCGCTTTCGATGGGGACCCTGCAGCCGGGGCAAAAGGTCTCCAAGAAACTAGTCGTCCGCGGCAGCGCCCCGTTTAAGGTGCTGGCCGTGAAATGCGAGGACCCCGGTTTCGAATTCGCCACCGACGACAGCGAGAAAACAGTGCATCAGATCCCGGTCACCTACACCGCCGGCAACGAGCCCGGCAAGGTGAACTGCAAGATCGAAATCGAAACCGACCTCAACGGCGGCATCAGGGGCGAATGCCTGGCGCACGTCCAAATCCTCGCCGCAGAAATTGCCTCCGAAGCCGACGAAACAACCGCGAAGTAGCTGTTCCAGCGACCACCGCGGTTCCACGACGGGACCGCGGTGGCGATCCACTGCGAAGCGCCTCTCACGCCCGTTTCTATGACGGCCGGGCGCATTTTAGCGCCAAGATGGACGCAAGCAGCAAACCGAACGTGCCCGGCTCGGGGATCGGCGTAACGTCAAAGAACGTCTGCCCCACGCGCAACTCATCGATCCGCATGGCCCCCGTCGAATAGACCGTTAGGCCATCGACGATCTCGAAGTTCGCATCTTGCTTTATAATGCCGGTCGCCGGCTCGGGATCGCCGGGCGTGGGATTCACGTAAAGCGTGAACTTATCGTTGCCGAGCGAGGAGAACTCTGCTTTGACGACCAACAGTGCCGTACTGCCAATGGCCGTAGGCACGCTGGACGCATGTTGTAGCGAGCCGCCGCGATTCTCCAGCACCCATCGATCAATCGCGCCTCCGCCGGGCTTCCCGATGTATAACTCCGGCTCCCCGGCGCTCTCCAGTACGAGCCCGAGAAACCCGTTGAACGCGCCGCCATGCAGCGTCCCCTCAGGCTGAATTAAGAAACTGAGGTAAACCGTCGATGCGCTTTGCCCGAGCGGCGCGGCCAGATCGCGCGTAATCCCGGCGATCGATCCCACGGCCGCAGTGCGAATCGTGCGATCAGTAACCAACAGCTGACCGAACGACATCGTGTCGTCTTCAATATCGTAATTGTTGGAGATCGACGCGTTGAAACCGCCGGCGCGCCACGGTCCTGAGAATCCGGTCGCGCCGTTGCGTCCCAGCAGATCGCCGCCGACCGGGTCATATTCAAACGGTTCATACGCGATCAGCGCCGCGCCGGCATGACCGACCATCGCCGCGATCAACAGCGCGGACAACACGAACGCAATTCGACGCGCCATGGAAGTCTCCCGATCAAGATGATGTCGTGCAAAGGCGTGAGTGGCCGACAGACCGCCCAGATTTGGCAGTCGAGATAGCGACAGTATCGTGGCGGCTCGCCGTGGAGGCAAGCTTTTTTCAGCCGTCCGTGCCGTTCTTCGTTGCCGCCACGCGTCGCGCCATCACTGCTGTCACGTGGCGCGCCACCGGTAGCAGAAACAGCGTCGCCTCGTCGTCCCCTGAGAGTTTCAGCTTCTTCCGCAGTAACTCCGGAGATTCCTCCACGCCCCGTTTCTTGATCTCCAATCGCCCAATGCCACGCTCCGCCAACCACGACCTTAACGGGCCCACGCGAAACGGCATCGTCTCGACGATCTCAAAGCAACTCACGGCGGCGTCGAGAATTGGCCGATCCGCCGTCAGATAAGCGATCCCGGGGGTCACGGCCGCCAACTCATGGTGTTGCGCCAATGCTCCGGTGAGATCCGCGGCCAGCACTGCCGCGTCCGGCTCATAGAAATACCGTCCAAACCCAGCCGCCAGCTCGATCTCGCGCCCTGGCTCTCCGGTCAGGCTGGCCAGCACACGCGATTCCTGCGGTACGTCCAAAGCCCGCGCCAGCACCGTGGCACGCGACTGTCCGGGAACACGCGCAAGCTCACCGAACCACGCGACAAGCTGCTTGCACTCCCCGCCACGGCTAATCCATTCGAGCTCCGCCCGGTCCCGCCACGATTCCGGCGGCTCGGCGCCGGGCGCTAATTTGATCGCCCCGAGCGGTGCGCGATCCAACAGCTGCTCGATGACCTCAAGTCCCGGTTCGTGGTGCTCAACCTGTACAGAACGCCGTCCGCCGGGCCGCCGATCAGGATCGATATGCCACGCCTCGGCCTGGAACCGCTCGGGATCGATCGCTGCATTCTCGAGCGCGCCTTTCAAGCCCACGGCCTCCAGGTTGGCCGCCGCGAGCACCGCCACGCAAGCGTCGCGGTCAACCCCCCGCGCCTGGTGGGTTTCCGCCAAAGCGAGCAGATCGCCGCCGATCCCACAGCAGAGATCGGCGACATCGTGATATCCGCGGAACCGCTCCGCCTTGTAAGCCGCGAGCGAGGAGTCGGTCGCCTGTTCCAGCCCGATCCGCGTGTAAAGCAACCGCTCGGCCGCCAGGAATTTGCCACGGGCCCGCTCCCGCAGCTCCCACTGTTCGAGCACGGCGGCCGCCCGGTCAGCGGAAAGTCCGCGCCGTAACGCCGCGGCGCGCTGCACGAGCGTCCCGTTGAATTCCGCGGCCCGCCCGAGCCAACGGCGCCCCTCGTCTCCCACCAACCAACGGCAAATTGCCTCGTCCGGCATCATGTTCCCTTACTATTGGAGGCGACTCCGTCGCCGATGAATGGATCGCCGCCGCAAGCTCAATGCCAAAAGAATTCTCACCGACTTGATCGGCGACAGAGTCGCCTCCTACAGTTGGTAAGTGCCCGAATGTTATAGTGAAAGGAGCGTAGGGGGCAGGGAATTTTCGCCGTGGCCGATATGTATACCTATCTGAGCGTCAATGCCGGAGCCCGTGCCGGCACGAGCTACCTGTTGAATCCCGTCGGCGAGAACCGCATCGGACGCGGGACCGAATGTCTCGTCGTCCTCACCGATCCCCTTTGTTCCCGGGTCCACGCCGCGATTCAACGCCGCGACGGCAATTGGCACGTCCGCGACGCCGAAAGCCGCAACGGCACCTTTGTCAACGATCAAAAAATCGACGAAGCGGTGCTCGACGAAGGGCACCGTCTCCGCGTCGGTTCAACGGAGTTCGTCTTCCACCAAAGCACGGAACCGCCGACCGCCGGACACGACGGCCTTCATCTCTCCCAGACGTTCATCCGCGACACTCGCTACGGCATGCTCGATTCCGCGGCCCTCCCCATGCTCGCGCTCAGCGAGTCGGAGCAGGCCCAGGACCTGTTGTTGCTCTACCAACTGAGCATCAAGCTGCTCGGGTTCACCAACTCGAACGATGTGCTGCGGATTTCGCTGGAACTGCTCAAAGAACGTTGCGGCGCCTCGGTCGTCGGCTTCCTTTGGGCCACCGACGAAGGGGCGCTCAAGCCAAAACTCGTCATCCCCGAGAAGGCCGCCGGCCAGGTCGTGCTCAGCGAGTCGCTCACCGAACACGTCATCAGCGAACGCCACGCCGTCTGGATCGCCAACCAGTCGGGCGGCTCGCACGATCACCTCGATTCCTACGCCGACGCCCTCTGCATCCCGATGGTGCAGGCCAACGCCGTGATCGGCGCGCTGCACGTCTACCTGGAACGCGGCCGTTTCCGCCAGTCGCATTTCGATTTCGCTATCTCGCTCGCCAACATCACGTCAATCGCCTTAGTCCGGGCGCGGCGCGATGAATCGATGAAAGTCGACCTCGCCCGGCTCAAGGCCAAAACCGGCGCCGACGAACTGGTCGGCGAAAGCACGCCGATCGTCGACCTGAAAACCAAAATCGCCCGGCTCGGCCGCGCCACCGGTTGCGTCCTGATTCGCGGCGAGAGCGGCGCCGGCAAAGAACTGGTCGCCCGCGCCTTGCACCGCGCGAGCCCCCGCGCCGATCGCCCGATGCTCTCCGTCAACTGCGCCGCCATCCCGGCCGATCTGATGGAGAGCCAGCTCTTCGGCCACAAAGCCGGCTCGTTCACCGGGGCCGACCGCGATCACATCGGATATTTCCAGCAGGCCGACCTGGGGACGCTCTTCCTCGACGAAGTCGGCGAATTAACCCTCGCCGGTCAGGCCAAGTTGCTCCGCATCTTGGAACGCCACCCGTTCCTGCCGGTCGGCGCGACTTCGGAGGTGCAGGTGGACGTGCGCGTGATCGCCGCCACGAATCGCGACCTGCTCACGTACGTCCGCGAGCGCAAATTCCGCGAAGATCTCTTCTACCGGCTGAGTGTCTTCGAGCTCTATGTCCCGCCGCTCCGCGAGCGCGGCAAGGACATCGGCCTGCTGATCGATCACTTCCTCGATGTCTTTCGCGACGCCCATGGCCGCCGCAACCTCGAGGTGTCCAAAGCGGCCCGCGAAAAACTCCTTGGTTATTCCTGGCCCGGCAATGTCCGGCAGTTGCGCAATGTCATCGACAGCGCCGTCGTCCTCGCCGCGGGCGATGAAATCGTGCCGGAAGACCTCGGCCTCCGCGACGTCGGCGAGGGCGAGCTTACGTCGCTACGCCTCGACGACTGGGAACGCAAACTGATCGCCGAAGCCCTCCGCCGTGCCGACGGCAACGTCCCCGAGGCGGCCCGCCTCCTGGGAATCGGCCGCGCCACGCTGTACCGCAAAATCGAGGAATACAAAATCGAACGCTGAAAACCTGGCGCGATTCGCGTAACCCGCGGAGCGCGACGCGTATCCAAGACGGTGTGCTCTTCCACCTCGCCACACCGGTATAATCCTGTGATGACGACAAACACCTCAAAATCGTTGGGCGTCGCCGCCGTGCTCTTTTGCGGCGGGCTCGTAGCGGCCGCCAGTTTCTGGCCGCGGGAAGCGGTCGATTCGACAGGCCCCAAGACCATGGAGACGTCCACGATGAAACCCACTGAAACGGAATCCGTCGTTCCCGGTTCCAAGGAACGGTCCGATGAAGAATGGAAGAAGGTGCTCACCCCGGAACAATATCGCGTGACGCGCAAGCAGGGGACCGAACGCGCCTTCACCGGAGAATACTGGGACCACTTTGAGGACGGCGTCTACCAGTGCGTCGCCTGCGGCACGCCGCTGTTCGACTCCGGCGAAAAATTCGAATCGGCCTGCGGCTGGCCGAGCTACTCGAAGGCGCTCAACGAAGGAAACGTCGGCGAGACCGCGGACTACAGCCACTTCATGCTTCGCACCGAAGTCCACTGCAACGGCTGCGGCGCCCACCTCGGCCACGTCTTCGACGACGGCCCGCCCCCCTCCGGCAAACGCTACTGCATCAACTCCGCGTCGATCAAGTTCGCGCCGCGCGAGGAGAAGTAACAGTTCCAACGACGTGGATCACCAACAGAAAAGCGGCCCTGCTCGAAACCAGTTCGAGCAGGGCCGCGAAGTTAACAGTCAATCTTTCGACTCCCGCCAGCCTTAGCTGCGGCGGCGGCGCACCCAAAGGCCGCCGAGCGCCAGCATCGTCAGGCCAAGAGCGAACGTGCCCGGCTCCGGAACCGAGGCCGCGGGGCCGGCGCCGAAGTTGTTCCGGACGTTGTTCAAGTCGTCCAGGTCAACGTCGTTGTCGCCGTCGGTGTCGCCGATTCCGGTGGCGCCGAAGTTGTTGCGAACGTTGTTAAGGTCGTCCAGGTCGACGTCGCCGTCGCCATCCGTGTCGCCCGTTTGCGGGGCCGCGTCCCCGACGAGCTCCAAGCCCTTCGGAGCCCGCAGATCGACCTCCCGGCCCGGCGCGCCGAGCAGGGTGAAGGCCGATGGAACGAAGGCATTCCATTCGCCCACGGCGGCGATCAGTTCGGCGCTCGAGCCGCCGGCACGCTCAAACATCAAGAACTCGATGTCGTGATCGCCCGCGGTCAGGAAGGTGCTGGCCAACGTGTAGTTGCCCCCTTCATGCACTTCGCTATCGAAGATCAGCGACGAACCATCTTCCGACACCGTCGCGACGTTGCCGTCGACGGTCCGGGTGATTTCAAAATCCGCGCCGTCAATCGTCAGGCTGGCGCCGTTGTTGGTGTCGAAGCCGAACGTGTACATGCCGTCCGCTTCGATGTGCACCGTGCCGGTCGCCAACATCACGAAATCGTTGTCATCCGTGTTCGCCAGGTCGTTGAGAAACGGCACATCGCCGTCGTACTTTCCGCCGCCGCTCGCTGCATCTGGATCCTTGGCGTTGATCGTTTGCACGGTTTGCGTACCGCCGCCCGCCGGGAACAGGAAGTCCGTCGCCTGCGGATTGGTGATCGCCTCGCGAGCCTGCGCCAAGTTATGAATGGCCGTTTCCGGAATACCTTCCGGCACGCGGACCATTTCCTTGACTTGGAAGCCAGCCGCGACCGTCGGCGTCGTGCCTTGGGCGTAGACGGCGGCCTGTCCGCCGATCAACGCGAAGTCAGCGTCCATCGCGGTCTTTTCTCCCTTGGCGGAGAAGACCTCCAGGAAGCCGCCGCCGTACTGCTCGCCGTACACGACCGAGATCGGGTAGTCCCCGGCGGCCAGGAACGTCGAGGCCAGACCGTAAGCGTCGGTCGTGTAGAGCGGAGTCTCCATCGTGTCGCCCGTCACCACCACGCCGTCATTGCCGGCCTGCTTCGTGAAGTTCGCGCCGGGGATCGACAACCGCACGGCGTTATCGCCGTCGAAGCCGAACGTGTAGACGCCATCTTCCGGAATGCGAATCGTGCCATTGGCGGCCGCGACGTATTGATCGACGCGAGCGCCGGCAGGAAGAGCGTCCTTCGGCGCGGGGAAGCTATAACCGTCGCCGCCATTCGCGAAATTGAGCGTCGACACCTGGCTGTCGGTGGCATTGCGTTCCACGCGCAGGTCCGCGTCGTTCAGCACCTGATCGACGCCGGTCAGGCCCGTCTTGATGAGATAGGCCGGGCGGAAGGTGCGCACACCCCACTTGCCCGCGCCCCCCTTGGGCAACTCGGCGGACAACGCAGCGCCTGGCGGCACCGCGGCGTCGTACAGCGCCTTTGATTCGGCCACGGTAAGCTGACGGTTCAAGAACACGGAGACTTCATCCAGTGCGCCGGTCGCGGTGCGGAGGTTCGGACCGCCATCACCGCCATCGCGGGAACCAATGTGGGCGTCGTCCGGCGTGTTTCCCCAGCCGGTGGTCGTGTCAGCCAAGTCAGCCGTGAAATCGTGTCCATCGACTACGACACGAAATCCGGACAACGAGGCTCCATTGCGCGAGGCAACGACATGATGCCATTGATTGTCCTTGATTCTCAGCGTGTCATCCTTGACCTGACGCGAAGCGGCAGAGTCTCCAACGGTCGGGTCAAAGCAGACCAGCAAATTGGCAGCGTTTCCCATCGTGACCTGGAAGTGGTCTGCGCTTGTCGGCGTGTTGTTCGTGAAGTAGCGGTCGCCAGCGTGCGCATTGCGGCCGCGCATCCAGAACGAAACCGTCATGACATCAGCAGCGAAGTTGACGCCATCGCCCAAGTTGATCGATCCGCGGCGATTGGCGTCGAACGCCAGATTCGCGATGTCAAAGCCGGCAAAGCTCGGTCCCGCAGCGCCAACCGTGGCGACCGGATCCGGGTCGACGCCAGCAAAGAAGCCCTCATAGTAACCGTTGATGGTGGGTCCGGTGCCGGTGTCCAGGACGGGACCGTCATACTGAAAGCCGCCGGCGGCGCCCGAGGCGACGCCGATCTTGTTGCCACTTCCGTCGAGTCTCGGGGCGCCGAGCGCCGCTTCGTCCAGCGAGTAATGATGCGTGGGGTTGAGCGACAGCGCGAAGTCGGTGTACGCCCCTGACGCGTCGGCGAGAACAGCGCGATGCAGGCGATGGTCTTTTTCTTTCGCAACATCTTGGATCACCTCACAGAGTTGTCGATTCACCCCAAGCCAAACCGCCTGTCGCGCCAAGGGCGCGTGGGGGCAAGGGGCGCAAGAATCCTCGCCGAAAGCGCGATCTGCCCAGCGCATCGTCAAAGTCGAGCTAGGCAGCAAGGTAGCTGAGTGCGAGATCGCACACAAACCTACCAATGGGGGGCATCAGCGGTTTCCCGCGTGGCTAATCCGCCAATTCCCCATCCGGCGGCTCCGGCAGGAAGAAACTGGCGATGAAACCGATGCCATAGGTAAGCACTGCCACTACGGCCGCCGCGTAGGCGACATGCACATGTGGGGCGCTTTCCGGATATGAGTTCGCGAAGACGGGAATCAGCGCCGTGGTGACAAAGACGACGCATGTGCCGATCATGCGACCTCCTACATTGGCCGCAAAGCTCTCTCCCGTACCGCGCAGATGCACTGGGTACACGCGCGGGAGGTAGTTCCCCCAAAAACTCAATTGCGAAATCGTAAAGAAGCCGGCAATAAACATGCCCCAGGCAAACAACGAGAGATTGTTCGTTGCCGGAAACATGAACACGAGCGGGATGACGATCAAGCCTGGAATCTGAAATACCCACAGGAGCTTTCGGCGCCCCAGGATGACGACCGCCAACGCCGCGAGCGCGAATCGTCCCGCGAGCCCGCCGATTTCCTGATAACCGTTTACGGTGGCGACATTGTCCAACCGAGCCTTATTGAGCGCTACCATCTCTGTCCGCATGGCGATCGCTTCCGGAGAGCTCTTGTCGAGTTTCTCGTAGTCCGCCCGTAGCTTGCCGAGGCGGGACACCCCCTCCACGAGGCCAGGCACAATTTGCGGCGCGAATTGAATCGTGCCAAACGCGGTGCCGAGCGTACAGGCGAACATGAGCGCGGTGACAATCGTGGTCCGCCTTAACGAAGGCGCGAACAACTCGGAAAAACGGGGACGGCGCAGCGTGCCTTGCTCGCGCTTCTTTTGCCACGACGGCGATTCCGGCAGGAAGGGCCGGATCAGCATCAGCGGAATCGCCGGAATCAGGCCGGAGATCAGGGTATAACGCCAAGCGGCATGCTCGCCGTGAATCGCCGGAAGCGCCTCAGCGAAGCGGTTGGAAAAGGCGAACGCGGCCGTGACCATCAAACCGCCCACGCTCGAGAAGGCCTGGGTATAGCCCAGCACCATCTCGCGCTGCTTGGGGTTGGGAAACAACTCCGCGAGCCAGGCGACTGCCGCCACGAACTCCACGCACACTCCAATGAATGTCGTGCAACGCAGGATCAATAGCATCCAAACGTTAGTCGCGAAGCCGGCCGCGAATGCCGAAAACGCGTAGAGGAGAATGCTCCACACCAGCACGCGCCGACGCCCGAAACGATCGGTCAAGTAACCGCCGATCAAGCCGAAAAAGCCCCCAGACAACCCGCTGGCCATCTGAATATTCCGAAACCAGGCGGTGATTTCGGCATTTCCCGCCGCCGTGAACGGGTCGGCGCCGAGCAAACGCGCCAGAGCGGAAGGCGCCACCAGCGGCGCCATCAGCAACTCATACGTATCAAACGCAAACCCAATCGCCGCCACGATGCAAATCAGCCAATGCGTGGTGGTGAGACGCTGTGGTTCCGGGATCGACGACGGGCTGGAAGTCATGAGGCGTCCGGCGGGGAAGGATGAAGAACCGAGGAAGGAGTACGGAGTACGGAGTTCGGAGAACGAAGTTGGAAGACTAAGCGCCTCCAGCGTATGCAATAGTGCTCCATCATCACGCGTCCATCAAACTCCATGCTTCGAGCTCCGTGCTTCGAACTCCGAACCTGCCTCAAAACCCCCACCCCGGCACGAACGGCGTGATCGCCACCGTGACGACGCCGATCAATATATCGAGGGGCACGCCGATTTTCACGTAGTCGCTGAAGCGATAGCCGCCCGGCCCGTAGACCATAAGATTGGTCTGATACCCAATCGGCGTCGCGAACCCGGCCGAGGCCGCCATCATCACGGCCACGATGAACGGCATATAGTTCACATCCAGTTTACCGGCCGTGGCGATGGCAAACGGAAACATCAGCGCCGCGGCCGCGTTGTTGGAGATTAACTCGGTCGCCAACACCGTGACGGCATACACAATGGCCAGCGTCGCCCACGGATTCCCCTGCGCAAGTCCCACGAACCCTTCCGCGATGCCCTTGGCGGCCCCGCTCGCTTCGAGCGCCGTGCCCAGCGCGAACGACGCCGCGATCGCGATTAGCGTTTCCCAATCGACGTTGCGCCGCGCCGCCATCACCGTGCAGCAGCGCGTCATCAGCATCAACCCCGCCGCCGCCATCGCCGCGGGCAGAATATCAATCAGCCCCGCCGAGGAGGCCACGATCATCGTCGCGAGAATCGCCAGCGACAGCCACGCCCGTTCGTGCCGCGGCGGCGTCGAGTTATCCAGCCGGCTGACCAGCAGAAAATCGCGTGAGTTGCGGTGGTGATCGGCAAAATTCGGCTGCGCTTCCAGCAGCAGCGTGTCGGCCGGCTCCAGGACGATATCGCCGATCTTCTGATTCAATCGCCGCCCATTGCGGGCCACGGCCAGCACGACAGCGTTATACGCGGTGCGGAAGCGCCCGTCGCGGATTGTCTTCCCAACATTGGGACAGCTTTCCGAAACGACAGCCTCGATCAGACAGCGCATCGAACGCGGCGCGGCGAGCTTGAACACCTGATCGGTCGCCGGCACCAGGCCGCGAATCCGTTGCAAGTCAACGACCGACTCGACGATCCCCACGAACATCAGCCGATCGCCCGCGCGCAACCGTTCTTGCGGCGACACCGCCGGCAGGATCAACCCGTCGCGGTCGATCTCCGCCAGATACACGCCCTGCAAGTGCCGCAGTCCGGCCTCTTCAATCGTCTTCCCGGAGAGCGGCGAATTCGGTTCGACCATCATCTC
>CAZUBB010000077.1:0-13713 GCA_964618485.1 uncultured Pirellulales bacterium
CGTCGGTTCGTATAACGGCAACCGGGAATCGATCTACGTTCAGCAGCAGACGATTTCCGCCGACGGCCTCAGCGGCATCGCTTTCAGCACGAACGTTCCGCACACCGTCCGCGGCGCCGGCGAAACGAAGATGTGCAACGATTGCCACGTCGATCGCGCGAACAACAATCACGCCATCATGGCGCAACTCGTCATGCAGGGGACGAACTTCCTCAACTTCATGGGACGCTACTGCTACGTCGGCGCCGGGGAGCACGGCTTCGAGGCGGTCGTCGTCACCGAGCGCGAGGAACCGCAGGCGGTGATCGGCAGCACGCTGCATCGCATGGCATACCCGGAGAATTACCGCGAGCACCTGGAGCGTGACGCGGAGTTGGAGCACGCCCACGAGCATCCGGGCAAGGACATCGGCGACACGCTCTTGCGTCCGCTCATGAAGCCGGAGATCCTCTCGCTGCAAATGCGCGGCGAGTTCCTCTACGCGGCCTGCGGCGAAGGGGGGCTGCGCGTGTTCGACGTGGCGTTCATCGATAACAAGGCCTTCTCCGAGCGCATCACCACCGCGCCGGTATCGCCGCTGGGGCAGCAGCTTTACGTCCGCACGCGCTACGCCACGGCCGTCGCGGCGCCGACGACGATCGCTCCCGACCCGACGCGCGTACAGCATCCGGAAAACGGCGAGACGCCGATCGCTCCTTACTACGGCAACATTTTTGTGACCGACAAATACGAGGGGCTCGTCATCGTCGGCGTCGGCACGTTATTGGACGGCAACCCCACGAATAACTTCCTCCGCCGCGAGACGACCTTCAACCCCGAAGGGCTGTTGAACGGTGCGCGGAGCATCACGATCGCCGGGCAATACGCGTACATTTGCTGTGACGTCGGCGTCGCCGTGGTTTCGATCGCCGACGCGAAGCAACCTGACGTGGTGGCGGTGCTCGACGAGCGCTTTGTCGATTGCCCTACGGCCGTGGCGGTGCAGTTTCGTTATGCCTTCGTCACCGATCGCGCCGGCTTGCGCGTCTTCGACGTCACCGAACTCTCGCGGCCGATGCCCGTGACGACGCTGCCGCTCCCCGAGGCGAAAAACATCTACGTCGCTCGGACCTACGCCTACATCTCCGGCGGCGAGCATGGGTTAATCATCGTCGATGTGGAAAACCCGGCCGCGCCGCGCGTCGATCAGATTTACAATGCTGACGGCGAGATCAACGATCTACATGACGTGAAGCTCGGCATCACGAATAACAGCGAATTCGCCTACCTGGCCGACGGTCGCAACGGATTGCGCGTCGTGCAACTCACTTCGCCGGATACGCCGGGAATGTATGGCTTCAGCCCGCGGCCGACGCCCTCGCTGATCGCGACGCGCAAACTGCCGCACGAAGGGCATGCGCTCTGCATCTCGAAGGGGGTCGATCGCGATCGGGCCGTAGACGAGTCCGGACAGCAGATCGCAGTCTTCGGCCGCATCGGCGCGCGGCCATTCAATCTGGAAGAACAGCGCAAGCTCTATCTGAAAAACGGGCGTTTCTGGAGCGTGGTGAACGATCCGTTCGACGCGCAATACCGCTACCAGGGACCGGACCGCGCGAACCGACCACTGCCGTGCCCGCCGTGATACTTTGTTGTGGCACGGTCAGGAGACCGGGCCACAACAGACAGTGCGCGATACTCCGGGCGCTGACGCTTCCGGCTCTAAGGATTGCGCTATGGCTTGGCCGCCGGCTTCGTGGTCGTCTTTTCCTTGGGAGGGTCTTTCTTTTCTTTTTTCTTGTCGTCCTTCTTTTCCACCTTCGGCGTGAGGACCATGGTTACGGGCGTGCCTTGCGGCGGGATGCGGTCGGTGAAGGCTTCGAAGAGGAGCGCGCCGGCTGATTGCGAACTCTCGGTCGGAACGTCGAGCATGGCGCTCGCGAAGTTCGAGACGCAGATGAAGTCGCCGTCCTCCGCCATATAGAATTTTTCGCCGGTGCGATCGTCGGTCCAGAAGCCGGAGCCAGCGAAGACGAACTTCTGCTGCATTTCTTTTTGCGCCTTGATGTCGCGGACCCATTCCTGCGCGCGGGCTTGTTGCAGCTTGCCGTCTTTGTCTTTCCAGAACACGGTGATTTCGATCTCCGTTCCGCTGGCCGGCGTGAACGTGGGGGTGAACTGCACCGGCTTACCGGCTTCGGCCCCGCAGACGAGCAGCCCGGCGTGTACGACGTGCGCCAGCGTGTCGATGGCGACGACCGATTCATGTTCCTTCGTCCCGGACAGGCAGGCGAACATTTCCAGTTGACCTTCGCGCAAGGCGATGTGTCCCGTCATCACCAGCCGCTTGCGCTCTTTGTCCAGCCAGACATGGCTTTCCGGATGAAGCAACTTGAGATCCTTCTCCTCACCTTTCGGGAGGATCAATTCCTTGACGTCCGGTGCGGGGGGCCCTTCGCCGCGGGCCCGCTGCGGCGCATCGTCACCTCGCACGGTGGTCACGACGAGCGCAGCGAAGAACGCCGCCACCGACAGCTTTTCAACAACGCGGTTCGCGGGCATCGTCCAGTCTCCTCGGGAATTAGAGCGCTCTGCGCCCCGGGGGGCGAAATGGCGCCATTCAGTTGTTAAGATATCGCCAGCATACGCTCAGCGTAAAGTGTAGCGTGCTTCAGCTTTGATGGATCTATGGCCGTATCGCTTCTTCCTGGCAAGGCAGCCGTCGCTGGCAACGGCGCCCCGCACCCGCGTCATTTCGCCTGGTCGCTCTGCGCACCGCGCCGCGTCTGCGAGGCCGACGACGTCCGCGCGTCCGGCAAAGGGTGGCGGGCGTGGTCCGAGCATCTGCTGGCGCGCTCGCGGCCCGGCAAGCTCAACAAGCTGTGGAAAGGGCGCACCTCGCCGCTCTTGTGGGGCTGGCGGCAACGCGACTTAGGCCCCGAATCGGCCGCGCTTTTGCTGCGGCTGCACGATTTCGCGCGCAAGAAGGGGCGGTTGGCCGGGCACGTCGAGGGAGAACTGCGTGCCTGGCTCGATGGCGCTCGCGACGCTTCGCCCAATGTGGCACTCGCGCTGGAAGCGACCGCCTGGACGATGGTGCTACCGCGCCTGGCCGGGACTGCTTCGCCGACGCTGTGGTGGGCCGCCTGGGAATTCCTCGTCGATACAGCACTCGAATCGGCGAACTCGCTCGATATCCCGCCGCTGGTGAATCAATTGCTTGGCGGCGAATTAGCGATGGCGCTCGCGTTCGAGTTCCCAGAGCTGGCCGTCAGCGGTCAGTTAGCGGAGCAAGCGAGGCAGACGCTCGACGAAGGGGCGCGCACGCTGCTCGACGGCGCCGGAATGTGCGCCGGACGCGATCTCCCCATCAGCCGTGCGCTCTTGGCCTGCTGGACGCGCGCTTACAGCCTTGGGCTCGGCGTCGACCGCAACTTCTGGGCGCAGATGGTGCATTGGACGCGGCGCGATGGCAGCTCCGTGTTTGACGAGGAAGCCGACGCTCGGCTGGAGCCGGCGTTCCTGGAACGCCTCGCGACGTTGTTCGGCTCCCGCCGCGGCGCGGGCGAGATTCGTTCCTGGCTCCCAAGCTATCGCGTTCTGCCTGAAGCGGACTTGAAGGCAAAGCCGCGTCGCAAGTTGCCCGATCCCGCCGTGCATTCGGAGTGGGGGCAGGCCTCGTTGTTGCGCAGCGACTGGTCGCGCTCGGCGGCGACGTTAGCCGTGCTGTGGCACGAAGCGACGCCGAAGATCGAGTTTTCCATCGGCAATGAAATCCTTGCGCTGGGCAACTGGCGGACCGAGCTTCGCCGCGACGGAGAGCTCCTGTCGCCGTCGGCGGCCTGGGAAGAAGTCTGCTGGATTTCCGACGACGACGGCGTTTACCTGGAACTGGAGCAGCAACTCGCGCCGGGCGTTTCGCTGCAGCGGCAAATGCTGCTGGCGCGCGAGGACCGCTTCCTGCTCATTGCCGACGCGGTCATGGGAATGACCGCAGCCAAATGGGATTACAGCAGCTCGCTGCCGCTGGCGCCGCACGTCGCCTTCGAGCCGGCTGGGGAGACGACCGAGGGCGCGCTGAACACGAAGCACGGCGCGTACCGCGTTTTTCCGCTCGCGTTGCCCGAATGGCGCCTGGCGGCCCGCGGATGCGAACTTTCGCAGTCCTCGCAGGGACTCACCTTGCGCCAGTCGCACACCGGCACCGGCCTATTCGCGCCGCTGTGGATTGACCTCGATCCGCGGCGGCAGTCGGCGCCCTATACCTGGCGGCAGTTGACCGTCGCCGAGGATCGCCGCATCCTGCCGCGCGACGTCGCCGTGGGCTACCGCGTGCAGGTCGGCAAGCGGCAATGGCTCATTTATCGCTCGCTCGGCGAGCATGGGAATCGCACGTTACTCGGGCACAACCTGATTACCGACTACCTCGTTGCCCGCTTCCAACGGAACGGGGAAGTCGAGGCGATTGTCGAGATCGAATAGCGGTCCGACGCCCGAGCTGCCTCGCCGGTCGGCTAGCCGTCGAACGGCGATCGAAGGAAGAGATTCGCGGAACGAACATAAGACACTGGCACGCCGCGCCTTCGGCGCGGTAAAACGGAGTCGCCTGGTGTTGATTCGCCCCCGCCGCGGGGCTCGTTCCGGAATGGCTGTCCACGCCCATGCTGCGATTGTTCGCGATGCTTGCCGTCGTCTGCGCTCTCATTGCGCCGGCGGGCTGCCGTCGTTCCACCGGCTCGTCTGGTGACGTGGACAAAATCTGGGGGCGGCTTGGGCTGGAGGATGGCAAATTTCAGAAGCCGCGCGCCGGCTGCATCGACGCCCAGGGACGGATCTACATCGTCGATATGACGGCCCGGATTCAGGTGTTCGACGAGGAGGGGAACTTCATCCGCTCGTGGATGTCCCCCGATCACACGGTCGGTCGCCCCTCGGGGCTGTCGATCGATCGCAAGGGGAGGCTGCTGGTGAGCGATACGCATTATTACCAGTTGCTCGTCTATACTCCGGAAGGGGAATTGCTCGAGAGGCTCGGCGGAGTGAAAGGCGAAAAGCCGGGGGAGTTCGGCCTGGTGACCGACGCCGCCGAGGATTCGCAGGGGAATCTCTACGTGGCGGAATACGGCGAATTCGACCGGATTCAGAAGTTTTCCCCCGACCGGGAATTTCTCCTACAATGGGGCGGCCATGGCGAAGAGCTGGGGCAGTTCGTGCGGCCGCAGAAACTGTGGATCGACGAGCAAGACCGGATTTGGGTCACCGACGCCTGCAACCACCGCATCCAGGTTTTTGATACCGAGGGGAAGCTGCTATTCCATTGGGGCCAGCAAGGGAGCGGGCCCGGCGATCTCAGCTATCCTTACGATATCTCGCTCGACGCCGACGGAAACGTCCTCGTCACGGAATGGGGGAACCACCGGATTCAGAAATTCACTCAGGACGGAAAATCGCTGGCCACGTTCGGCACGTACGGCCGCAAACAACCGGGCGAATTCTTCCACCCCTGGGGCTCGGTGATCGATCGCCAAGGCAGAATCAATATCATTGACTCGCAGAATCATCGGATTCAACGGGTGAGAATGTGAGGGTGGAGAAGACAAGGAGAAGTGAGGAAGAGGAGAAAAGAATGATGGAGTGTTCGGTGTTCAGTGTTCAGTTTTCAGTGGGACGGGGGCGAGGACTGGCGCTGCAATTGCGCCCAACGCTTGTCCCCCTTCTTTTCTCCTTTTCTCCTCTTCTCCTTTTCTCCTCCTAACCATGTCCTTCCTCAACTCCTTTCGCGAATACCAGCTCGGCTTTGATAGCCCGGGGTTTCTCTGGCTCTTGCCGGTGTTGTTGATTCCGCTGTGGATATTCAGTTTCCGGAGCCTGGCCGGGTTGGGGCCCGTGCGGCGCGTGTTTGCGCTGCTTTTGCGGACGGCGGTATTGACGATTTGCATTCTGGCGCTGGCCGATATTCAACTGAAGCGCTCGACCGAGAAGCTTTCCGTCATCTACCTGCTCGATCAGTCGAAGAGCATTCAGCCGTCGCAGCGGAAGGCGCTCGTCGATTATGTGAACGCCGCGATTCGCGAACATCGCGATCGGGACGACCGCGCCGGCGTCATCGTCTTCGGCCGGGAGGCCTCGATTCAAACGCCGCCGTTCGACAGCGACGTGCAAATCACCGAAGGCCAGGAGGTGCAGCTCGATCCCGAGTACACCAACCTGCAAGGGGCCGTCAAACTCGCGCAGGCGACGTTCCCCGGCGATTCCGCCAAGCGGATCGTGATTGTCACCGACGGCAACCAGAACATGGGGGATGCGCTCGAGCAGGCGCAGGGGGCGATCGAGTCGGGAATCAGCATCGACGTCGTACCGGTCCACTTCCGGCACCGGGCCGAGGTGCTCGTCGAAAAAATCAGCGTCCCCAGCGACATCCGTAAAGGTCAGCCATTCGATCTGCGCGTGGTCGTCAATAACACCGCCGTAGCGACCGAAGCGGACCCCGGCAACGTGAATGGCACGCTGATTGTCCGGCAGCAGACGGATGACGCGCCGGTGACGCTCTCCGAACAGAAGATCACGCTGCCGCCGGGCAAGCGCGTGTTTACCATCCGCCAGCAAATCGACGAGCCCGCCTTTTATAGTTACGAGGCCCAGTTCGTCCCCGACACCGCCGCAGATGACGCGATGGTGGAGAACAATCGCTCCACCGCGTTCACCTACATCCGCGGGTCGGGGCAGGTGCTGTTGATCGAGGATTTTGAAAATCCGCGCGAGCACGAGTTGCTCGTCGACCGGATGCGGAAGCAGAACATCGAGATCACCGTCCGCAAGAGCGATCAGGCGTTTAGCGGCTTACAGGAGTTGCAGCAGTACGACAGCGTGATCCTGGCGAACGTCCCCCGCGAGCACTTCACAGACGAACAGTTGGCAATGCTCGCCCAGAACACGCAGCTCATGGGGGGCGGCATGATCATGCTCGGCGGGCCGAACAGCTTCGGCGCCGGCGGCTGGACGAGCACGGAAGTCGAAAAGGCGATGCCGCTCGACTTCCAGATCAAGGCCGCCAAGGTCGTGCCGAAAGGCGCGCTCGCCATGGTGATGCACGCCTCGGAAATGCCGGACGGGAATCACTGGCAAAAGGTCGTCGCGCAAGAGGCGCTCAAAACGCTCGGCAATCAGGATCTTTGTGCGGTGATCCACTACGGCGCCACCGATCAATTTCTGTGGAACTCGCCGCTGGGGTTCTGGAAGGTCGGCGGTAATCGCCCGCAGATGCTTGCGCGGCTCGACAGAATGCAGCCGGGGGATATGCCGGACTTCGACCCGGGGCTCTCGATGGCGGCGCAAGGGTTCCGGCAGTTGGAGGCCACCGAGAAACCGGCGATCAAGCACATGATCGTGATCTCCGACGGCGATCCCTCGCCCCCTTCGCCGCGGGCGATCCGAGCTTTGGTCGACCTCAAGGTGACCGTTACCACCGTGGCGATTGGCGCCCACGGGCCAGCCGAGTCGCGATTGATGCAGTCGATCGCCCAGCAGACCGGCGGCAAGTATTACGCGGTCAATTCCGGGAAGGCACTGCCGCAGATCTATCAGAAGGAAGCCCGCCGCGTGGCGCGTCCGCTGGTTCACGAAAACCCGGCGGGCTTTACGCCGCAGTTGCGCTATCCGCACGAGATGCTGGCCGGCATCGAAGGGTTCCCGCCGATCACCGGGTACGTGATGACTTCGGTCAAGAAAAATCCGCTGGTGGAGATCTCCTTAATTGCCCCGGAACCGCCCGGACAGGACAACACGACGCTCCTGGCAAGCTGGACATACGGTCTCGGCAAGACGGTTTGCTTCACAAGCGACGACGGCGCTCGGTGGACCTCGTCGTGGGTCAACTGGGACAATTATGACAAGTTTTTCAGCCAAATGATCCGCTGGTCGATGCGGCCCGTAGGGGATCAAGGGAAGTTCACCGTCTCCACGGACAACGTCGACGGCAAGGTCCGCGTCGTGGTCACCGCGCTCGACAAGGACGACGAATTCCTCAACTTCCTGGATATGAACAGCACCGTCCTTGGCCCCGATATGAAGCCGCGCGATCTGAAACTGGTCCAAACGGCGCCGGGGCGGTATGTCGGCGAGTTCGCTGGCGAGGACGCGGGCAGTTATTTCGTGATGGTCAATCCTGGCCAGGGGACGACGCCGATCCGGACCGGCGTCAATGTGGCGTATTCGGCCGAATATCGGGACCGGGAGACGAATACTCCGTTGTTGGACCAACTCGCCCGGCTAACGCCCAAAGGGGGCAAGCCGGGACTGGTGATCGACGACCCGCAAGGAGACCTGAACCCCGTATCGCTCTTGCAGTTCAACAGCTTTCGGCACGACTTGCCGCACGCCACGAGCAGCCAGGACATTTGGCAGTATTTGCTCTGGGCCAGCGCCTTTGTGTTCTTCGCCGACGTGTTTATCCGCCGCGTGACGCTGAACCTGGATTGGGTCGGCCCGATGTGGGGAACGGTCCGCGATACGGTGCTGGGGCGCGAACGGGTCCCGCAGACGACGCCGATGATGGAACGCCTCCGTAGCAAGAAGGCCGAAGTGTCGGGCGACCTGGAACGCCGCCGCGCCGCGACCCGCTTCGAGCCGCAGCCCGACGCGCCGGTGTCGGCCGACGTGGTCGACGAGGCGCTCGGCCAGTCCGACGCGCCAAAACTCGCTAAGCCGAAACCAACCGGCCCCGGCATGGGCCCAGCCGGAAGCGAAGACGAAGACAGCTACACGAACCGATTGCTCAAAGCGAAGAAGAAGGCGCGGAAGGATATCGATAATCAGTAGAACAGATTTCGCCATATTAGCCCGACGCGCAAGCGAGGGAGAAATCGCGATCCTTATGTTCGTTGCGTCGAACAGAAGTCAGCGTCAACTCTCACTCGCTTGCGCGTCGGGCTAGTGGGGGCAGAAGTCTGTCCGGAACCAAGAGCATGGATTTTCTAACACACTGGCGCGAATACCAGCTCGGGTTTGATAGCCCGCACATGCTATGGCTGTTGCCGGCGGCGTTGATTCCGCTGTGGCTCTTTTCGTTTCGCTCGCTGGCGGGATTCGGCTTTTGGCGCCGGTTGGTGGCGCTCGCCTTTCGCTCGGCGGTGTTGACGGCCCTGGTGCTGGCGCTCGCCGATATCCAACTGCAGCGGGCCACCGAAAAGGTCACCGTCATCTACGTCGTCGATCAGTCGCAAAGCATTCCGCCGCAGCGGCGCACGGCGCTCCTCGATTACGTGAATCGGGCGATTCGCGATCATCGCGACCGCGACGACCGGGCTGGCGTGATCGTCTTTGCTCGCGACGCCACGATCGAAGCGCCGCCGTTCGCCAGCGATATCAGCGTTGCGACGTCCCCCGAAACCGAAATCGACCCGCAGTTCACCAACCTGCAGGCGGCGATCAAGCTGGCTCAGGCGTCATTCCCTGGCGATTCGGCCCGCCGGATCGTCGTCGTCACCGACGGCAATCAGAACATGGGAGACGCGCTCGAGCAGGCCCGCAGCGCAACCGAATCGGGCGTGGGAATCGATATCGTGCCGGTGTCGTTGCCGCGGCAGTCGGACGTGCTGATCGAAAGGATCGTCACGCCGAGCGACGTCCGCAAGGGACAGCCGTTCGATCTGCGCGTGGTGGTGAACCACGCGGCGGACGAAGGAACGCCGCCTGCCAACGGAAAGCTGATCATCCGGCAGCAGGCCGACGATGTCTCGACCGTGCTGAGCGAGCAGCCGGTTTCTCTCGCGCCCGGGAAGCATGTTTTCACCATCCGGCAGGAAATCGAAACGCCCGCGTTTTACAGCTACGAGGCGCAGTTCGTGCCGGACGGCGCGACCGACGACGCCGTGGCGGAAAACAATCGCGTGGCGGCGTTTTCCTATGTCCGCGGCAGCGGCCAGGTGCTGCTGATCGAGGACTTTGAAAACCCCGGCGAACACGAACTGCTGGCGGATCGGCTGCGCAAGCAGAATATTGAAGTGACGAAGCGGTCGAGCGACCAGGCGTTTCGTTCGCTGCAAGAATTACAGCAGTTCGACTCGGTGATCCTAGCCAATGTGCCGCGCGAACATTTCAGCGACGAACAGATTCAGATGCTCGCCAGCAACACGCAGCACCTGGGCGCGGGACTGATCATGCTCGGCGGGCCGAATAGCTTCGGCGCCGGGGGCTGGGCGGAAACGCCGGTCGAGGCGGCGATGCCGCTCGACTTTCAAGTCAAGGCCGCCAAAGTCGTCCCGGCCGGAGCGCTGGCGATCGTGCTCGATAAGTCGGGCTCGATGCAGGGAGAAAAAATCACCATGGCCGCGGCGGCCGCCAGCGCGGCGATCGACGGCCTGTCGGAGCGCGACCACGTCGGCGTGTACGCCTTCGACTCCGTCGCCACGACGGTCGTGCGGATGCAGCCGCGCCGCGATGCGCGCCCCATGAAGGCTCGCGTGATGCGCATCGCCGCCGACGGCGGCACCAACATGGCGCCGGGGCTGCAACTCGCGCACCAGGCGCTGCGGCAAGTGCCGGACGTCGGCGTGCGGCATATCATCCTGCTCACCGACGGTCGTAGCGAAGGGGGCGGCTACCAGCGGATGATTCGCCAGATGGCCGACGATCGCATCACCATTACCACGGTCGCGGTCGGCGGCGACGCGGATGTGCCGCTCTTGCGGCAACTCGCGCAGGCGGGCGGCGGCAAGTTCTATCACGCGCTCACCCCCAAGGCATTGCCGCAGATTTTTCAAAAGGAAGCGCGGCGCGTGGCGCGGCCGATGATCTACGAGAAAGACACGGGCATCCAGCCGAATCTCGTCTATCCGCACGAATTGCTCGGCGGCATCGACGCCTTTCCTCCCATCACCGGCTACGTGCTCTCCACGGTGAAGAAAAACCCGCTCGTGGAAGTGGCGATCAACTCGCCGCAGCCCGCGGGGAAAGACAACACGACGCTCTTGGCGACGTGGAATTATGGGCTGGGTCGCTCAGTCTGCTTCACGAGCGACGCCGGCGCGCGGTGGACACGCGCCTGGGTCGACTGGGCCGACTACGACAAGTTCTTCAGCCAGATGGTCCGCTGGTCGATGCGGCCGGTCGCCGATCAGGGCAAGTTCACGCTGTCCACGGAACAAACCGACGGCGTCACGCGCGTGGTGATCACGGCCCTCGACAAGGACGAGGACTTTCTCAACTTCCTGGCCATGGAAAGCACGGTGCTCGGGCCCGATCTGAAACCGCGGGCGATCCAGATGGAACAAGTAGCGCCGGGGCGTTACGTCGGCGAGTTCCCCAGTGACGACTCGGGCAACTACTTCCTGACGGTCGTGCCGAATCCCGGCGCGGCGCCAATTCGCACCGGCGTCAGCGTGCCGTATTCACGCGAGTATCGCGATCGCGAGACGAACCTGCCGCTGTTGGAACAACTCGCCGCGCTCACGCCTCCGCAAGGCCAGCCGGGAGTGCTGATTCAAGACGTCTCGGGTAATGACCGCGTCGAGGAATGGCTGAAAATCAGCAGTTTCCGCCACGACCTGCCGCCGGCGCGGAGCCATCAGGATGTCTGGCAATATCTGGTCTGGGGTACGTGCCTGGCGTTCTTCGGTGATGTATTCGTGCGCCGGGTGACGTTAAGCTGGGATTGGGTTGCGCCGCTAGCCAACCGAGTCGGCGCGCTGCTCGGTCGCGAGCGCGGCCCGCAGCCGGACGTGCGGATGGAGCGGCTCCGTTCCCGGAAGGTCGCGGCGAGCGATGAGATGGATCGCCGCCGCGCGGCGATGCGCTTCGAGCCCGAGGCGGATGCGCCGGTGACAACGGCGGTGGTAACAGAGGCAGCGGAACGGCCGCAGACGTTGCCGCCGCGCGAGGTGACGATTGCGGAGCCGAGCGCCGCGAAGCCGGAAAACAGTTATACCGATCGGCTGTTGCGAGCCAAGAAGGAGGCGCAGCGGTTTCGGGAGAATTGAGTTTCGCGTGTCCCAGGGAAGGCCGTTCGAGGGTTGTGGACGTGGCGCGGTCCGTGTTGGCCATCCCTGGGCTTGGGTGGGGCGGACGCGGGTTGCAAGTGATTAGTTGCGATGTGTTGATCAACACGAGGAAACGATGAATATCAGCGAGTCGATGGAAGCCAGGGCGGAGGAGTTCGTCAAACGCTATGGGGCCGTGCGGGAACAGCTCGGCCGCGTGATCGTCGGGCATGACGACATCGTGCATGGCGTGTTGACGTGTTTGTTCGTCGGCGGGCATTGCCTGCTGGAAGGCGTGCCGGGGCTCGGCAAGACGCTCCTGGTGCGATCGTTGGCGCAGACGCTCGACTTGAACTTCTCGCGCATCCAGTTCACGCCGGACCTTATGCCGGCGGATATTCTCGGCACGAACATGGTGCTGGAAACGCCGGACGGCCGCCGCGTGTTCGAGTTCCAGAAGGGGCCGATTTTCACACAAATCCTCCTGGCGGACGAAATCAACCGCGCCACGCCCAAGACGCAATCGGCCATGCTGGAAACGATGCAGGAAGGGACGGTCACCGTCGCCGGGCATCGTTACCAGTTAGACAAGCCGTTCTTCGTGATGGCCACACAGAATCCAATCGAGCAGGAAGGCACGTACCCGCTCCCCGAAGCGCAGCTCGACCGGTTCTTCTTCAAGCTGGTCGTCGGGTACTCCTCGAAGCAAGAACTGTCCACGATCGTCGACCGCACCACCCGCGGCGACTTCGTCACGCCGGACAAGGTCATGGACGGCAAAGAGATCATGCAGTGGCAAGCGTTGATCCGCGAAGTGATCATCGCCCCGCACGTGCAGGACTACATCGTGCGGCTGATCCTGGCCACGCACCCGAATGGCCCCTACGCGCTGCCGATCACGAACCAATACATCCGCTGGGGCTCCAGTCCGCGCGGCGCGCAAACGATGGCGCTGGCGTCGAAAGTCCGCGCGCTCCTGGAAGGGCGCTACAACGTGAGCTTCGAAGACGTCCGCCGCGTTTACCTCCCGGCCATGCGCCATCGCGTGCTCTTGAACTTCGAGGCGCAAGCGGAAGGCATCGAACCGGACCAGGTGCTGCTGGACATCCTGGAACGCTGCCCGGAGAAAGCGGACGAGGCGAAAGCGGCGTAAGTGAATTCGTAACTCAGAACCGCCGTCTGTATCGAATGCCTTCGTACTTCGTGATTCATACTCCTAGCTTCTGAATTATGTCCACCGCCACCCAGCCGCTCCTCTCCCCAGAACTTCTCGCCCAACTTGAGCAAATGGAGCTCGTGAGCCGGAAGGTGTTTCGTGGGCGCATGAAAGGGGAGCGGCGCAGCAAGCGCAAAGGGCAGAGCGTCGAGTTCGCCGATTTCCGCCCTTACGTGCCGGGGGACGATCTGCGGTTCATCGATTGGAACCTCTACGCGCGGCTGGAAAAACTGTTCCTCAAGATGTTTCTCGAGGAAGAAGACCTGCACGTTTATGTGCTGATCGACGCCAGCATGTCGATGGATTTCGGCGAGCCGACTAAGCTGCGTTACGCCAAACAACTGGCCGGGTCGCTCGGCTTCGTGGGGCTCTGCCGGGCCGATCGCGTAAAAATCGAAACGCTGGGGCAGCCGCTCCGTACGCCGGGGCCGGTGTTGCGCGGGCGGCGCAGCCTGTGGCGGATGATGGATTACCTGGAAGGGATCGAAGCGGGCGAGAAAGCGACGCTGGCCGAAGGAATCAAAAACTTCTGCCTGCGCAACC
>CAZUBB010000077.1:13723-18524 GCA_964618485.1 uncultured Pirellulales bacterium
AGGCAAGGGAATCGTCGTGTTGATTTCCGACCTGATGGACAAGCATGGCTACGAAGAGGCGTTGCGGTTCCTCGTGGCGAGGCAGATGGACGCCTACGTGATTCACGTCCTATCGGCCGAGGAGCTGGAGCCGGAATTGAAAGGGGACTTGCGGCTGGTCGATAGCGAGGACAACGACTTCGCGGAGATCACCATTAGCGTCCCGCTCTTGAAGCGCTACAAGCAAACCCTGGCGGCGTTCATCGACGGCGCGCGATCGTTCTGCACCAAGCGCGGAATGGCCTACATGCTCGCGCAAAACCAGTTGCCGGTGGAACAACTGATCGGAAATTACTTGCGGCAGCGAGGATTGGTGCGCTAGATGAACTGGAACCCGTTACTCTCGCCGTGGCTTTGGGCGCCGCTGTTGGCGGTGCCGCCGGCGGTGATCATGTTGTATTTCCTGAAGCTCAAGCGGCAGCCGCTCGAGGTTCCGAGCACCTATCTGTGGCTCAAGTCAATCGAAGACCTGCACGTCAACAGCCTCTGGCAACGGTTGCGGCAGAGCCTGCTCTTGTTCCTGCAATTGCTGATCCTGCTGATTGCCATCATCGCGCTGTTGAATCCCACCTGGCAGGAGCAAAAGCTCTCCGGCGATCACCTGATTTTTCTGGTCGATAACTCCGCCAGCATGGGCACGACCGACGTGGCGAAGAATCGTCTGGAAGAGGCCAAGCGGCAGATCAGCGCGCTGATCGACGAGATGTCCTCCGACTCCGAGGCGATGATCATCAGCTTTTCCGACGACGCGCAGGTGGAACAGAACTTCACGTCCAGCCGCCGTCAGTTGCGCGAGCGCCTAGAGGCCATCCAGCTCACCAATCGTCCGACGTCGCTCGCCGAAGCGCTGCAGGTCGCGTCGGGGCTCGCCAATCCAGGGCAGGCGTCGTTTGACCCCAACGACGCCCAGATCGCGGAGCCGGTGCCCGCGGCGCTCTATATCTTCAGCGACGGGCGTTTCCCGGACGTAAATAACTTCTCGCTCGGCAACTTGGAACCGGTGAAGTACGTGCCGATCGGCGAGCCTGACACGGCCAACATCGGCATCGTTTCCTTCACCACGGAGCGGGGAGAAAAACCGGACCAGTTGCAGGCGTTCGCGCGGCTGGAGAACTTTGGCTCGACGGCGGCCACGGTGGAGCTGACGTTGCTGCGCGAAGGGAACCTGATCGACGCTACGCAACTACAGATCGACGCTGGCTCGTCGAAGGCCGCCGCATTCGACCTGGGGACAACGGAGCCCGGCGCGCTGGAGCTCCGCGCGGCGACCGGCGATAAGCTGGCAATCGACGACGTCGCCTACGCGACCATCAATCCGCCGCAACGCTCTAAGGTGCTGCTCATCACGCCGGGGAACGAGCCGCTGCAATTCGCGCTGGCGACGTCCCGTGCCGAGCAAGTGGTCGAGCTTACCGTCGAGCCGCCGGAGTATCTCAAGTCCGACAAGTATCGCACCGAATCGACGACCGGGGCGTACGATCTGATCGTCTACGACCGCTGCGTGCCGGTCGACCCGAAAGATCCGACCAAGCCAGGCGAGATGCCGCAGGCGAATACTTTTTTCGTCGGCACGCTGCCGCCGGGGGGCGTGTGGACGGCCGACGCGAAGGTCGACGTGCCGCAGATCATCGACACCGATCGCAGCCATCCGATTATGAACCTGATTGAAATGGATGGCGTGCTGATCTACGAAGGAACGCCGCTCAAGCCGCCGCCGGGCAGCACGGTGCTCGTCGATACCAACGCCGGGCCGATGTTCGCGATCGGCCCGCGCGAGGGTTTCGAAGACGCCGTGCTGGGCTTCGAAATCGTCGGCGAAGGTCATTACCGGACCAACTGGTGGTTCAAGCAGGGCTTCCCGGTCTTCGCCATGAACCTGGTGAACTATCTGGGGAGCCGGCAGGTGGAGTCGGTCGGCGGCAGCACACGGCCCGGCGAGGCCGTGGCGCTTCGCAGCCTGGTCAAGCCGGATAAGATCACCGTGGAAACTCCGAATAAGAAGAGGCTGCTGATCCCGCGCGGACGGCAAAACCTCTACACGTTCCACGACACCGGCGAACTTGGCGTTTACCGGGTGCTGGAGGCCGAGACGGAAACGCAGCGGTTTTCGGTCAATCTGTTCGACTCCGCAGAGAGCGATGTCCGCACGGCGGTGGAGCGGCCGATCAAGATCGGCCACACTGACGTGCCGGCCGAGTCGGGCTGGGAAGTCAGCCGCCGCGACGGATGGAAATGGCTGGTGCTGGCGGCGCTCGGCGTGTTGCTCTTCGAGTGGTACATCTACAACCGCCGCGTGTACCTGTAGGGCGTTTTCCGCTCGCGCAGAAAACGCCGGGCCGGACCTGGACCGGCGACTGGCACGCCGATTGCAAAATGGCAATTCGCCGGCCAGGGGGGGATTCCGCCGCGTGAGAATGAAATCGTATACTTCAGAAGCGCCCCGGCTTCCCGGCCAGCGCTTTGCGTGCCTCTAGGGAAAGTCTGGCTTCCTCGCTCATGCCTCGAAAGCGCACTTCCACGCTGCTCGAACCGCGTCGTCGCGGCGAGCGGGACGAAACCGGTAAACGCGGCAAGGTGATTAATCGGCTCGTTGAGAACGACCTGATTCGCCGCGTCAGCTACGAGACGTATCGCGACAAGGTCCGCGACGTTTACGACGGGCCGCAGGGCGCCGTCCTCGCGGCGTGCAGCCTGATCTCGCTGCATTCGCCATTGGGCGATCGACTGTTGCGCACCCGGAAGTTCGATCTCCGCGGCGCGAAGCAGATTCTCGACGTCGGCAGCGGCGCCGGGCAGATTGCCAAGCATTTGCTGAAATACGCCGACGACGACGCAAAGGTGACGTGCTTTGACATTTCGCCGGAGATGTTGCGCCGCGCGCGGAACCGCCTCAAAGGCAGGTCTCCAAGTTACCTCGTCGCCGATCTGACGAAACTCCCGTTCGCCAACGGGACGTTCGATTGCGTCACCTGCGGCTACGTGCTGGAGCACGTGCCGGACGCCAAGCTCGGGTTGGGCGAGCTGGCCCGCGTGATGCGCTCCGGCGGTCGGATGCTGCTGTTGGCGACCGAGGACAGCTTCAGCGGCGCGTTCACGAGCCGGCTGTGGCGTTGCCGCACGTACAATCGCGCCGAGATTAAGCGCGTGTGCCGCGAGCTCGGGCTCGTCTGGCACAAAGAGCTGTGGTTCTCCTCGTTCCACAAAATGATGCGCGCCGGCGGCATTTGCGCCGAACTGGTCAAGGAGTGACCGGCGCTGCTTACGCCGCGACGCGTCGCGTGGGCGTCCGGTGCGCGGCAAGTTGCTCGGCAACAGCGCGTTCAACGTGAATCAGCCGCTCCTGGAAACGCTGATAGTCGGCCGCTTCCGCCGCGCCGCGCAGATGCCCCGCCACTCGGGCAACGCTTCGCAGCGGCGATTCCATCACCAGGCGGCTGAGTACGTTCATGGCATGGCCGGCGCGGGTGGCTCGCGTCAGGCGTCCGGCGACTTGGCGGCGGAACAGGCGTTCCTCGTGCAGGCCGCGGCGGAACGCGCCGCCGAGCGTGCGGAGTTTCTTCGGATCGGCGGCATCGTCGTAGACGACCGCCCGCGGCTCGCAGACCGCGCTCCAACCGACGCGCTTCAACGTCGCCGCGATATCGACCGCGGCCAGTTCATCGCCAAGCGCCGGGTCCAGGCCGCCGGGCAACGCGTCGATGGCCGCCTTGCGATAGAACGCGGCGCGAAGCGTGGGGCCCATGATCCGCAGGGCGTCGTCCGGAATGGTGAATCGCGTACTGCCGGCGCCGAGCACGGTTCCTTGTCCGTTGCCGAAGTAGGCCACTCCGGTCGCCAGCACGTACTCGGGGCGATCGCGATCGGCTACGAGCGGTGATACGGCGGCCACGTCGGGGCGCTCGAAATGCGCGAGCGGTGCATCGGTCCAGCCATCGGTGACTTCGGCGCCGCACCCAAGCAGGTGTACGATGTGGGCGTTACTCGCGGCGATCCCGAGCGCCGCGCACTCGACCGCGGTGGAACGCTTGGGCGCGCCGACGAACTTTACTTCGCCGGCGAGATGGTACGGGTCGCCATACGGCACGCTATGAGGAACGATCACTTCCGCCCCGCTGGGCCGGTGTTGAAGCACCGAGACCAACGTGTCTTCCAGTCGCCGCAATTCCCCGACGAACGGGACGATGACCGACAGGCGATGCACAGCAGAAACCTCGCGGATGTCCGGCCGAGGCCGGGTTGCGACCGACAGTCGCCCCGGCCGTGCTTGTCCATAGTTTTTCGGCAATCGGCGAACGCCGTGTTTACCCGAATTACCGCGATCGCGGGAAAAGTCTATTTCACCCCCCCGACCGGCTCGACAGACGGTTGCGCCTTACGGATAACAGCGGACTCAGCGAGGTACCGCAACACGCGATGATCGCGCAACTCACCAACTTGCCGAAATTACCATGTCTCCCGAAGTTCGCTATCTCGTCTTTGATTTGGAAAGCGTCGCCGACGGCGACCTGGTCTCTCGGCTGCGTTACCCGTCGGAAAACCTCGATGGCCCGGCGGCGATCGCCCGGTATCGCGCCGAGTTGATGGCCAAGAACGACAGTGACTTCATTCCCTACACGTTTCAGATGCCGGTTTCGGTGGCGATCGCCAAGGTCGGCGAAGACCTGCGCCTGCTGGATCTCGTGACGCTCGACGAGCCGCGTTTTCGGCCGCACGTGATTACCGAGAACTTCTGGCGCGGCTGGGAAAAGTACCGCCGCCCGAC
>CAZUBB010000078.1:0-14211 GCA_964618485.1 uncultured Pirellulales bacterium
TCCGCGTGGCGAAGCGCGTGGCGACCGAAACCTCGATCAATCAGCGGCGCGTGAGCATTCCGAGCGTCGCCGTCTCGGATTTCGCCAAGCAGATTTTCGAACGATTCGACGACAAGCGTTGCTTGCTGATCGGCGCGGGTGAGATGGCCGAGGAAACGCTCCCTTACTTGCGCGCCGAAGGCGTTCGCGACATCACGATCGTCAACCGCAACCTCGCCAGGGCCGAGGACTTCGCCAAGCGCCTCGGCGTGAGCGTGCTTCCGTGGGACGAGCTATCGAAGGGGCTCACGCAGGCCGATCTCGTCGTCAGCACCACCGGCGCGGAACAGCCGGTCGTGACTTTGCCGATGTTCCGCAAGGTCGAAGCCGCGCGCTATCAGCGGCCGCTGTTCGTGCTCGACCTGGCGATTCCGCGCGACTTCGAGCCGGCGATCGGCGATTGCCTGGGCGTGTACCTGTACACGATCGACGACCTCTCCGCGGTCTGCGAGCGTAATCGCGATGCCCGCCAGGAGGAATTGCCGATCGCGCAACGCATTATCGACGAAGAAACCGAGCGGTTTATGGCCGACCTGTACCACCGGGCGACGGGACCGACGATCCGCCGGCTGCGCGAAAGCTGCGTGCGGATCAAAGACGAGGAGCTCCGGCGGCTGTTCGACCGCCTGCCTGCGCTCGACGCCGCGACGCGCCAGGAAGTCTCGCAGGCCTTCGAGCGGCTGGTGAACAAGGTGCTCCACCCGCCACTGGAATCACTCCGTGACGAAGCGCAATCCGGCACGCCGCACGCGCTGCTTGATGCACTGAAACGGCTGTTTCAACTCCGCGACTGACGAGCTACGGCGCCGTCTCCTCTTCCAGTACGGGCTCCTCGATCGCGCGCAATAACAACTCCGCGCCGTGCCGAGTGTCTTCGTCGGGGCTTTCGCTCAGTTCCGCGATGATGCGGCGCGTTTCCACGAACCCGGGGTCGATCGCCGCGAGCAGGTCGATCACCGTCGGCTCGTCATTGCCGAACGTCAGCCGCGGCGCGGCGTCGTCGGATTCCCACGTCCAAGTGAACCGATTGCGCATCACGCCGTCGATGATCGCCGGAACCTGGTCGCGGGCTTCGACGCCGTACGACATGAGCGCCTCGGCCGCCATGACTCGCTGTTCGGGTTCATCCAGCAGCAGTTGCGCGATCCTTGGCGCCGTGATCGGGCCGAATTTCGACAGCATCAGCAAGTATTCGTTGCGCCGCATGGCGTTGCCGATCCGGTCGACGTACGGAATGAGAATCGGCGCGGCGCTCTCAGCTTCACGACCGTAGCTGGCAAGCGCCGTGGCCACCATTTCGTGCAGCACAACGTTCGGCGAGGACTCCAGCCGCTTCAGTAACTCGATCAAGGTCGGAACGAACTGCTCGGCGTGCCGCTGCGATGCTCCAGCCACGTAAATCGCGTAACGCGTCAACCAGTCGGCCGGTTCGCCATGCAGTTGCTCGACCACCCAATCGCGATGCGCGTCGGAAAGCGGCGCGTCAAACGGGGTCGTGGGAAGATCGAGCTGCGCCGAGGACTTGAGGAACTCGAAGAACTGCGCCACGTCGTGTTGATTCGCGTAGCGCTGCCGCACGACGACCAGCCCCCCAATCGTCGCCGCCTCGCCGCCGCCCCGCAGGTCGGCCCAGGAGATAGGTTCGATGAGCTGTTGCAGCAGTTCGATCATCGCGTCTTCATGCGGCGCGAGCGGCGTGCGATCGGTTTCCGCGTTCCATCGATACACGCGTACATCGCCGAACTCTTGTTGCGTGGTGAACCAATCGACGATCGCGATAGCCTCGTTCTCGACGGCGAAAGCGAGTCCTTGCTCATTGAGGACGGCGAACAATGCTTCCCGCGCAGGGAGTCCGCGCAGTTCGCAGGTGATCGTGTAGGGATCGTTCATCGCCGTCGCTTCAATGACGATCGGCACGCCCCATTCATTGCTGAGCGAGGCGGCGAATTCGGCCAGCGTCGCCTCCTTGAACACCAGGTCCGTGGGAGCGTTCAAGACTTGCTCGATGCGATCTTCGGCGGGCGTGCGAAGCGGCGCGAGGAACTTCGCAGGTTCGCGCAGGTGACGGAGCGTGGCTAACAGCCGATCGAGCTCCTGAAACACCTCGGGCGTTTGCGAAATCACCAGCAGGTCGCAGTACGGCGTGAAGAACTCTTGGATCGCACCGTAGCCTCCTACTTCGGTCCAAGAGTCCGGCGCCACGGTGGAAGTCACCAAGTCGATCAACGTGGAGAAATCGCGTTGGCCATCGCCCGTGCGGACGAGGTCGGCCACGTTGTAGACGCGCGCCTCCCGGCGCGATTCACATCTATACTGCGTGGCGATCGTGAGGCCGCCATCGCGCACAAAATAAGAACACTCGTACTGTCGCAGCGCGAGCCGCAGAGCCGAACGTAGCGTGGCGTCCGGAATTCTGACCGAACGGAAGTAGTCTAAGGGAAACACGCCGTCGGCGTCCGCTGCGGCAAGCAGGCTCCAGTCGACATGCACCGGCAAATCGTATTCGTCCGCGATGCGCGCTACGAAGTCCTCCAGCCGTTCGTTCTCTAGGACCAATGCAACCGTTTGATCGAGCCGCGATTCGATGGCTCGATCCAGTTTGGGCGCCAGCGAAGGAAGCACGTACGGCGCGAACCGTGCCGTCTCATCGAACGATTGCGTGAGCGCATCGAGCAATTGCCCGATCTTGCGGTGGATTTCATCGGTCTGGCTGACGACCAGGCAACCATCTCCTTCCTGAATCGCCCCCACGCCGCCCACATCCACCCAGGTTGTCGGCTCAATGATGGAAGTGATGACCTCGATCAACGAATCATTGTCCTCCGGACCGAAATCCGGCGATACCAGGTGGCGCACGTCATACACCAGAGTGCGCAAATCCTGCTCGGTCTCTTCGATGATCGTAACAAGAATCAGCGCGTCGTCGATGATCATCCAGGTCAAGTCATGCTGGTCGAGGAGATCGCTCAACACGGCGGCGAACGGCCGCTCGTGCGCGCGATAGGTCGTGGGCTCGGTCACTTTGACCCCGGCGGTGTCCAGCGCAACGCGATCGAGTGCAATCGGAACGCCACATTGCTGCGACAACTCCAGGCACAGCTCCCCGAGCGGCTTCTCGACGAACTCGACGGACACGTTCTTTGCCAGCGCCGTTTCCAGCTTGACGCGCGACGCCGACGTTTGGGCGGCGAGATCCTCTCCGGCCGCGTGACGGCGCAGCAGCCCGAGCAGTCGCTCGACTTCGTCATGCACACAGTCATTCGCGACCACTACGATCGAATTGCCGCAGGCGTCGATGCTGAACATCCCGCCGACGTCGATCCATACGGTCGGACTGATGGTCGATTCGATGACCTCCAGGAGCCATGCACTGGAATACGCCCCGCGCGGCGCAAGGAGGTCGGCGCACGGGTAAACGCGGAGAGTTCGGTTTTGTTCAACTGCCTCGTCGGAAGTAAACCAAACTGCGTCGTCGCGTACGTCGATCGTCGAATCCATGTCTCGGGCAAGGCGCCGCAGGATGGTACGCAGGGATACGCCGGCAATGGGGTTCGAACTCTCAAGGCCGAAAACCGGCGCCATCTCTAAGGTGTTCGGGTCAACGCGGATAGAAATGCCAAATCTCGCCCCGAGGCGTTCGGCGACCTCTTTGAGTTCCGTGAACGTTTCGGCGACCTCGACGGGCTGCGCGAGCACCTGCTCGATGCGACGCTCTTCGGCGCTCGGCGGATCGAGATCGATCGGCGCCGTGCGGTCCGGCGAGAGTTCCACTTCCTCAAGCGCCGCCAGCAGCTGCTTGATCTCGCGATGCACCTCAGGCGTTTGCAAGACGGCCAGGCCGCCGGGAACGGCCTCCATGGCTGCCGGGCCCGTATACGTGGAACCACCGGCGCCTCGATTGAAGTTCCCTCGCAGCGGCGTCCTCGGCGTCTTGCTGTCGAAGACTTCCGGCACAAAGATTCCCGCCACGAGGTCGCGGAACTGCTCCTCGGTCACGGCGCTCGCGCCGACCATGTGTGGCGGGAGCGGATACACCTCGAGCACGACGTCGTCCTCGGCCTCGAGCGGCGTCGTCACCAGCACCCGCCCCGAGCGCGGCACGGCCACCAGCGGGTCTTCGAACGAGCCGGCGATGCGCGCCAGCGCCTCGCGAAGCGGCACGTCGCGCATCGCGATCGTAACCGGCGGATCGCGTTTGATGCCGATGCTGGCCAACGCCGGGCCGTCGACATCGATCGCGATCCCATGCTCCCGCGCGAGTCGCGCCAGCAGTTTTCCGAGCGGGACGTCATGGACATCGAGCGAAACCGGCCGATCGAGCCGGGCCTCGAGTTGCGCGGCGGCCTGGCGTGCGGCGAGGGCGCTTGCGCGGCGTTGCGTTAATTCCCAATAGCGCCAACCGACGTAGCCCGCCACGCAGAGCGTCGCGGCGAGGAAGGCGATTCGCTTGAGGACGGAACGCATTCAGCGGCTACATGCAACGGAGTTATCGAACGGGCCGGCGAACCCGTCTGGATTCAGCCTACTCGATTCGCGCAGCGGCGTCACATTGATTTCATCGAGCGCCGCACGATTCAATACCCGAGCGCCATCCCGTCTTTGCGGGGCTCCGTGCCGCCGAAGAGCGTGCCTTTTTCCCAATCGATGAGGATGCCCTGATACCCGCCGTCGGCCTGGCCGCGTTTGACCAGGTGTCCTTTTGCTTCCAAGGCTTTGACGGCCGCGTCGGAGATGCCGGACTCGGCGATCACCGTGCCGCCGGGGGGCGTTTCCGGGATTCCGGTCGGCGTGGCGCTGCCGTCGTGGCGAATCCGCGCGGCATCGCCGGCGGCCTGCACGTCGAGGCCGAAGTCGATCATGCTCACGAGCACCTGCACCTGCCCTTGCGGTTGCATGTCGCCTCCCATCACGCCGAAGGAAAACCACGGGCGGCCATCTTTGGTGACCATGCCGGGGATGATCGTGTGGAACGGCCGCTTATGTGGCGCGAGGGCATTGAGATGCGTATCGACCAGCGCGAAGAGCGCCCCGCGATTTTGCAGTGCGAAGCCGACGTCGCCCGGCACGACCTTCGAGCCGAAGCCTTCGAAGTTGCTCTGGATCAGCGAGCAACAGTTGCGGTGCTTATCGACGACGGTGAGGTAGATCGTATCGCCATGCGACAGAACCGTGTCGCCCGCCGGGACGTTCGACATCGACTGATCGCGCTGAATGAGCTGGCGGCGCTCGGAGGCGTATTGCTTCGAAATCAACCGCTCGGTCGGCAACGCGGCGAAATCGGGATCGGCGTAGTAGCGGGCGCGGTCAGCGTAGGCGAGTTTCTTTGCCTCGATGAACAGATGCAGATACTCCGGGCTGCCGAGGCCGAGCGACTTGAGATCATAGCCTTCCAGCGTGTTCAACATCTGCAATACGGCGATTCCCTGGCCGTTCGGCGGGAGCTGCCAGACGTCGTAGCCGCGGTAGTCGGTGGAGACCGGTTCCACCCAGTCGGACGTGTGCTCGGCGAAATCGCGGAGTGAAAAATGGCCGCCGTTCGCCTCGCTGAAGCGGACGATGCGCTCGGCGATGTCTCCTTTATAGAACGCCTTCGCCCCGTCCGCCGCAATGGCGCGATAGCTGGCCGCGAGGTTCGGGTTGCGGAACAACTCTCCTTCGCGCGGCGCGCGGCCGTCGATCAAGAACGTCTTCGCGCTGTTCGGCCAGCGGCGCAGGGCGCGGGCGCCGCCGGACCAATAGCCGGCAATGACCTCGGTCACCGGGAAGCCGTCGTCGGCATGCCCGATCGCGGCGGTGAAGAGCGTGTTCCACTCCGCGCTGCCGAAGCGTTGATGCAACTCCTCCCAACCGGAAACGCAGCCGGGAACCGACCAGGAGAGCGGGCCCTCGAAAGGAATTTGCGTGAGTTGCCGCTCGCGAAACACGTCCATGTTGAGCGCGTACGGACTGCGGCCGCTGGCGTTAAGGCCGTAGAGTTGTTGCGACTTGGCGTCCCAATAGAGAACGAACAAATCGCCGCCGATGCCACAGCTCATCGGTTCGACGAGTCCCATTACGGCGTTGGCGGCAATCGCCGCGTCGGCGGCGTTACCACCAGCGCGAAGGACGTCGAGCCCCGCTTGCACCGCCAACGGTTGACTGGTCGCGACCATGCCATGCACGGCGACGGCGGCCGAGCGGCTCTTGGCGGGATTCGCGCCGGCACGGTCATAGCCGGAAATCGCCGAGCGACCGCCCGTCTGGGCGAGAACCGGCGTCGCAAGGAATAGCAAGAGCAACAGCGCGGTGCGCGGAGCGAAGTTTCGCAAGGGGTGCGGCATAACAATTGGCTCGGGAGAACGCGGCTCGACCTGCGCAACAGTTTAGTTGCCGCGCCGCGCGCTCGCCAAGCTATTCCGCCGCACGCTAACGGCCTGGTATCCTTCGTGATCTCGGTTCGCGACGTTCCGCCTGGTCGCGAACATGGCACAGTCGGCACGGCGCGAAGACGCGCCCGCCGCAGCGGGGGCAACGCAGGATCGGGCCGGTCGGCTTCCAGGAGTCGTCGTCCGCATTCGGGCCTGGCGGGGCGTACTCGGGACGTCGCCCGGCGGCGATTGCCCCGACCGATCCGCGGCTCACGCCCGCGATGCGGGAGATCGCGCGCTGCGAGTATTTCTTTTCCTGCAATAGTTGCCGCACCAGTTGTACACGCTCCGGGTGAATCATCAGCCGTCCTCCTCATCGCTGGAATCAAACCAAAAATCGCCTTTCTCCGGTTGCGCCTCTTCGTCGTCGAAACCCCAGTCGGGGTCGTTCCAATCGGGCAGCGGCATGCCGAGGTCCTCATCGCCATCGTCGCCGGCAGCTACGGCCGGCGCTCGAGACTTGAGAACGCGTTGGTAGGGGGCCTCGCCGTGCAGAAATGGGCAAAAGATGGCCATGACGTGGTCCTATTAGCGGGTCACTGTGCGGAAAAAACCGGCCTTTCTTAGTGGCAACGCACGGCATCGTAGAAAACGGCGCGGCCGATTTCAACACAATTGTGTACAAAATTAACCGACGGAATTTCACTATTCTGCTATATTTGTTGGTATTGTCCGAGAGCATTTTGTACAAAATATTGCGTCCTGAGGCGGCGGATCGTGAGGAACACAGGATGACCAAGACCAGTTATGATGCGGACCAGTTCGACGCGCTCGCGTTGCGGTTGTTTGAGATCGCCTGCGAGCTCAAGGCGCTCGGACGCGCGGTGCAGGACGAACGCCTCACCGAGTTTGCGTTGCACGATCGCAAGCCGCTCGAATGGCTCGGCAAGCTGGAGGCCTGGACGGCCGGCGCGCGGCGGAAGCTCAAAGATGAAGTGCTCCGCGAAATGGGCGCTCGCAAAGCCCGGGAGATGCTGGCGCGCGAACGTGCCCGCAGCGCGAAGTCGAATGGCCGTAAGAAGAAATGACGCCCTGCCGAGTGGACGAATCGCGAGGTTGCTACTGATGACTATGACAGAACTGCGCCGGCTCGGGCGATCGGACCTGAAGGTCTCCGCCGTCGCCCTGGGCTGCTGGCCGATCTCCGGCATGACAAGCCTGGGCGTCAACGAGGCCGACAGCCTGGCGACGATCGCGGCCTGCCTCGATCACGGCATCAACTTTCTCGATACCGCGTACTGCTACGGCGCCGACGGCGAGAGCGAGAAGTTGATTGCAAAAGCGATCGGCAAGCGGCGCGACGAGTTCGTCATCGCCACCAAGGGGGGCATCCACTGGGGCGCGGACGGCAAGCAGGCCTATGACGCGTCGCCCGCCACGCTGCGGCGCGAATGCGAGGCCAGCTTGCAGCGATTGCAAACCGACCGCGTCGACGTTTATTACCTGCATGCCCCCGATCCGAGAACGCCGATCGCTGAGACGGCAGGAGCGATGAAGGCACTTATGGACGCCGGCAAGACGCGGACGATCGGCGTCTCGAATCTAAGTGTCGCGCAGATGGAGGCGTTTCAAGCGGTCTGCCCGATCACCGTCTGCCAGCCGCATTACAACATGCTGCAGCGTGAGATCGAGGTCGAAACGCTCCCCTGGTGCCGCAACCACGGTATTTCCGTGGCCGTGTATTGGCCGCTTATGAAAGGCTTTCTCGCCGGCAAGCTCTCGCGCGACCACGTCTTCGATCCGCGCGACGGACGCAAGAAATACCCCATGTTTCAGGGCGAAGAATGGGTGAAGAACCAGGATTTTCTGGATGCCTTGCGCCCCATCGCCGCTGAGGCCGGCATCACGCTCGCACAACTGGCGATTCGCTGGGCGATCGAGCAGGCCGGCGTCACCGTGGCACTGTGTGGAGCGAAACGCCCGGCGCAACTCGCCGAAAACGCCGGCGCACTCGGCGCGCAGCTCACGCCGCAGCAATGGGAACGCGTCGGCGCGGCGCTCGTTGCCCGAGGGCAACCGATCTCACGCGCTGCCGTCTGAAAGTTGCGTCACGTCACGCGTCGATTTCACGTCGTAGCCAGATGGAGGATGCCTTGGGGCTGGGGCGAAGGATTGATGTTGGCAAGTCGATGGCGCTGGGGCATCGCGGTGTACTCCGAGCAAAACCATCGAAGCCCCAGTGGCTTCGACAGCAACGAGTCGTCTCGCCTGCCCCTGCCCCAGGCACCCGCGCCAAGCGCAAGCGCGGGATTCGACAGTCGCGGCATTCTTATTTCCGAATCGCGCCGCGCTGCCCACGCGACGCAAACTCGGGAACTCGATCGCTCTGGCCCCATTGCGCGAAGACCGCGTCGGCTTCCGCCTCTCGCAGCCGTGTAACGGAGCGATCATCTCGATCGAGTGAAGCCGCCGCCGTGCTCGGCTTCGTGCTATTCAACGTGCTGGCAACCTTGGGTAATGGTTCCATGACCTTCATCGGCGCAGGCGCACTCGCACCGAAGTGGTTACGCACGTCGTTCAAGTCCGCGAGATCGACGCGCCCATCGCGATTGCTGTCGCCGAGAATTCCACTGCCGACAGTGCCGAAGTGGTTGCGGACGTTATTGAGATCGACCAGATCGACGTCACTGTCGCCGTCCGTGTCGCCCGGCTGATAGGGAGCCTCCTCGACGAACCTCCACAATTCGGCGCCGTAGACGCCATCGTTCGCCTGGAAATAAAGCGTGCCGCCGACGGCCGTCAAGTTATCGGGGTAGGAACTGAATGCGCCTCGGCGCAGGTCCGTTACCATCCTGGTGCCCTGCGCCGTGCCGTCGCTCATCCAGACTTCGTATTCGGCCTCGTCGTCATAGGCGACGAAAAACACCGTGTCATCGACCACGGTCAGGCTCTCGGCGTAGTAGTTCCCTGAATACGTATAAGGCGGCAGCGACTTGACGAGCAGCGTTCCATCCGCGGTGCCGTCGCTCGTCCACAGCGCCTCTTCGCCGTACTTGTCCTCGGCAAAGAAGAACAGCGTTCCGTTAACATTCGTCAGATATGCGCCGTAGCCGGAATAGACCGGCTCGATATCCTTGACGCGTACGGTCCCCGCGGCTGTGCCATTGGACTTCCAGAGATCGAATTCGCTCGAGGTGCCGCCATCCGCCATGAAGTAGAGCATGCCGTTGACGTCCGTCAGGTCGGCAGGGCCAGAACCAAAGCGGCCGGGAAAAATGTCGGCGACGCGTGTCGTTCCGCCCGGCGTGCCGTCGCTGATCCACAATTCGCCGCCCGCGACATCGTCACCTGCGTTGAAGAACAGCTTGCCACCGGATTCCGTCAGGTATCGCGGATACGAGCTGTACGGCCCCGGCATGATGTCCTTCACGCGAATCGTTCCGACTGGCGTGCCGTCGCTCACCCAGAGTTCCCGCCCGGAGGACTCCGTTTCGGCGGTGAAGTACAGCTTGTTCCCCACGGCGGTGAGGTCGTAGGGATACGAACCGTAGAACCCCGTCTCAATGTTTCTCAAGAGCACGGTGCCTTGCGGCGTACCATCGCTCCGCCAAAGTTCGCGGCCGCTGCCCCCGTCGTCAGCCGTGAAGTAAAGCAGGTTGCCCACGGCGGTGAAGCCGCCGGGATTCGAGCTATATTCGCCCGGGTTAATGTCTTTCACCAACACGGTGCCTTCCAAGGTGCCGTCGCTCTTCCAAAGTTCGGCGCCGGTTTCGAAGGTGCCAGAGACGAAGTAGAGCGTCCCGGCCACGTTGGCGCGGTAAAAGTACCCGGTGAATCCGCCGAGAAAGAGATCCGTAAGCTGCACGGCGCCGGACGACGATTCATCGATCTTCCACAGCTCATCGCCGTAGCCGTCGTCGGCGACGAAGAACAATTCACCGTTGACGTCGGTCAAGTACCGTGGATAGGCGTCAAGCGTACCCGGCTGCACGTTCTTCAGCTTCGCCGTGCCAGCGGTTGAGCCATCGCTTGACCAGAGTTCCAGGCCGCCAGTGGCGCTTCGCACCGAGAACATCGCCTTGTCGCCCAATGCGACCGGGGCGACTAACGGTTCGAGCGCAGCCACGGGCCCGGTGTTCGCTGTCTCGCCTCCGCTCTTCCATAATTCGCGACCGCCCGCGCCGTTCTCCGCGGAGAAGTACACCTGGCCGTTGATGTTCGCCAACTGCCGGGGCGATGCGCCGGCGCCTCCCGGTGAGCTCGCCAACACCGGAATTGTCCCTGCGGCCGTGCCATCGGTCTTCCATAATTCGGAGAAGCCGAAGCCGTCCGCGGGAGCGAAGAACAATTCATCATCGATGACGACGGGTTCCGCCACGTACGGCGCAGTGAAGATCGCTTCCGTGCCGGCGTCCGAGCCGTCGCTCATGTAAATGTGACGCTGGTAGCTGTCATCGACCGCCGTGAAAAAGAGTTGTCCCTTGAACGACGTCAGGTTCTCCGGAAACGAGTTGTTGGGAAACAACTCGAAATGACCTTGGTAGCATCCATAGTACCCGTAGTAGTCGCAGACGAACTCTTCGTGCTGTCCGGGGGCGAGATCTTTCACCAGCCGCGTGCCGGCCTCGGTCCCATCGGACGCCCAAAGCTCCGCGCCATTCTCACGCGTGTAACCCATGAAGTACAGCGTGCCATCGACGTTCGTCAATCTGGTCGCCGGGAGATTTGAGACTAACGGCGCCGTCCCCGCGGCCGTGCCGTCGGACCTCCACAGTGCGTTGTGCGCCGTGAAGAGCAACGCGCCGCCGACTTCTGTCAGCTCCGTCGGGTAGTAAGGAGAGTTCTCTACGCCCGATGGGGTCACCTGTACGGTACCGGCCTCAGTTCCATCGGATTTCCAGAGATGATTGCCGTAGGGACCGAGGGCGGAGAAAAACAAGTTGCTGCCCACGACCGTCAAGTCACGCGGATAGGAACCGGCGAAGTCGCCCGTCCGAATGTCCGCGACTTGAATGGTACCATCCGCGGTGCCGTCGCTCTTCCATAGCTCGCGATCGCCGAAACGTCCATCGGCCGTGAAGTACAACTTTCCGTTGAAGCTGGTCAGATTCGTTGGCGCTGAATCATCCGGTCCCGACCGGATGTCCTTGATCAGCCGGGTGCCGTCCACTGTGCCATCGGTGCGCCAAAGCTCAAGGCCTTCCTGGGCACTGTCAGCGACAAAATACGTCGTCGCGCCGATCGTGAGGAATTCCCCCGGCGCGCTGATCTCAGGAACCGTGTTGATGTCCGCCACGAGTTGCGGCGTGAGCGACAAAAGCCGGCGGTTTTCCAGGAACTCCACCTGCAATCGCGAGTTGCCCATTGAAGTTTGCCCGGTCCGGCCCAGCGAATGGCGCGACTTGTGCGAGTGAGAGCGTGAACTGAATCGCATGGAATTTTCCTTGCCGCCAACATGGCGAGTGACGATCAATAGAATTCCTACTGTTCTGAGCAGATCGGCGAAGTAGTGCGAACACGGAAGCAGCCGGCGATCAGCGCCAGCGCCGCCACCGCCGCCAGCACGAGGCTCTGCGGCTCGGGCACCTGGGAAATCCGCAAAACCTGGCCACCTACAGGAGCATTCGTGTGATTCGTCACGTAGTAGGCATTGTCGGGGCCGACGATGACTTTGCCCGGAAACGCCAGCCCTTCGCTGGCAATCGTGGTGCGTTCGCCAGTCTCCAGGTCGATCTTCATCAGCAAGCCTGTGCCAGGACCCGACTGCGATGCGAGTCCGTTCGTGGTGAGCTGCAAGACCAAGAGACCGCCATCGGTGTCGAACGCGATATCCATGATATTCGTGAAGCCGGTCAGCGCCTCGCTCAACGCTTCCGTCGTGGGATCGAAGCGGTACACATTCGCTGTGCCGGGCGGAAAAGGAAAACCTGTCAACTGCCCTACATAGTAGTTGCCGTCGGGGCCGAAAGCGATCGCGGTAGGAACCGAAGAGAACACCGGCGGGCCGAACGGCAGCGGATTGGGCCGTGCCGGAAGCACCCCGAGCGCGCTGACCGCACCGGTGTCCGAGGCCCGAACAAAGTCGTTGCCCCCGGCGTCCGCGATCAAAAAGCCGCCGTCGTCGGTTAACGTAAAGTCGAAGGGGTTGCTATCCACCGTCGTCCCGTCGGGATTGTTTACCAGCTCGTAGGCGGAAACATCCGCAATCTGCGTCAGCGCTCCCGAGCCATCGAGCGCGATGCTGACAATGGTCCCCAGCGGCGCCCCGGCCGATCCCAAATTGCTATTTCGCAGAGCGGGATTGGCGCCAAGGCCGAACAGCCCATAGGCCTGGCCGTTTCCGTCGAACGCAATGTCAGCCAGCCCATTCGCCTCCAGCCCGGCCGCCGTCGCCACGCTCGGAAGGCCCTCAAGCACGCGGGTTTGCACACCGCCAAACCACCGGCTGAGCCCGCTGCTGGCGCCCAGAAACGCTTCGTTTCCGCTTCCCAGCACGATGCTCGGTCCATCACCGCCATTCCCCGCTTCCGCGACGTACAGGCCGCCGTCCGGCCCGAATGCCAATCCGCGCGGCGTGATCAGGCCGCTCATCACTTCCTCGATGGCGTAATGTCCAGCCCGTGCTTGGGAAGGAATGCCCGCCACCAAGGTACAAAGGAATGCGAGCCGGGCGCCGAATGAGAGTTTCATGGTGCAAATGCCATAGAGTTGCCAGCGGATAAGGAGCGCCCGCCGCATTTCTCGATGCCTTGCGAGGAGATCCCGTGGGATTAGCGCTTCGCCGACGCGGAGGTCCGCTGACGCTCACAGGGTGCTAATTGCGCACATGGCGCAGAACGAGACCGAAGAATCGGTTCATCCTTACGAGATTTACCCACGGCAGGTAAATCGTTGTGTGCCATTGCGACGTTTCTTCCGTCCGCCCCACGCCAGGCAAGTCACTGCGACCATTGCAATCAGCAAGTGACTCGATGGTTCGGGGACCGCGGTCCCGGGCGCCTGTAAGAGGAAATGTCGCACGAAGTGCTCTCCTTCGCCTACCGCTCCGCTGGGATAATAGAGTGCCTCGCCAGCGATCCAGCCGGTGTCGCTGATCGACTGCGCGGCGGTCAACAGCCATCCGCTTTCTGGATCAATCAGCGTGTTAAGATCGACAGCAGCGCCGTCGCGCGGGTCAAAATACACCGCTCGGTAGTCCGCGGACGCGCCCACTGGCCCCAATTTGCACCACCCCACCGCCACGCCCGCGTTGTTCAACGACTGTGCGAAACATTCCGACGCGGGATCGCTTCCGCTGAGGAGATCGAATTCCATGGGCTCAATGCCGGATCCCGGCCAAACGACAGCGCGACTACCGGAACTCTCGCCTGACAAGCTAAACTTCCCACCGCCTCCCGCCACGAAGCCGAGGTCATTGATCGCCCTGGCGTCCGTGATCGAAACGCCGTTGGAATGCGTTCCTAGGACGCCCAGTTCTGTAGCCTCGGTCCCGTTGGCATCCCAGCGGACAGCGCGCAGTCCCAGGAATCTCCCCTGCTCATCGTATTTTTCGGCCACACCCACCGCGACGCCTGAAGCGTTGATATCAAACGCCTCGGAATATGACGTCCCGTTCGTTTGCGTCCCCAGATGACCAAGCTCGATAGCGGCGGACATTCCGGAATTCCAGCGGACTGCTCGCAGTCCGAGCTCCAGTCCGTCGGGAAGAATTCTCTGGGAAACGCCCACGGCATCCCCGAGTTCATTGATCGCCGCTGGCTGACTGAAAGCCAGGCCTTGCGGCGTCGCTCCCAAGTGTCCCAATGCGGTGGGGGCGCCGGCAGCG
>CAZUBB010000078.1:14251-18393 GCA_964618485.1 uncultured Pirellulales bacterium
ACCCAACGGACCTACGACCGGATCATAGTCCTCCGCTTGACCGACAATCGTCCCGGACGAATTCGTGGCCAGCGCAACACCGCCAAGGTGACGATCCGGGTTGGTAAGAATGACAATCTTCGCGTCGTCGGCGTCCCATTGCGCCGCGCCGCCACTTCCGTTGACCGAACCGGCGCTCCCCACGACGCGCCCGGTGGGATCGATCGCCGCAGCGAAGGTGTACGTGTGAAACAACGGATTGTCGAGTGTTTCCAGCTCGGTCACCGCGCCCGAGCTGCTCCATCGCACCGCTCGGGCGCCAATTTGGACTGGCCCGGCAAAGGCGTCGTGATAGTATTTCGCCTCGTTGGAAACGACAGTGCCCGATTCATTCACCCAAATGCCTGAACCAATTCCGGGAGCGTATCCATATTCTCCGACCACGTCCGGAAGCGGCACGCCATAGACTGGCAAGAATCCTGCCTCGCAAGGATTGGGCAGTCCGATGACGCAATGCACAGCGAGCAGCGCCGCGGCAACTTTGGCGAAAGCATATCTCATGGTCAAAACAACATTCCGGGACTCATGGGAGCACATCATCGGAGGCCGTAACCTCCAGCTGTTTCACAATCGATTGGAAATCATCTCGCCCATGCAGGGGCGCTAGTTCCGCGGTTGTTGCGATTCGATTCGGCTCCTCGAGTCGCCTCACGAGTGCTTCATGAAGTAGCGCGATTGCCCGTTTCGCATAGGACTCCGTCAGCGCCGCGTTATCCCTGTTGGCGTCAACCGCCGCGGCGTAGGCACAAGCAGCCAGGTAGCAATCTTCGCCCGATGCGTCCTCCGACGCCACGACGACCTCCACGTCCGCAATCGCTTGTTCGAAACGCTGCAGGTTCAAGAGCGCTGACGCTCGTTTCAATCGTAGCGCATTCTTATAGTATCCGTCGTCCAACTCAATTGTGCGGTCCCAGTCCGGCAACGATTCCTGATATCGCATCAAGCCGCAGAGCGTCATCGCGCGCGTCCAATAGGCGATCAGCAACGACCTGCGGATCTTGGCTAGTGTCGGATTCGTTTGCCGGCACGTTTCGAGGACATCGATGCTCTTCGCCAACACCGGCAGCGATGCTTCGAGTCGACCTTCGTCCCCCCACAGCCGGGCGAGGTTTGTGTACGATCCGGCGAGTTCCACCGCGTATTCCGATTGATCGCTGAAATCGACTCTCAGCTTTTCATACAATTCGATCGAAGCCTCTATCGCCGATTGCGCTTCTTCAAACTTACCCAGCGACATGAGCTGGGCGCCGAGATTGCTCTGACTGCGCGCGAGTTCCTGGCGGAACTTCGGGACGGAGGGATACGTCTTCGCCAACAGCTCCTTAATCGCCAGCGACTCGCGCTGGCACTTCACGCCCTCTTCAACGCGATCGGTGGCGTCGTAGATCACACCCAGGTTGTTGAGCGCCTGGGCGCGAGCCTGCTGATATTGCGAAGGCAAGGCCTGGCTTGAGCGGAGCGATTCGAGCGTTGCCGGGTCGAGCAGTTCGAGCGACCGGAGATACGCCTGCTCGGCGTCATCGTTGCGCTGCTGCAAGCTCAGAACTGCGCCGAGGTTGGTCCACGCTTGCGCCGCTTGCCCGCGCAGTTCGAGCCTCTCCGGCACTTCCGCCGCCAGCTCCTCGCGCAGTTCCACCGCCTTCCGGAGCATCGTTTCAGCATCGTCAAACCGTCCGGTGTCTTTCAGCAGCACCCCCACATTGCCCGTCATGCGGGCAAGGGAATCGCGATAGCTTCCCTCCTGCGGATGCGCGGCCACTAGTTGGTCCGTCATCTCCAGCGCTTCGCGATGGGCGGCCTCCGCCTCGGGTAGTCGCCCGACGATCTGCAGTACGCTGCCATGGTTGTTCAACACTTCCGCGAGCTGTTGTTGCAACTCAGGCCGGTCGGGATACTCGTTCACAAGACGACGAAAAATCGTTTCGGCCTGCTTTTGCTCCCGCAGCGCTGCGTCCCAGTCGCCGGTCTGATGCCTCAGAAACGCCAAGTCGTCGTACGCTCTGGCGCGCTCCGCTTCCAGCTCGACGTCCGCATGCTGCTGGCGAACGAACTCTTCGTAGAACGGCAGCGCCGTCTCCAGCAATTCTTTGCGGAGGTCCTGGAAGTCCCCCTGTTGCAGCCGCGGATTCTCACTCGACCGGAGCAAGTATTCCTTCACGGCCTCGCGGGCCCGCGACAGGTTCTGATCCGCGCGGCGTTTCTCTTCGACGACGCGTGACAGTGCTTCGTCCTTTTGATCTCGCTCCCGCGCAATCATACGGTTATTGATCACCAGCCCCGCGAGAGACAGCACCCCCAACAGGCTTAACGCCACCGCGATGGCCAGGCCCACCTTGTTGCGCTTGGCGAACTTTCGAAAGCGATAACCAAGCGATGGAGGCCGCGCGAGTACCGGTTCGTCATCGAGGTGGCGTTGCAGGTCGGCGGCCAGGTCGCTGGCGGCGGCGTAGCGGCGGTTGCGATCTTTCTCCAGACACTTCGTCACGATCCAGTCCAAATCACCGCGCAGCGATTGCACTAAATGTCGCGGTTCGCTACGGCGCCGTTCGGCCACGGTCGACTGCGCCTCCGCCGCCAACGTGCTGATCATGGCGCTCGGGCGTAGCGGTTCTTCTTCGCGGATGATGCGGCGCACCTCATCGATGCCGACAGTCCGGAAGCGCTCGCGATCAAAGGGCGTTGAACCCGTCAACAGTTCGTACAACACGACCCCCAGGCTGTACACGTCCGAACGCGTGTCGATATCCAGGCCGCTCATTTCGGCCTGTTCCGGGCTCATGTACAAAGGCGTGCCTACGATCTGCGCGAAATGCGTGAACAGCGTCCGCTCGGTCAGCGGGGCATCGATTGCCTTGGCGACGCCGAAATCGATCACCTTTGGGGCCGGCACGCCATCGAGCAGCGTGACCATGATATTCGACGGCTTCAGATCGCGATGGATAATCCCCTTCATATGCGCATGTTGAACGGCGCGGCAAACTTCAACGAACATCGCGAGCCGCACCGGCGGCGAAAGCTTGTTGGCGTCGCAATATTCGGTGATCGCCACGCCGCGGACGAGTTCCATCACGAAATACGGCCGCCCGGACGCGGTTTCGCCGGCGTCCAACACCTTGGCGATGTTCGGGTGATCCATGAGCGCGAGCGCCTGTTGCTCGGCCGCGAACCGGGCCACCACCTGCTTCGTGTCCATTCCTGGCTTCAGCACCTTGAGCGCCACCTTGCGCCGCACAGGCTGCAGTTGCTCGGCCATGAAGACCACGCCGAATGCGCCCTCGCCGATCTGCTCTAGCAACTTATAGGCGCCGATCTGCGATCCCGGGCGCTCCGCAAGCCGAACATCCTCGGCGGGCTCGACGCACTCCATGAGCGCGATTGCCGGAAATAACTCCTCGATCTCCTGTGCAACCTCCGGGTGGCGGCGGGCGTAGTCTTCCGGAGTCGGGCGTTCGCCACGCCGGAGACTGGCCGCGAATTCATCCGCCAGCGCCGCCAGGAGTTCGGACCGTGTGCCGTCGTCGCTCATAATGATAAGGCGGCCAACCCGCCGGGCAGAGTCGCTAACATTTCTCTCAGCCGCTGCAAGGCGCGCAAATACCGCTTTGCGGCGGCGCGTTCCTCGATGCCCAGCACGCGCGCCGCCTCGCGGCTGGTCAATTGCTCGAAATGCTTGAGCACCAGCACCTCGCGATCGATCGGGTCCATCTGGTCGAGCGCTTGTTCTAATCGCAACCGCACCTCGTCGCGCACCGCGGCCTCGCTGGCTCGCGTTCCCCAGGCGATGAGTTGCGCCGCCAGGGCCGCCGACGAGTCCTCCGAAGCTTCTCCCGGAGCGAGCGCCACCTCGCGCCCGGCGTTGCGGCTTTGCGTACCCAAGTGAAACCGATGGAGCTCTAACAGCTTATTCGCGGCGATGCCCCTCAGCCACAGAAACAGCGATTCCTCCGATTCTGTGACAAACCGGTCGCGATGCTCCAGGGCTTCCAGGAACACTTCTTGCACAATATCCGCGGCATCGACGCGTCCTCGCATCCGCGCGTCGAGTCGAAAGGCGATGAGACGTCGCAGTCGCTCCTCGTGTGCGCGCAGCACGACGGCGTAGG
>CAZUBB010000079.1:0-222 GCA_964618485.1 uncultured Pirellulales bacterium
GCTTACGCCTGGAGTCCGATGGGAGGCGATAAAGGTTCGCTCGTCGGTTCGCTAGGGGTGTGGTTCGGGCTGCCTTGGGGGAGCCCCGATCAGATCATTCTGCCCGGCTTCCACACCGCCGCCGAACGGGCGCTGCAGAAGTCGAATACCAAGTCCGGCGACGAGATCTTCCTGTCGGTCTGCGGCTTGATGTCGTCCGGAACGCGCACGATTCTCCTCAGC
>CAZUBB010000079.1:308-1302 GCA_964618485.1 uncultured Pirellulales bacterium
CCCGGCGGCAACACCTGTTATGAATTGATGCGGGAGTTCACGCAAGAGCTGCCGCACAGCTCGGCCGCTGCCGCCTGGCAGCGGAGTGTGATGCTCGCGCGCGACGGCGAAGTGAGCTCCGAGACGGAACCGCGCATGAAGAAAACCGCAGCGGAACAGGCGCTCACCGCGCGGCACCCGTTCTTCTGGTCGGGCTATTTGCTGGTTGATCCTGGGCTGGAGCCGCCGGCCGATGAAGAACCCCTGGTGCAGCAGGCAGCGCGTCCTTAGTGCTTTGTCAGGCCTTACATGTCGGATTGATGAAGATTCAACGGCGCCCGCGGCCTGGGGCAGACGTTGGAGGTTCTCTCGTCGAACGCAAACGGTTCATCGCGTTGTCCTCCGGGCAATATGGACGGAGCTCCGGTCCTGGGGACTTCGATTCGTCAACTCGCAGGCGCACGTCGCCATGCTGCTGACGCAAGATCTTGGCTTTGACGCGGCAATCGGGCAATTCTTTACGCACGCCGGAGGGAACCATGGATCGACGCTCGGATGGCGGCGCCGTGATCGTCGTCGTGGCCTGCGTGCTGCTCTTGCTGCTCGTGGTCGGCGGGGGCGCGTTATTTTTGCTCCGCAGCCAACAGGCCCTCAAGATGGAAACGATGGCGCGCATGGAGGCGATCGAACTGAAACGGCAGGCCGAGTTGAAAAAGACGCAACCGCTATCGGCCGCGCAGCAAAGCGGCGCTGCGACGGACAATCCAGCGTTAGCGGCGACCCAAGAGGCGGGCGACGAAGCGGTCCGCGATGCGGTGTCGTCTGTCTTGGGCATTCAAGAAAAGGCCTGGAACGACGGCGATTTGGACGGTTTTATGGCGCACTATTGGAAGTCGGATGATCTCACCTTCAGTTCTGGCGGCGACACGACGCGCGGCTGGAACGCCACGATGAAGCGTTGCCAGGAACGCTATCCGACGAAAGCGGACATGGGAAGACTCGCGCTGAGCGACTT
>CAZUBB010000079.1:1312-8428 GCA_964618485.1 uncultured Pirellulales bacterium
GCTGGTGCTCGGCAGGTGGAAGGTCGAGCGCGACAGCGAACCACTGGACGGTAACTTCTCGCTCGTGATGCGAAAACTCGGCGGACGCTGGGTGGTGATTCACGACCACACGTCGCGCAATTCAGCGAAAGAATAAAAAACGGCCCCAGCTCAAGTGAGCTGAGGCCGCGGCAACACTGCGAACTGGGATTCGGATTCGCGTCAGGCCGATGGGCGGCGCGATTTCACGATACGTGCGCCGCCCAGCAGGCCGGCGAACGTGATGGCGATCAGCGGCAGCGTGCCCGGTTCGGGGACCTGGATCACAAAGCCGTTGTATTGATTATCCAGGCCGGCAATGACGCGGCCGTCGCCGGAAATCGCCAGCGGAAGGCTTAACTCGACGCCTTCCGGAAGCGGTACGCCGATACTCAGCGCATAGTGGGTGAGATCACGCAGGCCGATCCCTTCGCGCCAGATGGTTCCATCCTGCACCGGCGGAAAGCCGAAGAAGTCGCGCTCGTAACCGACGATCGTGCGACCGTCGTCCGAGATACCGGTCGAGGCGCGGTTCGGGAACGTCATGTCCTTGTTGAGCATGCCCAGCAACTCGATCGCGCCGGTCTCTGTATTGTACAACCAAGGCTGATCCAGCGTGCCGTAACCCCCTTGGCCGACGACCAACTTGCCATCCGACGTGATGTCCGACGCTTCGCCGACCGGCTGACCTTCGTAGAAGAGTTTCGATTGCTCGCCGTCGACCCAGACGGCGCCTTGGCGGCCTCCGACCTCATCGTCCTGCCAGCCGACGACAACATTGCCGTCGTAGTCGGTCTCGTTGGCCCGCGAACTCATGCCGGGCGTGGTCGAGCCGATGTCCTGGACCGATCCTCCTTCTTTCCATTGGATCGCATGCGCCGTGCCGCCGTTGATCCAGCCCAGGCCGACCAGCGAGCGGCCGTCGCCGGAAATGCCCCACGAGCTGCTGGCCTCGACGCCGGACGAAGCGCCCAGGCTCCCGAGCGGCGTCCACGTGCCCGCGGCGATGTCGTAGAGGGACATCTCGCTGGTTTCCGAGCCGGCCGGATTCGAATTGCCGCTCAGCAGCGTGCCGTCTTCCGAGAGATCCGCATCGCCGCCGTGTCCCAGGCCGGCACTCGCAGAGTTACCGCCGATGAAGGTCACGCCGCCGGCCGGAGTCCAATGGAAGAAGCCATCCGGGCGATCCCCCGCGGCGACCGAGCCATCAGCGGAAAGCGAGAACACCGTGTGGGCCGGTCCCACGTTGTAATACGCCAGGCCGGCGAACGCGTCGCCGGGGAGCACGCCCGTTGCCGCGGCCAAGGCCAGAAATGCCCATGGCGATTTGGCGACTCGACTCCTCAGCGCAGCGCACGACCTCAGAAACAATCTCCTCACGTTGTCACCTCAAGATGTTGCATCGATGAATCCACAACGGCCCGGGCGCGGCCGCAGCATGCGCGATCCCGCCAGTGTACCTGGCGCTTAGCGGATCGCCACCCGCTGGAGAGGGCCCCGTGCCCGGCCCGCTCGAAGAGACCAATTGGACGCGCCGGGGGCGGGAGGAGTTCCGCGAATTCTGGCACAGGTGTGGCGATGCGAATAGGTTTTCGCCATGCCTGCCTAATACCTGCGTCTTCGTTCAAAGAAGAGCATCTCATTTCGAATCGATCAGACACGGAATTCGGCTAAGCTGGATCCAGGCAACTCTTGGCAGGTTGCGACTTCTCCAGATTGCTATGCGTTTGGCGTTGCTCGTTGAATGCAACGAATTCCTTGCCAGCAAGGGCTATGAATGCACAACATTCACAACTACCGGCTCTGGATCGGTCACAGCGGCGACGGCCGTGATTTGGCAGCAATCTTGCGAGCAGGAATTGAAGTTGTGGTTCAATTGGCGATGGAGGAAACGCCGCTGATCCTGACGCACGAGCTCGTCAGTTTCCGAATTCCACTGCTCGATGGAGCCGAGAATTCGCAACGAGACTTGCGGCTGGCAGTCGATATCGTCTCGAAGTTGATGCGAGACTTTCGACCGACGCTCGTATGTTGCAGTGCGGGAATGAGCCGATCGCCCGCGATCGTGGCGTGTGCGATGGCGGCACTTGAGGGTCGGGCACCGGAGGAGTGCCTATTGCGATTGAGCGAGACGATGCCCGTGGATGTTTCGCCGGGGTTGTGGGAGGATCTGGTGCGCGACTTAGACGGGTTCACCCGCTAATGCTGATGACGGCGGCGCAAGTGTCGCCCCGTTGGGCCTTGATTGCTTCAGCGGCGCGTTTTCCGGGGGCTGGCGCCCCTGGCTATTATCTTTCGCCCCGTTGGGGCTTTATTCTCGTTTCCCTCCGTTGCCGCTTTTTGGGTTTCGCCGGTGGCGCGGTTCCAACTACAATGCGCCGCGGTTCCAGGGCTGAATTCTGCTTTGGAACCGCCCTTCGCGCCCACTATCGCTGTCTGGAGCGTCGCCCCGATGAGTTCGAGCCCTGGGTCCTCGGCCGCCAAGAGCGGGCGGCTGCTGGACATGGTGGAAAAGTTTGGGAATCAGGTGCCGCATCCCGCGGTGTTGTTTCTTGGTTTGATGCTGTTCGTCGTCGTCGCGTCGCAGGCGCTGCAGATGGCCGGGGCGAGCGTGACCTATGAGCGTCTCAATGTGGAGACGCACGCGCTCGAACAAGTCACCACTTCGGTGCGAAGCCTGATCGCCGCCGACGGCGTGCGATTTATCTTCACCTCGGTGGTGCCGAATTTCATCAACTTCGGTCCGGTCGGAATCATCGTCGTGGCGATGATTGGCATCGGCCTGGCCGAGCGCTCGGGGTTGATCACGACGGTCATCAAAAAGATCGTGGCCGTGGCGCCGCCGAGCGCGATGACGGCGATCGTCGTCACGCTGGGGGTGATGTCGAGCATCGCTTCGGACGCGGGCTACCTGGTATTGATCCCTCTGGGGGCCGCGGCGTTTCATAGCCTGGGGCGGCATCCACACGCGGGCCTGGCGGCGGCGTTCTCGGGCGTGGCGGCGGCGTTCGGCGTCAACTTTTTTGTGAAACCGATCGACGGCATTCTGGCCGAGATGACCAACGACGCGATCCACCTCGTCGATCCCGGCCGGTCGATCGACTTGACGGCGAATCTCTACTTCGGCATCGTGTCGAGCATTCTGCTCATTGGCGTCTGCACGGCCGTGACGAATTGGCTCGTCGAGCCACGGCTCGGCAAGTATGCGATTCCGCCGGAGGAAGATCCGCAAGGCGGACTCAGCGCCGCCGAGACGCGTGGATTGCGCTTCGCGCTCATCGCCGGCGGATTGGTTTGCGTGGGGCTGTTGCTCCTGGCGTTGCCTGCCGGCGCGCCGTTGCGTAATCCGGAGACCGGGGCGTTGATCGGCGATTCGCCGTTTATGAACAGCCTGGTGTTCTTGATTATGCTCGTGTTCCTCGCGACCGGCATTGCGTACGGTTTTGGCGCGCGGACGTTGAACACGACAGACGCGGTGATTGGCGCTATCACGCGCACCCTTTCCGATCTCGGCGAGTTGCTGTTTCTCTTCTTCGTGATCAGCCAATTCGTGGCCTATTTCAATTACAGCAATATCGGGACGATCGTCGCGATTCAATTGGCCAATTTGCTCAAGACCGCCGACCTGGGGAGCACGTGGCTGCTGTTGGCGTTTATCTTGATCGGTTTTCTGCTGTGCTTTCCGCTGCCGAATATTCTCCCCAAGTGGGCGATCATGGCGCCGATCTTTGTGCCGCTCTTTATGAAGTTGGGAATCGAGCCCGAGGCGGTGCTGGCCGCGTACCGCGTGAGCGACTCGCCGCCGAATGTGATCAATCCGCTGTTGCCGCACTTTGCGCTCGTCGTCGGCTTCGCGCAGCGCTACGACAAAACCGCCGGAGTGGGAACGCTCGTCGCGCTGATGTTGCCCTACACGCTGTGGACGATGATCGCGTGGGTGGGCGTGTTTATGGCGTGGTATTGGTTGGCGCTGCCGTTTGGGCCGGGGTAGGGCAGGTGAGAGGAGTCTGGAGTCAGGAGTCAGGAGTCAGAAGCTAGGAGTTCGGAGTTCGGAGCACGGAGATAGCTCGCGAGGAGCAACACCCCTGAAGCCTGAGGCCTGCCCGGAGCCTGTCCCATGAAGCCGACGGAGACTACCGCGACGGATAGCGGGGAATTACTGGAGTTCTTGTTTCGCTTGGCGCAGGCGTTGATTGCCTGTGGGGAGCAGACGGCGACGGTGGAATTGGCGCTGCGTAGGGCGGCCGCGGCGTATGGGATGCGGCGGTCGCGCGTCGTGGCGTTTCCGACGGCGGTGTTTATCAGCCTGTTCGACGGTACGCAGGAACGCGTCACGCTCGCCGAAGGTCCGACGCAGAGTTTGCGGCTCGATCAGATCGCTGACGTCTATGCCTTGCGCGATCGGGCCGAGCGCGGCGACATCACGCCCCGGCAAGGGCGCGAACAACTAACGGCGATCTTCAAGCAGCCGGCGCGCTTCGGCGCGTGGGGCGTGGTGATCGGCAACACCATCATGTCGGTCGGCGTGGCGATGATTCTCATGCCCACGCCCTATCTGCTCGTCACCGCGGCGGTGCTCGGGCTGGTCGTCGGGGCGCTCAAGGCGCTGAACCGCGATCGCCCGGTGCTGGCGGTGCCGTTGCCGGTGATCGCCGCGGGGATTGTCTCCACGATGGTGTTCATGGCGGTGCGCTATGGATTGCCGATCGAGCCGCTGCACGCGCTCGTGCCGCCGCTCGTGGAATTTCTGCCCGGGGCGATGCTGACGCTCGGCATGACGGAACTGGCTTATGGCGACATGGTCAGCGGCTCGAGCCGTCTGATGGCCGGATTCGTGCAATTGCTGCTGCTGGCTTTTGGGCTGGCGGCCGGCGCGGCCTTGGTCGGTTACGGCCACGCGGACCTGATCGACGCGGCGGAAGTGGCGGCTACGGCGCCGAGCTGGTGGGATTGGCTCGCGCCGTGGCTGGGCGTCGCCGTGTTCGGCTACGGCACGTATTTGCAGTTCTCCGCACCGCGCGGATCTTTCCCCTGGATTCTGCTCGTGCTGTTTGTAGCCTTCGCGACGCAACAGGCGACCGCCGTGTTGCTTGACAAACAGGCCAGCGGCTTTTTCGGCATGCTGGCCGTGACGCCGCTGAGTTACCTCGTGCAGCTCAAGTTCCGCGGGCCGCCAGCTATGGTCACGTTCCTGCCGGGCTTTTGGCTGCTGGTGCCCGGCGTGATGAGTCTGTTGAGCGTCACCAAGATGCTCAGCGACCAAAACGCGGGGATCGACGGCATGGCGACCGCGCTCTTCGTGATCGTGTCGCTGGCGCTCGGCACATTGATGGGGGCGGCGCTCTATCGGCAAGCGACCGAACAGTTCGGCGCGTGGAACCTGCAGTTGGGGCGCGTGGGGCGCTATTTTCGGCGTGGGAAAAAATAACCGGGGGCGAAGAGGTCCTTCGCGCCCCGGCGGTTGTTTTGCGTAGCGCGCGGTAACTCCGGGCGCTGACGCTTCTGGCTCTAGGCAGTGACGCCGGCCTTTTGGACGGATTCCAGGGCGGCGCGGAGCTTCGATTCGTCTTCGTGCGAGAGGTTGCTCTGGATGACCGTGCCGCCGAACGGCTTGATCTCTTCCAGCACCTTGTCGGCCGTCATCTGGCGGATGAGCACGCAGAGCGCCGCGGTGCCGGGCTTCAGCGTTTCGGCGAGCTTCTTGAGCATCGTGTCGTCGATGCCGACGTCCGACAGCGCGCCGGAAATCGCGCCGGCGCTGGCGCCGATGGCGAGCCCGAACAGCGGATTGAGGAACAACAGGCCGACCAGGCTCCCCCAGAAGCCGCCGTTGAGCGCGCCGGCCGCGGTGAGGTTGTAGAGCTGGCGGAGCTTGACCTTGCCGCTTTCGTCGCGGACGACGACGACGGCGTCGGCCAGGTCGATCAAATAGTCCTTCTGCATCTTGACGAGGGCGAGGCGGACTTCTTCCGCTTTGACTTCGTTCTCGTAGCCGATCACAACTAAGGTGGCCATCACGACGCTCCTCAAAGGTTAAAGGTTCTTGTTGTACGCGCTGGCATTATTCCCCTTCGTTCAGCTTCTCGCCAGCGGCTTCGACGATGACTTTCGCTTCGGGGTACGTGAGCTTGCCGTCTTGCAAGGCGACTTCCAAAGCCGGGGCGAGCTGCGGGTTTTTCTCGATGAGTTGCCGCGTGCGCTGGGCGACTGCCTCGCTGACGGCGCGGTTGGTGAGGTACTCGAACAGCGGCCAGCCGACGAATCCGGCCATCGCGACGAGGCAGAGTGTGACGCCAAAGACCTTCGAACGACGATCCATGCGGATTCCTGGATAGGTTTTGTTTTGATTGAACGTGATGCGCGCGGACAATGATTTCCTCCGGGCGTCGGCGCTTCCCGGCTCTATGATTCAAGCGTCGCCAGCGCAATCGCGAGGCGGCAGCCTTCGTCGAATTCGGGGAGAAAAACGTATTCGTTGACGGTGTGGATCTCGTACTGGCCGGCGCCGATCGTCACCGTCGGTACGCCGTGGCGGAAGAGCCAGTTAGCGTCGAGGCCGCCATTGCTGAACACGGTCTTGGGAGTCATGCCGAGCGACTCCACTGCCTTCTTGGCGTGCTTCACGGCGGGGGAATCGTCCGGAACGTTAAAGGGTGGGTACGACTTCTTGGCGGTGAATTTGACCTCGGCCGTGTGACCGTCGGCGTCTTTGACCTCGCTCTGCGCCTTGGTGAACGCGGCGCGATACGCTTCGGCGATTTCGGCGGCGAACGATTCTTCAGGGCTGCGGGCTTCGCCGCGGATGTGCACGAAGTCGGTGACGACGTTCGTGGCGTCGCCGGCCGCCTTGCCGGGCTTGCCTTCGAAGATGCCGGGGTTGCTCGTGCCGTGGCCGTGCGACTTCACGACTTTGCCGAACCAGCCGCCGCGAAACGCCTCGGCGATGGCGAGCGACGCGACCAGGGTTGAGGAGATGCCCTTGTCGGGGGCGACGCCGGCGTGCGCGGCCTTGCCTTTGATCTCGACGTCCCAGTTCACCTGACCGACGGCGCCGGTGATGAGCTCGTTCGGCAGTTTGCTGTCGACGTTAAAGCACAT
>CAZUBB010000079.1:8438-18347 GCA_964618485.1 uncultured Pirellulales bacterium
GTGGCGCCTTTGAGATCGGCGGGAAGTAATTCCCGCGCGCCGTGTAGTCCGCTCTCTTCGCGAACCGTGAACAGGAGCGTGATCGGCGGGTGCGGCAGCTTGTGCTTGAGCAGCGTCTCGGCAAGCGCGATCAATACCGCACAACCGGTGCGGTTGTCGCCGCCAAGCGCGGTCGTGCCGTCGCCGACGATCTTGTCGCCTTCTTTGCGAGGCTTCGCGCCGGCGCAGAGCGGCACCGTGTCGAGATGCGTCGAGAAAAGTAACCGCGGACCGGGACGCGTGCCCGGCAGGTCGGCGTAGAGATTGCCGGTCTGCGTCGGCAATGGGATGCGCTCGTTCGCGGTGTCGTAGCGGATGGCGCTGGCGGGAACGCCGACCTTCTTGAGCTCCTCTTCGACTGCGGCGGCAATCGCCTTTTCTTCGCCGGTAACGCCTTCGATGGCGAGCAGCCGGAGCAGCAGCTCTTCGGCGGCCTTAGTGTCGAGGGGGATTTTCGTTGCGCTCATATGGAAGTCCTTAATGACCGTGGGGTGGCCTTTGCAATGTCATCGATCAAGTCCAATCCGCTCTCACACAAGCTCGGGTCCATTCATCGAAATCCATTCACCACAGAGGCACGGAGGACACGGAGAAGTATGAGAATTCGGAAGTCGGTAGTGTTGCAATCGAGTTCCAAAACCTGAATTCCTCCATTCCTAACTCCGTGCTCTCCGTGCCTCCGTGGTGAAACATTCCCGACGATGCCGCTGTTGTGACTGCGTAGCGACTACAGGCCCCAGGGGAGGCCGAGTTGTTGCCAGACGATGAACAGCAGCGTCCAGACGATAAACAGCACCACGACGTAGGGGAGCATCAACGAGACCACGGTGCCGACGCCCGCGTTCTTATCGTAGCGCTGCGCGAAACCGACGACCAGTGCGAAGTACGCGTTCAAAGGCGTGATGGCGTTCATCGGCGAGTCGGCGATGCGGTAGGCGGCCAGCACCGCGTCGGGCTCCACGGCAAGATTCATCAAGAGCGGCACGAAGATGGGAGCGAAGAGCGCCCACTTGGCGATGGCGCCGGTGATCAGCAGATCGATCAGCGCCACGACGATGATAAAGGCGATTAGCAGCACCAGCGGCGGGAAGTTGGCCGCCTTCAGCGCGCCGGAGAGCGACAGGGCCAGAATCGTGCCCATGTTGGTGTAATTGAAATAGGCGATGAACTGGCTCAAGACAAGGAACAACAGCACCAGGCTGCCGAGACCACTGAGCGCTTTTTCCATCGCCTTGATGATGTTGGTCAGTCCGACGAGGGTCTTCGCGCCATAACCGTACGCGGCGCCGGTGACGAGAAACAGCACCATGATCATTGCGATCAGCCCGTTCATAAACGGCGAGTTGCCGATCAGCTCGCCGGTGTCGGGATTCCGCAGCGGCGCACCGGACGGCAGGGTTAAGAGCAGGAAGACGCCCAGGACGCCGAGGAGCCCGTAGCCGGCGCAGAGGAGGCCGCGCGATTCATCGGCCGAGAGCCCCGCACCTTCGTCTCCGGTCGGCGTGTCCGCGGCGTCGCCGGGTTGATACTTGCCGAGGCGCGGCTCGATGAGTCGCTCCGTGATGAAGGCGATGACGAATGTCAGTACGATCACCGAGGCGATCGAAAACCATAAGTTCGAGGCGAGGCCGATCGACATCGTGGGATCGACGAGCGCGATGGCGTCGTTGGTGAACTCGACCAGCACGGCGTCGAGCGGTTTGATGAGCATGTTCACGGTGAACGCGCCGGCGACCGCCGCGAACCCGAGCGCCAATCCCGCCAGCGGATGGCGCCCGACGCTCATGAACGCGATGCCTGCCAACGGGATCAGCACGAGATACCCGGCGTCGGCCGCGATGCTGGAGAGGATGCCCACGAAACTGAGAATGTAGGTCAGCGCCCACGGGGGCGAGACGACGACCAGTTTGCGAATCAGGGCTTTCACGAGGCCCGATTCCTCGGCGACCCCCGCTCCGACCATGGCGACGATCATCAGCCCCACGGCGGTGAAGCCCATGAAACTGGGAATCAGCGAGGAATAAATAAAGCGGATGCCTTCCAGCGAAAGCAGACTCCGCGCCGTGATCGTACGCTCTTCAATCTTATAGGCGTCCCTGGTCGTCGCGAGTTCACCGTAGGCGAGTTCGCGGTCATATTCCGTGGGATCGAACTCCGCGCCGGGGGCGAGCTTGCTATCGACGGGAACGAGCACTTCTTGCGTGACGCTCGCGCCGGCTAGTTGGAGAATGGCCGACAGCACGATGACGATGGCAATCAGCGTCAGAAAGATCACGACCGGATGGGGCACGAGGTTGCCCACCTTTTCCACCACGTCCAGGATGCGTTGCATCAGGTTCTTCGGGGCGGCGGACGCATTGGCCATCGCGACATTCCTACGGTTGAAGTGGCGCCGCGGCCGGCGCAAGAGGCAGCAAAATCGGCACCAGGAACACGGACACGATGAGAACGATCACGGAAAACGGCACGCCGATCTTGATGAAGTCGCGGAAAGTATAGTTCCCCGGCGTGACGACGAGGGTGTTCACCGGCGAAGAAACGGGGGTCATAAAGGCCGTAGAAGCGGCCAACGCGACGATCATCGCGAACGGATAGGGGGAATAACCGAGATCGTCCGCCACAGCCAGCGCCACCGGGGCCATCAGCACCGCGGTCGCGGTGTTGGAAATGAACATGCCGAGCAGCGACGTAATCAGGAACAACGCGGCCAGCACGCCGCGAGGCCCCAAATCGGCGGTGACCGCCATCAGGGCGTCGGCCGCCAGGTCGACGCCACGGGTCCGCTGCAACGCCAGCGAGAAGGGGAGCATGCCGACGATCAGGACGATCGTTTTCCAGTCGATCGCGCGATAGCCGCTATTCAGCGTGACGCAACCGCAAAGGCCCATCAGCAGGCAGCCGATTAGCGCCGCCTGAACGTTCGGCACGACGCCGAAGACCATCAAACCAATCACCAGCGCCAGGCAGGCCACGGCGTGCATCGCGCGTCCCGGAACGGGGAGCACGTCTTCGAGTTCGACCGGCAAGCTCAATACCACCAGGTCGCGCCCTTGCGCCCGCGCGTTTTCGATCGCCTGCCAGGGACCGATAACCAACAGGGTGTCGCCGACCTTGAGCTCCTCGTCGCGTAACGAACCCTGAATCGCCCGCGAGCCGCGACGGATACCGACGAGCGTCAAACCGAGGCGTTCGCGCAAATTCGACGTGACCGCCGTCTTGCCTACAAGCTCCGAAAGTGCGGGAACGATCAACTCCGCCATGCCGATCTCTTGCGAGCGATCGCTGAAGTAAGCGCCCACAAGCGGCAGCATGTCGAGGTGAAACCGCCCGAGCAATTGCTCCACGAATTCGGGGTCGGTCATCAGATCGACCAGCAGAATGTCGCCGGCCTGAAATCGGTATTGCAGCGTCGGCGCAATCAACGTGCGGTCGCGCTCCACGGCGATGAGACTCGCGCCGGCGACGTCGCCGAGCCGGATTTCGTCCAAGGTCTTGCCAACGAGCGGAGAACTGGCGCGCACGCCGACGCGATATTCACGCCCGCCGAGATGATATTCCTCGATCCAATCGGCCAAGCTGGGGCGTTCGCTTGTTGCGCCCTTCGTATCGCCACTCGACGCCAGCCACTTGCGGGCGAACAGCATGTAGATGATGCCGAGCACGAGAATCGGCAAACCGAACGGCGTGAAGCTGAAAAAGCGAAACCCGGTAGCGCCGGTCCGCTCCAGCTCCGCGTTTACGACCAGGTTCGGCGCCGTGGCCACGAGCGTAGTCATACCGGAAATGAGCGCTGCCATACTCAACGGCATCAACAGCCGGCTCGGCGCCGTCCCGGTGCTGCGGGCGATGCGGAGCGCGACCGGGATGAAGATCGCGGTGACCGCCGTGGAACTCATCGTGGCGCCGAGCCCGCAGACGACGACCATCAGCAGAATGAGCAGCAGCGCGTCGTTCCCCGCAGCGCGGGTGGTGAGCCAATCGCCGAGCATGCGCGCGACTCCGGTCCGCACGAGGCCATCGCCCAGCACGAAGAGCGCCGCGATAAGCACCACGTTCGCGTCGGCGAATCCGGCCAGCGCCTCGTTCATCGAGACGACCGTCTTGCCGGTCACCATGCCGACGAACGGCAGCAGCGTGAGCATCAGAAGCGCCACGGCGTCCATGCGCGGGCGATCGATCGCGAACATCACGATCGCGGCGATGAGCAATGCGAGGACGAGCGCAAGCTCAACGCTCATGGCGAACTCGTCACGGTGTGGGGCACGATCCTGGGCATGAGGCCCGGATTATCGTACGTGCGCGGCGGAAAAGCCAGTGGGGAGGGGAGTTAGGAGAACGGAGTACGAAGCACGGAGCATAATAAATCGTTGTGGCACGGTCTCCTGACCGTGCCACGGCGCGGACGTGGAGACCTACGGTCGGAGCGGTGGCATGGTCGGGAGACCATGCCACAACAAACTCCTAACTCCATGCTCCGTACTCCGAAATCCTTACTCCTCTCCTAAAAGTTATACTGAAACAGCCCGTGGACGCGGGTCGCTTCCGCCATTTCGCCGTTGATGTTTTCTCGCGAGCCCCACAGGCATTCGGCGCCGATGGACATCCGCGCGACCGGGATCCACCAGATGCTGTAGGCGAGGTATTGGCCCGTGTCGTACGTGTCGGCCGGCTGATTGGGGTTGTTCGAGGCATGCACGCGCGAATAGGTGGCGTTGGTAAGCCAGTTCTCGTTGAACCAGTGTTCATAGCTGGCGTTGTAACCGGATACCTGTACGGTGTTGAATTCGCCCGTGACGGGGTTTACCTGGCCGTCGAGCGCCTGTCCGGCGAGGTCGTTGATGTACCGCGCGACCCCCTGGCCCCAGGTGGATTGCAACAGGATGCGGCTGCGCGTCAGCCCCGAGGGGTTTTCATCGCGTACGGGGTTGGTGCCCATTAACACGGCCCAGGGATGGAACACGAGGTTGCCGCTGAGGCCTGAACCGACCTCGCGCGTGGTGACGCCGCCGGTCGGTTCGTAGCCGATCGAACGAAACAGACCGGCAATCTGGAAGTGCCCGCGATCGCGCTCCAGGCGCAAGTGCGTGGCGAAGTCCGGCACGTCCTGCACCTGCGTGCCGAGGCCGTTGGTGTTGACGTTCGAGAATGGGCGTTCGATGCTGGATGCCCAGTAGATGTAGTCGGAGAGCGGCACGGTCATCCGGGCGAGCGGTTGCCGCTGGTTGGTCCAACTGTTCGGCCCTTGGAAGTCGACCAGGCTCGGCCAATTGGTGCCGTCCATGAAAACGGAGTTTTGTTGCCCGAAGCGGAACCAACCGACATCGAAGAACGCGTGGCGGAGCCGAAACGCATTTCCGCCGCCGCCAACCGCCTGATCGGGACCGTTGAAGAAGTCCCCTTCGATGAAGGTGTGGATCGTGCGATCGCACCAGGTCGTCGGCGTCCACGTCTCGAGCGCGAAACGGCTGATCCGCGCGCTCATGTTGAAGTTCTGGCCCGTCGTCTGCGGGACGGGAATCGAGTTGGTCACGAAGGCGTCGCGAACGCCGATCGGATCGAGGTCGTAAAGCCCCGCCAGTCGCACGAAGCCCCGCAGGCGGAAGCTGGTGTTGGTGCCCGGCGCCAAGAACGAGCCCGGCACGATGCCGCCGACAACGAACTTGTCGCGTTCTTCCTGGCTGACGCGGACCGGCGCTGTGAGCTGCGTGAACTCGGGATCGCCGGGAGCGCTCTGGTAATCGCGCGTTTCGTAACCTTGCGGTGCGTAGTCGGCGAGTTGGTGGATCTCGTACGCGAACGAATCGTACCGATCGGGATCGTAGATGTACTCGGGCAACGGGTCCGACTCACGGACGTCGTCCGACTCGAATTCCGGCTCGCCTGGAGCGCCTTGCTCGCTGCGTGGCTGCAACCCCGGCGGAGCTTCGCCAGTCGGAGCAGGAAGCGTGTCCTCTTGCGACTGGAAGTCGTTGGCAAGGACGACTTCGGCGTCGTCGGACTCTTCCGAGGCGGCCTTATCCGGCTGATAGAGCCAGGAAGGGCCCTTGCGCGCCAGCGTTTGCCCCCTAGCCGCTGTGCAAATCAACGTCGCTAGCAATGCGACCGACCAAAGTGGCTTGAAACCGTTGGTAAGGTGCATAGTGTGGGCGCCATGCGACGAGGGCTGGGAACGCCGCGCCGCCGGATTTGGCGGCACAGTCAACCTTATCGTCAAAGTCGCACGCGGCCGTTAAAGTTTTCGCATCCAGTAAAACCTATCTGACTTACCAGATTTTACTTGCTGGCGGGGATTGTCGGCGCGGAGACGAATAGGTCCATTCCGAGCCGCTGCGACAGATACTTGGAAACCAGTTGCCCCTTGACGCTATTGCCGGCCGCGTCGAGCGGCGGGGCGAACGTGCCGAGGCCCCCTTTTCCCGGAGAGACCGCGACGATGCCGCCGCCGATGCCGCTCTTGCCCGGCAGGCCGATGTCGTAGAGCCAATCGCCCGCCGTTTCGTACAGCCCTGCGGTGGTCATGACCGCGAGCGTGTAGTGGCAGATCGTGGGGTCGATAATCCGCTCGCCGGTAAGGGGATTTACCCCGCCGTCGGCCAACGTGGCGCCCATGATCGCCAGGTCGCGGGCGGAAACGTTGAGCGAGCATTGTCGCGTGTAAAGTTCCGTGGCGTCGGCGGGATCGAGGTAGACGCGGCCGAAACTTTGCAGGAGCCGCGCGATGCTCTGGTTGCGAAAGTTCGTCTTGGCGGCTGATTCGCAGACCTCGTCATTCATCGCCAGCGTGCGCCCTGCGAAGCGATTCAAGCCCTCGTGGATGAAGCGCCACTTGTCTTCCAGCGTCGCGCCGGGGACCAGGCTCGTGGTGGCGATGGCGCCGGAGTTCACCATCGGATTGGTGCGTCCGCCCGGGCCTTGTTCGATGGCGGCGAGCGAATTGAACGGCAACCCGGTGGCATTCGCGCCGATCTTATCCCGCACCACATCGGGGCCCAGCAGCTCGCAGACCAGCGCAAAGATGAACGGCTTCGAAACGCTCATGATTGCGAATTCGTGCTCGGCGTCGCCCGCGGCGAAGACGTCGCCGTTTGTCCCCGCGACGCAAACGCCGAAAAGATCGGACGGGACGCGGGCCAGCGCCGGATAGACCTGCGAATTATGGCCGTCGCGGTTGGTGCGCGCGTATTCGTACGCTTCGACGACCAATTGCCGCACGCGATCGGCCGGCGGGAGGTGCCCGGTCGAGACGTACGTTGCGCCGTGTTTATCGTTCGCGGAGGGAGTGCTCATGCGCGGCCGTCGTAATGGAAATCGAGTGGTGCGTAATGCTGCGTCGAACATTGCGCCGCTGGGCGTGAGTATGCGCGCTCACCGATGGTACGCACAGTGCAGCCCCGCAGGGGCGGAAGACAATAGCCAGGGGCGCCAACCTCTGGGGCCGTGATCGACCTTACGATTGAAGCCCCAACGGGGCGACACAAACCTGCTTCGGGCGGTTGTGTCGCCCCGTTGGGGCTTGCGGGATTCTTCACGCGCCGCTTTCTTGGGGGTTCGCACCCCTGGCTATTGTCTTTCGCCCCTGCGGGGCTGATTCTGTTATGCCGCTACGCGCTGGACTTCTCCGCCGCGGGCTCCTGGATGTTGAAAAACATCGCGTAGAGCACCGGCGTGACGAAGAGCGACAGAATTGCGGCGAACGTGAGGCCGAACATGATGCAGACCGCCATGGCGCCGAAGAAGGGATCCTTCAACAGCGGGATCGATCCCAACACGGTCGTCAGGACGACCATGCAGACCGGGCGCATCTTGCTGGTGCCGCCGTCGATAATCGCCTGGTACGGGGTTTTTCCCTTGTCGATCTCGGAGATGATCTTACTGAGCACGACGATCTGATTCTTGATCAATTCGCCACCCAGCGCGATCACCCCCAAGAGTGCCATGAAGCCGAACGAGAACCCGGTAAGCAACAAACCGAGCACGACGCCGATGATGGCCATTGGCATCACGATCCAGATCAGCGCCGTGGTGCGGATCGAGTTGAACAGGCAGACGACGATGAACATCATAATCGCCAGCACGTATGGCAGCGGCTTGGCCAGCGCGGCGCGGGCGTCGCGCGAGCCCTCGTATTCTCCGCCCCATTCCAGCGTGTAACCGGGCGGGAGTTCGACCGCTTCAATCGACTCGCGCACCCGGCCGAACAGTTGACTGGGCAGCCCAATGCGCGGATCGGCGTGCACGGTCACCGTGGGAACGCGATCGCGGCGCATCACCACGGGGGATTCCCAAACGATGCTGGGGCGCGACGCCACCTGGCTCATGGGGATCATCCGCTGCGCAACGGGGCTCCAGATCTGCAGGCTGTTTACCGCAGCGATGTCTTCGCGCTCGCCGAGCGGCGGCCGGGCGATGATCGGCAGCAGCCGCGTTTCCTGCGGGAAGAGCCCGGTCGCCGCGGTGCCGGGTTCGCGATAGAAACCGACGGCGCGTCCTTCGAAGCTCGTTTCAAGCGCGCGGGCGACTTCCACGCGCGTAATGCCATTACGGCGAGCCTGCATTTCGAGCAGTTCGGGGCGGATTACCTGCACCGGTTCGCGCCAGTCGCTGCGGACACAGACGGCGTTGGCGCTGTCTTCGAGAACCTGGCGGGCCTGATCGGCGAGTTGCCGCAGTTTGTCGGGATCGGGGCCGCGGAAACGGGCCTGGACTCTTCCCCCTTCGCCGGGGCCGAGCAGGAATTTCTTCGCCACGGCGTTGGCGTTCGGATAATCCTTGTCGAGACGCGTCTGAATCAAATCGATGAGGCCGTCCATCTTCTTTTCGTCATCGACATCGATGAGAAATTGTACGAAAGCGCGATTTTCCCGTTCCGGCGAATAGACGAGCAGGAATCGCAGACCGCCGCCGCCGATGAACGAGGTCACGTGCGTGACACCGGGTTGCTTCTGCACGAATTGCTGCACCTCGCTGGCGAAGGCCTCCGTCTCGCGGATGTGCGTGCCGGCGGGCAGGAACACGTCGACCATGAACTGCGGCCGCGTGGCGGGCGGGAAAAAGCTTTGATCGATGCGCGTGAAGCCGTACAGCGACAACACGAAGAAGACGGCGCAGCCGCCCACGACGAGCCAACGGCGACGGAGCGCCGTGGCGAGCATCTGGCGGTAGATGCGGAACGGCAAGGAATCGTAAGCGCCGGAGTTCTTCTCCGAGGAGGCATCGCCCTCTTTGGCGACGCTCGGCTTGAACATCAGATAACTGAGCAGCGGCGTGATGGTGACCGACGAGAACCAACTGAGCGTGAGCGAAATCAAAATAACCCAGAACAGCGAATTGCAGTACTCGCCGGTGCTATCTTCCGAGAGGCCGATCGCGGCGAAGGCGATGATGCCGATCGCCGTGGCGCCGAAGAGCGGCCATTGATTCTGCGCCACGGTCTCGCGCACGGTCTCCAAGCGGTCGCGGCCCGACTCGATACCGACCTTGATCCCTTCAATGACGATAATGGCGTTATCGGTCAGCATACAGAGCGCGATGATCAACGCGCCCAGCGAGATCCGCTCCATGAGCAGATCGCCCTTGAGATACATGACCATGAACGTGGCCATGATCGTCAGGAACAGCACGATGCCGATGATGATGCCGGTCTTGCGCCCCATCGCGAGGAACAGCACGACGAACACGATCGTCACCGCCTTGCCGAGATTCCAAATGAACTCGGTCGTCGCCGCGTTGACCGCTTCCGGCTGGAAGTTGATCTCGCCGATCTCGATCCCCAGCGGTTGATTCGGCTTGAGCGCTGCAAGTTTCGCGCGGACCGCTCAAGCCGAATCAACCGCTGGGGATCGAGATCGGCGAGATCAACAGCGGTTGATT
>CAZUBB010000080.1:0-18324 GCA_964618485.1 uncultured Pirellulales bacterium
TTGTTTGTTCTAAAATGCACAGATAAGTAGTGAAAATTAACCGGCCGCCGCGCTGCCCGGCAGTTGGTTTTGCGGCCAAGTTCCGCAGACGGCGGCCGGTCGCAAGGAGCTTATCAATGGGGGCTTTGCCTGTTCAGTTCCGGCGCTTGGTGGGGCCGGCGCTACTCCTGGTGATGATCACGCTGGCGCTCTGCGGCCTCTTCCTGATGGGCTTGCTGGTGCCGATGTACCAGATGCGGCGTTCGGCGGCGATTCAACACAGCCAGGCGATGTTCGAAGCGAGGCACGAGGATTTCTTCGCACGCCAAGGCGATGGCGCGCCCGAATTTGTGACCCAACCGTTGGAAGCCGTGCCAGCTCAGGCCTGGGACTATCCTCCCGTCCAGCCGATGCACCCGGCTCCGCCGGCCCCTGAGGTGACGAGTGACAGCGAGTTCGTCGGTCCGGAGAACGGCCAGGAGTCGTCCGCTTCGCCGCCAGAAGCTGAAGCGCCGGCGCCAGCCACTCCAGTTGCGCCTGCGGCCGCCGTGTCGCGCCCGGCCTGGGTCGATGAAGTCGCGCTCCCGACGCGCGACATGCTGCTGCGAAAAGTCATCAAGGTCGGCAAATACAGCTCGCTGGATGAAATTCAAGCGGAACTGCCGCGCCAAGTCGACGAGGCCCTCCGCGACTTCATGCGGGAGTCGTTGCCGGGCAACGCCGCGTCGGTCATCAAGCTCCCGCCGGGCTATGCGGTAGATCACGGCGTGCTGGCCGATCGCTGGTTGGAAACGCATCCCGCGGAGGAGCATTCCTTCGGCGAACCGATGTATACGTTACACGTGCTCATCCAGGTCGACCGCGCCACACGCGACGACCTGCAAGCTCGCTACGAGGCATCCGTCGTCGAGCACCGCATCGGCGCCATCGGTCTCGGCGGCGGCCTGCTGTTGGCGCTGCTCGGAACGCTGTATGGTTACCTGAAGCTCGACACCGCCACGCAAGGCTACTACACAGGCCGCCTCCGCCTCGCCGCCGGCCTGACCGGCCTCAGCGCCGCCGCGGCAGCCGCCGCGCTAGTGGCGGAACGGGTAGTGATGTGGGCGTAGTGGAAGTGATGAGTGGTGAGTGCTGAGCGTTTGACATCACTCTGCACTCTGCACTTTCCAACCAATCGTGTTTTTGACAATCAAACAATCGCCACCCGCTCCCCTTTGTCCTCCTCCAAAGAAATCGACGCCGTATTAGTTCGTCGGATTCGGGCGCGGGAGGCCGCGGCCTGGGAGGAGTTGATTGCGCGGTTCGAGGGGCGTCTGCTGGCCTTCGTCGAAAGCCGCCTGCGCGACCGCGCGGCGAGCGAAGACGTCGTGCAGGAGACCTTCATCGGTTTCCTGAGCAGCCTGCCGAATTACGATCAATCGCGCCCGCTGGAAAGTTACCTCTTCTCGATCGCCGCCCATAAGTTGACGGATCTGCTGCGCCGCGAGGGCCGTCGTCCGACGCTCCCGCTGGCCACCGGCGCGGCGAGCCAGACCGACTGGGATCTCCCCGGAAAGGATCGCCCCGCCAGCAGCATCATGCGCAGCGGCGAGCGCAAACACCTTGAAGAAGGCGCCGTCGCCCAGGCGCTCCGCGAGCAACTCCACTACTGGAAGCAGCGCGGCGACTGGGAGAAAATCAAATGCGCGGAACTCCTCTTCGTCCGCGGTCTCCCCAACAAAGAAGCCGCTACGAAACTCAACCTCTCCGAACAAACGGTAGCCAACCACAAATTCGACTTCATCGCAAAAATCAGGGCAAATATTCGGAAGCAGGGATTAAGCGTGGACGTGTTTCCGGAGTTAGCAGAGTAGGGGCGAGAAAAGAAGAATAGGAGAAAAGAAGAAAAGAAGCTCACGAGCCAACGCTTCATCCAGGATTACGCTTCATCTCCCGCACTGAACACTGAAAACGGAACACCGCCCCTCTTCTTTTCTCCTTTTCTTCTCTTCTCCTTTTCTCCTCTCCTCATGACTGACACCGACCTCGAAGCCTATCTCGACGAGGCGTTGCCGCCGGCCGAAATGGCGGGCGTGGAGTTGGCGCTGCGCCAGGATAAGACGCTTCTTGGCCGGCTCTCCGCAATCAACGCGCGGCGCGATTCCGGGCTGCATAGCCTCGGCGAAGTCTGGCGCCGGGCAAGGTTGACGTGTCCTTCGCGGGAACAGTTGGGCGGGTACCTCCTGGGCGTGCTCGAGGAAGGCCAGGCGGACCATCTCAAGTTTCATCTCGAAGTCGTCGGCTGCCGCTACTGCCAGGCGAATTTCGCCGACCTCAAGGAGCAGCAATCGGGCGCCGGCGAGGCCATGTCGAAACGCCGTCGCAAGTACTTCCAGTCAAGCGCCGGTTACCTCGATCGCGCCCGCGGCGACGGCGCCTAAGCCACGCTGCCAACCCGGCTGTCGCGCGACCCATCGGTTGAGTTTCCCCACCGGCTCCGTCAGAATGCCGGGTATCTATGACCGATGCTCCGGCGGACATCCAATCGAACGGAAGCGGCCTGCCCGACGAGGAAGCGGCGTTGCTGGCGTCGCTCCAGGCCGGTGACGCCGCCGCTTTTGAACATGTCGTCCGCGAGTACGGCGGCCGCATGCTGGCGGTGACGCGGCGGTTTCTGGCCAACGAGGAAGACGCCCAGGACGCGGTCCAGGAGGCCTTCCTGTCGGCCTTCAAGGCCCTCGACCGCTTCGAGGGGCAATCGCGCTTGGGAACCTGGCTCCACCGCATCGCCGTGAACGCGGCCTTGATGAAACTCCGCTCGCGGAAGTCCCGCCCGAACGAGCAATCGGCCGACGATCTGCTGCCGCAATTCAAGGATGACGGCCACCCGACCCACCCGGCCTCCGGCTGGCGCGACGAGGGGCTCGGGGCCCTGGAACGCAAGGAAACCCGGGATATCGTGCGGCGTTCCATCGAAAATCTGCCGGAGAATTATCGTATCGTTCTGCTGCTGCGAGACATCGAAGGAAAAGACACCGAAGAGACCGCGGAACTGCTGGGCATGACCTCCAACGCCGTTAAAACCCGACTCCACCGGGCCCGCATGGCCCTGCGCGAGCTCCTCGATCCTCATTTTCGCGGAGCGTCGCTGTGATCACGTGCCGCGAACTCGTCGAATTCCTGATGGCCTACTGCGACGGCGAGTTGCCGACCGACCAGCGCGCCGTGTTCGAGAAACATCTCGCCTGCTGCCCTCCTTGCGTCGCCTATCTCAAGACGTATCAGCAAGCGATCTGCCTCGGCAAAGCCGTCTGCGCGGAAGAAGACTGCGAAAAGCAGCCAGTGCCGGAAGAACTGGTGAAGGCAATCTTAGCCGCGCGGGGAAAGAAGTGATGAACGCGGAGTGATGAGTTCCGTTCGATAACTGATTTCATCACTCTGCACTTCCCCCTCAATACCCTTCGGCTGCCCCGGTCCGCCGCACGTCCGCCGCGCCGGTTTTCTTCCCCGTCACCGGATCGATCCGAATGCTGTGCGCCGACCCCTGCACGTCGGTCAGCTTTGCCTTGTGCCCCATCAGCTTCAGGCGTTGAATCGCCGCGCGGTAACCGGCGTCGGCGTTCCGCTCGAACGTGGCCGCATCCGGAAGCCATTGGTGGTGATAGCGCGGCGCATCGACCGCTTCGCGCACGCCCAGCTCGTACTCCAGCACGCCGAGCACGACGTGCAGCACCGTGTTGATGATCGTCCGCCCGCCGGGGCTCCCCGTCACGAGTACCGCGCGACCGTCGCGCGCGACAACCACGGGGCACTGCGAGCTGAGCATGCGTTTGCCCGGCGCGATCACGTTCGCCGCGGTGCCGATCATGCCGTCCCGGCTGCCAGTTGAAGTCCCCCATCTCATTATTGAGCAGGAAGCCGGCGCCGCGCACGACGATTCTCGCGCCGTAGCTTTCTTCCAGCGTATACGTGTTGGCGACCGCCATTCCGTGCTCGTCAAGCACGGAAAAATGCGTCGTGTGATTCCCCTCCGGGGAGAGCGCAATCTCCGGCGCGAGTTGATCGCTCGGCGTCGCGCTCCAGGGCGCAATCTTGGCCGACAATTCCTGCGCGTACGTTTTCTCGGTCACGTGCGCGGGAATCTCGTTGAAATCCGGGTCGCCTAAGTAGCGCGCGCGATCGCAATACGCCCGCTTCATCGCCTCGATGGTGAAGTGCATCGCCTCGGACGAATTCCTGCCGTGACGGCGCAGCTCCAAGGGTTCCAGGATGTTCAACATTTCGACGAGGCAGACCCCGCCGGAACTCGGGGGCGGCGGGCCGTAGATATCGTAGCCGCGATACGTCCCATGGATCGGCTCGCGCCGCTTCGCCTGGTAGGCCGCCAGATCGTCGCGCGTGATGAGTCCCTTGCCGGCCTGCATTTCAGCCACCAGTTGATCGGCGATCGCCCCTGTGTAAAACGCATTCGGGCCTTGTTCCGCGATCGCCCGTAGCGTCTTAGCCAGCTCCGGCAACACGAGCCGATCTCCCGTGGCCCATGGACTCTTTCCGCCATCCTTTCCATACACCCGTAGCAACTCGGGAAACTCGCTCGACTCTTTGATCAACTCGTTCAGCGACTCGGCGAGATAAGGGTCTACCACGAAGCCTTGCTCGGCCAGCTCCGCGCTCGGCATCACCAGCTCGCGCCATGGCAATTTGCCGAACTCGCGGTGCGCCAGTTCCAGCCCCCGCACGGTACCCGGCACGCCGACCATCTTGCACGTGAAGCGCCCATCGTCCGGCGCGAACATCCGCTCGGTCGAAGCCGCCGGCGCGGTCTCGCGATAATCGATGCACACCGGCGGCCGACCGTCCCCCGGGAAAATCAGCATGAATCCCCCGCCGCCGATATTGCCTGCCTCGGGATGCGTCACGGCCAGCGCAAAGGCCGTCGCCACCGCGGCGTCGACCGCCGTCCCGCCGCGTTTCAGCGCGTCGACGCCGATCGCGCTGGCGTCGCGCTGCGCGGAAACGACCAGCCCATGCTCAGCCTCGATCGTCGCGTTCGCCGCCAGCTCGTCGGCGCGCGTGAATGCCGGGACGCACCAGAGGAGCGTGAAGAGTGCGATCGCGGTGCGTAAGTCAAATCGAGCCATTTCAGCGAACCGGTTGAGCGGCGGCGTCCCGTGACCGTGTCGTAGTTCGCGGCCGCGGAGGACGGGGACGGAGCACAAAGGCCACGACCGCCAGGATGCCGGCGAACCAGAAAAGTCTAGGTCGCACGGCGAGCACGATAAACGCCGCGAGAACGGCCGCGGCTAGCCAACGGTTTCCCGGACGCCGCAACTCCGGCAGCGCCAGCCAGACCGCCCCCAGCACCGCGCCGATGCGCAGGCTAGCGCTGGCCCATTCCAGCCGCGCGGACCCGTCGCCGGTGAGTTGCAACGCCGCGCCGAGCAGCAGTGAAACGAGGGCAATCGCGCCGAGAAGATGACGTCGCATCCCGAAAGCGTACCGCCTACAGCTTGTCGAGGCTATCGATCCACCGCCCCAGCTCGCTCAACTCGGCTTCTTCGAGCTCGCGCGGCTTGTCGCCTAGGTCGTGCAGCGTCACCGGATAGTTCAATCCCCGCAGCAATTCAACGGCCCGCGTCGAAATTCCCGCGTGCGCCGAGGACTTGCTGAAAGCGACGAAAAACGCCAGACGTTCCGCGGGATCGTTTTCGGTCGGCCGCGCCGTGAAGGCGCCGTCGAGCGCCGCGACGCCGCGGAACAGATCGCGATGTTGGAAACCGAGCAGATACGCCGCGCTCCCGCCGGCCTCGCGACCCACGGCGACGATCCGCTGGCGATCAACCGTGTATTGCGCAGCAACGTGCTCCACGGCGCGACGCAGATACGCGAACTCCTCCGGTTGCCACCGCTTCGGGTCGATCGACTTCGGCGCGAGCAGAATCAGCCCCTCCCGATCGCACAGCTTGCTCCAGCGTTCCAGGACTTGCGCGTCCTCTTCACCGCCGGCTGGGTGCAGGTAGACGAGCAATCCGTACGAGCGCGTCGGGTCGTAGTCGGCCGGCACATACACGAGCGACTTGTTCGGATACTCCGGCAATTCCAGCGTGAAGATTCCGACCGGCGGGCGTTCTCCGACGGCCGCTCCGCTCGCATTCCAACCCGGCGGCAGTGCGTCCGGCACCGCTTCCGGAAGCGAACCGAGCGTCACGTTGGGATAGAGCGACTCCTCGCCGCGGCGGAAATCGATGCGCACGGCTTGCCCCGGCGCGAGGCCATTGAGCCGCTCGCGCAAGGCGTCGACGCTCCCGATCGCCGCGCCGTCGACCATCGCGATCACATCGCCGGCCTGCATCCCCGCCTTGGCCGCGGGACTTTCGGGATATACGTAGCGCACTGTGACGTTCACCGCGCCCGGCTCGCGCGAGGGCAAGATGCCCAGGAACGCGTGGCGGTACGGCTCCAGTTTCTCGATGAGTTGAAGCTCGCGCTCAAATTCCGCGTCGCCGCGCGCCACTTTGATGCGCAGCGTCTCGCCGGCGTACTTCGGGCTCACCGCGTGTTTCATTTGCGATTGCGAATGTACCGGGCGGCCGTCGATGGCCGTGATGCGATCGCCCACTCGCAGTCCCGCTTTGTAGGCCGGCGAATCGGAACGGCAGACGGCGATTTCCGGCTTTTCGCCGTAGAGATCTTTCGACTTCAAACTTACGCCCATGACGCCCGGAACGAGGTTGGCCCCTTCGCGCCACCGCGGCAACGTGCGAAACACCTGCTCAAGCGGCACCGCAAAACCGATCCCCGAGTCGTACCATTCGACCCCCGCGGCCTCGCCCGGCGCATCCGGCGACAGCGGCGCCAGCACGCCGATCACGCGGCCGTGGATATCGACGAGCGGTCCGCCGTAGTTGTTGGGCGAAACCTTGGCGTCGGTTTGAATCGCCTTCCCCCAGATGCGATCGAGCGCGCTGATGATGCCGATCGAGTATTGCGGCAGCGATGTCTCAAACGTCTTGCCCACGGCGATCGCCCATTGTCCGGGGCGCAGTTCGGCGACCGGCGCGGCTTCTGGAACCGGCAGAGGCGAAGCGGATTCAACTTTGAGCAGCACCAGCATGCGGCTCTTGTCGGTGGCCACGAGCGTGGCCGGCGTGCGCACGCCGTCGGCCAAGGTCACCAGAATCGAGATCGGCTCCTGCGCGAAGTTAAACGCGCTGGAAACGATGTAACCGTCCTCGGCGACAATCAGCCCCGTGGTCGGTCCGTCCCCGAGCAGCACGTCGCCAACGCGTTCCACGCCGCCGATCGCCTCGATCTTCACGACGCTCGGCGCGACGCGTTCCACGGCCTCACGCAGGGCGAGTTCTTCGCGCGCGGCTAAGTCGTCGACTTGCGCAAATGCGTTTGCTGCTGCGAGCAGCACGAGCGCCATGGCGAATTGTGCGATTACGCGATGCACGATGAAAGCGCCCCCGTGTTCGATCCTTTACGGTGTTGGAACGATCGTCACTTCCAGCACGTCGCCGCGGCGCAACACGCCGATCTTCAGCGGCTGATCGGCCTCGTGCCGGGTCAACTCTTCTTCCAGCGCGGCCTGCGAATTCACCAACCTTCCGTCGACGTACAAAATCAAGTCATCCGCGTGCAGTCCCGCTTTGGCGGCGGGCGAGTCCTCCGCGACGACGTCAATATAAGTCGGCGTCCGACTCAACACCGCCGGCAGAAGCGTCAATCCCAGGGCCTGGAGATTGGCCGCCTTGCTGACGTTCGCAACTTCGCCTGCGCTGGGCGCCGCGGGGGCCGATTCGCCGGAGAGAATCCGCATCGCGGCCGCGCGCAGTTCGTCGATCGGGAGTGCGTAATTCAGCCACGTGCCGTTGAGTTTGTTGCGCAGTTCGGGACCGATCATCGCGACGAGGTTGCCATCGTCGTCGGTGATCGCTCCGCCGGACGCCCCCGGGTTGCTCGTCACGGCGTCCAGCACATAGACTGGGCCTCGGTAAGGGGCCTCGAACACTCCGCGCCGCGCATTGAGCGGCACCACGGCCAGCACGACCCCCTTTTGCACGCTGGCGGATTCTTCGCCAGCGGCCACGCTGAAGCAATTGCTGAACGCCAGAATCCGCGTGCCGCCACCGGCCGGTCGAGCCTGTTCCAGATCGAAATACGGCAGCTCGGTCAGCTCTTCGCGCGGCTTGAGAATGGCGATCCCCAACACCGGTTCGCCGCCGGCGAACACCGCCTCGTAGCGCCGACCGTTGTCGAGGACGACGTTCACCGAGTCCGCGCTCAACGCCGCGCTCCACGAAGTCAACACGTGACCGGCGGGCGAAATCAGCATGCCGGTCTGATACGCTTCGAGCCCCCGCACGCCGCCGGCGCCGTAGAGCTTGGCGATCTTGGGCTGCACGCCCTCGATCACATCAGGCAACGAAGCCGCGATGAGCGGGTGATTCGCGCAGCAAGCGAGGAACGCGGTCAGGCAGGCCGCGCGGAGCAGAAATCTCACGTGCCGTCCTCCCCAGCCCGCTTGGCCTCGAACGTGTCGAGATTGAAATTGGCGTAATGCGTTTCCCCGACGCTGACGATCACCAGTCCCGGCCAATAATTGCCGTTCGATTCCACGAACTCGGCGAACTTCAACCGGCAGGGCGCCGCGTCGTCGCTGGGGAAGAACTCCATCGCCACGAGTTGCGAGCCCTCGCGCGAAAAGTAAAAGCGGGCTTCGACGCCGGCGTGCAGGCCGACGAGCACGTCGTATTCCTCGCCCCAACGGTCGAGCGGCAACGTTCCCAGGTACGAAACATCGCCGAATTGCGCCGGCCCCTTCACGAGCAACCGGCGCCAGAGCGACATCGCGACGAGCAATCCTCCGCTCCCGGGCGGATCGAGCGCCTGGCTCAAGTCTTCGTCGAGTTGAAAGCCAAAGTCGCCGGCCGGAACCTTGCCCGTGCAGGCGGCGTCGCCCAGCTCAAACTGCACATCGCCGCCTTCGGGCAGATGCCCCTTCAACGTCCAGGTGCCGGTGAGGGCGCTGAAGTCGCCGAGCCCCCGAAACGCGTTCCAAACGCGGTCGCGCTCCACGCGATTGAAGTGGTAGTTCGCGTACCCCGACTTCTGTTCAAAGAACGGCTTCACCGCTTCCGGCAGTTTGTCAGCCGCGGTTTGTTTCTTCTCAAGTGGCGCAGGCTGATCGGGCGCATCCGGGCGCGGCATCGGCTTCTCTTCGCCGCCGGATTGAATGGCCTCGTCCAACTCGCCGCTCCGGTGAGCACCGGCGAGTTGCACCATGACCGTTTTTTCAACGTCGTTGTGGCGGTACACCAGCGGCACGCGCCAATCCTTCGGTAGCGTCCCGAGCACGTTCTTAAACGTATTGGCGGAGTTAATGCGCCGGTCCGCGAGGCGCACGATCTCGTCGCCGTAACGCAGCCCCTGGCGATATGCGTCGCTGTCTTCCAGGATATTGGCGACGACCACTTCGCCATCCGCCCCGCGCGTCACCGTGGCGCCCAGCGTGGCGTGATCGACGATCCGCCCCGCCTTCAGGCAGCCGAGGAAGTTCTTGATCTGGTTGATCGAAATCGCATAACCGACGCCGACGTTGACGCGTCCGCGCTTCTCGAACGATCCGCGGCCGTTGATGCCGATCAGTTCGCCGCGGCTGTTGAACAACGGCCCGCCCGAGTTGCCGGGATTGATCGCGGCGTCGGTTTGAATGCAGTCGGCGTACTCGAGAATCGTTCCCGACGGATACTGATAGCGATGCACGCCGGAAACGATTCCATACGAGATCGATGGCTGCAAATTCGTGGCCAGCAGGAACGGATTGCCGATGGCGAAGACCCAATCTCCTTGGCGCACCTCGTTGCTGTCCCCCAACTCCGCGGCGGGAAAGTCGTCCCGCCCCAGCAGCTTGCTCAGCGCCACGTCGCCGGTCGGATCGAGTCCCACGAGCACGGCGTCGTAATAACCGCCGTCGGAAAGGCCGGCCTTCATCGCGACGCCGGCGGCGCTCGTGACGTGAAAGTTGCTCAGGGCGTAGCCATCGCGCGAGATAATCACGCCCGAGCCGCCCCCCTGTCCGCCGGCAAAGATCGCGATCGACGAGGCCGTTGCTTTCGCCATGGCATCGACGCGGTCGCGTTCGGCGGCCACGACCTCGGGATCGACCGCGGCGCGAGCAGGCGTAAAGATCCCAAGACTTGCCACGAGCGCAAGCGCGCATACCTGAATCTGGCGGACAATTTTCATCGAATCACCTTGGCGTCGCAAAGGTTGAGGTGATCGGCGGTATCTTGCCCGGCGCCGTAATCGACGAGAATGCTTAAGGCGCGTACATTGTCCGTCGCCAGATTAAGCAGCACGGGCGCGTCCCCCGCGGCGATTTCCCCCTCCCAGAGCTGGCGATCGTCGCCGCGAATCACCAGCCGGACCGCGCCGAGCCCCTCGGTGCGATCGTCGATCCCCGCCAAGGCCTGGAATCGTCGGTATTGGCCGTCCAACCGATACACCGCTTCCGTGCGGCTATGGAGGGCCAGGCCCTTGGTATATCGCTGTCCGGCCAGTCGCAAATCCTGCGCCTCGAAGCCTCGATTACTCTTCGGCGCGTAGTAGGCCGCCACCGATCGGGGCAATTTTACGCCCCCGACATACGGGGTCCATTCCTGCCGCACCGGCGCCAGATCGCTCAAGAAGGCCACGCGCCCCTGTGAGAAATCGATCTTCGCCAGCGACTCCAACGGCACGCTCCAGCTCGCGCCGGCGGCCGTCTTGCCCGTGACCTTTCCATCGGCGAATTGCAACTCGGCGGCAGCGTAGCGGTTGCCCGCGGCATCCATCACGGCGGCCACCGCTGGCGGCGCCTCGCCCGCGGCTTTGTGAAAGTAGCTAATACCCGCCAGACGTTTCCGCTTCACCGGCAATGTGTCGCCGTCGAGTGCGAACTGAAACGTACCATCCTGGTCGGTGTCGCCCAGCACCCCTTCGAGATAGTCGAGTGCGCCGTCGCGCTGCACGACGACGAGATCGCCGGCCACCTTCTTTTTCAGAATCTCTTGCCATTGCGCTTCGAGGTCCGTGGGCACGTCGAACTTCACGTTGGCGACGCCGCCGGTCGGCGCGGCGACCGTCTCGCCGTTGCCGAGCTTTACCTGGGCAGCGCCGTTCTCCACGCGAAAATCAGTCGCCCAGAGCAGCGAACTGTCGGTCAACTCGACGGAGAGTTTCGCGTCAGGATTCTTCGCCGCGCCCGCCGCTTCCACCGGAGCGATCTCCCAAACTTCCTCGGCGGCGAATTCGCGACTTCCCTCGGCGCCCTTGATGCGCACCGCGGCGGCGTCACAGGCTTCTAATTCGCCCACGACGTTCTCCCCCTCCAAGGTGCGCAATTCCACCGCAGGCAGAACGGCGATCAACAGCAGTGGCAACAACAATTGCATAAGTCGCAATTCTCTCTACAAAGTACGCAGCAGTCGCAGACTCGGTTGTGGCGCTCAGTTGTGGCAAGGTCTCCTGACCGTGCCACGGTACGGGAGACCTGCGGTCAAACCGGTGGCACGGTCAGGAGACCGTGCCACAACAACTTCTTTTCTTCTCTTCTCCTTTTCTACTCCCCCCATCAATTCTCCCGCCCCTCGTCCGCCAGCTTCCTGAAGTATTGCTCAATCACGTCGCGGTAGTGCGCAGGGAAATCCTGGCCAATTTGCTGCATCGCTTCCTCGCGCGCCTTGGGCGGCAGGTTCCCCCAGCCGTCTTCGTCGCCGAGTTTTTTCGGATCGACTTCCCCAGCCCCGCGCCCGCCGGCCGGAGTGCTCTGATCCGCTGGCGCGCCCCCCGGCTTGATGCCATTCGCCTTGCCCGGCTTCTTCCCGCCGGGACCGTTGCCTTCGCCGCTGGGCGTCCCGTCGCCGTCGCCGGGCGAATTATTCTGCTGGTCTTCGAGTTCCTTAATCATCTTGTCGAGCGACGCGATCACGCCATCCTCGATATCGCGGACCTTCTGATCGGCGCGCCCCAGGCCGAGGTGGCGTTCGATATTCTCCATCCGCCGGGCAATGTGATCGAGCGATTCGTCTTCGAGCGCCTTGAGATCGGCACGCAGCATCTTGCCGAGTTCCTCGTAACGTTTGGGCGGTGATTCCACGCGGTCCAGCAGCGCGTCGATCGCCTTCAAACCCGGCTCCTTGGCCAGCAACCGTTGGTGGACGACTCCTTGATACACCAGCAGCGTCGCGGGATCGATCACCGCCGCGGGATCCAAGTCGGTGAGCATCGCCGCGGCCTCGTCGTACAACTCGTGCTGTGCCAGCCAGCGCCCGTACCATAGCCGCAAATTGTTGCGCTCGAACGCCGGCGTCTCCTCGGCGGCCAGCCAGGCTGTGTCCGGCAGATGCAGCGTGCCGTCCGGCGATTGCAACGCCGCGCGGAGCGGCGCGATGCGCTCATCCGACAGCGCCATGGATTTGGCCAGCAAATCGAGCGTGTCGCTCGCGGCCGCCTCGGGCGCGTTCCAACGTTCCAGAATTTCCGATTGCCGTTCGGGCGTTGCGCCGCGCGCGGCGAGCCAGGCGGTCAATTCATTCTGTACTTCCTCGGGCGTCGCCGCGCGGAGATTGCGCGGCGCCGCAAGCGCCGCGTCATTTTCCGCGTACGATGTGCGGGCGAAACCTGCCGAGACGACGAGCGCCATCAACCATCGTGTGAGATGCGTGGTCACTTGTTTTTCCCCTCCGCGATGTCGCGCGTGGTACGGAAAATGCGATCTTGCCGCCCCGACAACTTCTGCAGTCCGTCCTGTAAATCCGCCAGTTCCGCAGGCGTTGGTTCCCCTTCCAGTTTCAACCGATATAGTTGCGTCCGCTTGTTGACCCACATTTGCAGCGAGCGGATCATCTTCAATTCCGCCAGGTTGTCGACTAACGGCGGCTCGCCTGGTTCGCCTCCGTCGCCGGGCGGTTGCGGCTTCTTTTCCTTGTTCTCTTCCTCCAGCTCCTTCTGCGCCTTCTCCAGCGCGGCGATCATCTCTCCCAGCGAAGCGATAATGTCCTGCTCCAGCGCCTGGGTCAACTCGCCGACTTTGGCCTCGCCGAGCCACGCGGCGGTTTGGTCCATGTCCTCGATCAATTGCCGCACGGCCTCCGGAAACGCCACGGCGGTGCCATCCTGACGCAAAAGTTCGAGCGCCTTCCGCGCTTCGTCGGCCAGTTCCATTTCGAGGCGGCTTTGTCGCCCCGCCTCGATCTCGTCGTTCCGCGTGCGATCGGCGGTAGGCACGCTATCGAGCCGCTCGGTCGCCTCGAAGATATTGATCTGCGCGGCCAGCATCTTGCGGAAGCGCTGTTCCAGGAGCGCCATCGTGCGCTGCATTTCTTCTTCGCGCAACTGCTGCAGAATCTTTTCCAGTTCCGCCTTCGCCGCGCGGAGTTCGCGGATCGCTTCATTCTGTTTTTCGATGGCCGCTTTCCGCTCCGCTTCCTCGAGCTTCTTCTTCGCGGCCTCCATCCGCTGCTGCGCGGACTTCAGCTTCTGCTCGGTCGGATTCTGCGGCTCCTGCGGCGGCTGCTCGGTCGGTCGGCCCTGCGAAGGCTGTCCTTGCGAAGGCTGCCCCTCGGATGGCTGTCCTTCTGAGGGTTGACCTTCTGACGGTTGGCCCTCGGATGGTTGACCCTCCGATGGTTGTCCTTCGGACGGCTCTCCTTCCTTAGACTCTCCTTCCTTAGACTCTCCTTCTTTCGATTCGCCTTCTTTCCCTTCGCCGTCTTTCCCTTCGCCGTCTTTCCCTTCGCCCTCTTTCCCTTCGCCCTCTTTGCTCTCGCCCTCTTTCGGATCGCTTTCCTTCGGTTGGACGTTTTCCTCCGCCGGCTTCGGTTCCGCGGCGCTCGGGTTCTCCTCCGCGCGTTTCTTCGCTTCCGCCTCAGCAATTTCCTGCGAGGTCTTCCCCGTCTTCAGACTGAGCTCGCCCTGGCGTTCGCCGAGGCCTTTGCAATCGCCGCCTCCTTCGGTCTCGCCTTGCAGCCCTTGTTGATCCTTGATCAGGTTCGAGATATCCCGAATCCACTGCTGTAACCGCGCCTTTTCCTCGTCGAGTTTCTTGCCGCGGTCTTCGCTTAAGAGCAGCTCCAGCAGTTTCGTGAGGTCCTGCTTCACTTCGCCCTGTTCAGTGAGCGCGTTGGCCAGCCGCTCGCGCTCTAACAGTTCGGCGATGTCGATCAACTGCTTGCCGATCAACTGCTCTTTGCTCTGCGCGACCGCCTTGCGCAACAGTGCCACGCGCTGCGGATCGTCCGATAGCTCCGCCATTCGCAACAGCACCGCTTCCAACTGCTTGTAGCGCTGCGCAAGCTGCTGCTGACGCTCCGTGAGCGACGGAGCGGCCTTCTCCCCGGCAGGCGTCGCTTCCGCGTTGGACGCCGGCGCTGTGGCCGCCGGCGCGGTCTGCGCCGCAAGATTCGCGGCGTTCAAAGTCAACAATGTCCCCCAACCGGCGACGACCGCGAGCAGCCAACGTTTCATGTCGCTTCTCCGGGAGATTTATTCTTCGTCCAGCAACTGCCGCGCCTTCTCGGTGCGGCGGCGCTTCGTGTCTTCGGTCACCTGGTCTTGCGTGGCGATGATCTCTCGCAGCAGCGCCACGGCCTCGTTCAAGTTCTCCAGTTCCAACATCTGATCGAGCACGCGACGCATCTCGATCAGAATCACGTCCGCCTGTTTCACCGCGTCGTCGACCGCGGACCGCCTTGCATTGTCATCCGCGGCCGCGGTGCGAATCAATTCCAATCTTCGGTCCAGCTCAGGAAACTGCTCCTCCGCACACCGTTTGAGCGGCGCGGAGATGCGAGTCTGCAGCCGCTCCTGGAGCTCGCTATTGTCGATCCGGTTGTTTTCCAGTTCCTCCCGCATGTCGCTGAACGCCGTCGCCATGCCCAGCGTTTCCTGGGCATCCTTGCGGCTTAACTGCGTGAGCCGCTGGATGGCCAGGCTCAGCCCCACCTGCGAATCGCTCGCCGTCTCGCCGCCGGTTTCCGCCGGAGCGTCGGCCAGCCCTGGCAGGCTGTCCCGCAGGCCGGTAGCCTCGTCGAGCAGCGTCTCGAAGCGGCGGCGCAACCCTAATTCTCGCGTTTGCAACAACTGGAGCAAGTCTTCGGCAGTCACGACGTCCAACTGGTAACGCTCACCGGCCGCGTCGTGCGGGGCCTCGGCCAGCCAAAAATTATCCCGCGCCCTGAGCCCCACCGTGATTTTCTGCGAAGGCTTAAGCCCTAACGCGCGCAGATCGAGCGCCGCATCGATCGCCCGTTCCGCGGCCGGCGGCTCGGCGGGCGTTTTGGCGGCCTGAAAAATCGCTTCTTCCCGCGGAGTCTCCTCGCCGATCGCGTACTCAAACCGCGTATCGGCGACGCCGTAGTCGTCGCGGACCGTGCCGCGCATCGGCAACTGCGCCTGCGGCGTGACGGCCGTGCCGATCCCGGCGAGTTGCACGTTGAGCTGCGGAGGCGCATCCGGCACGACCGTCATGGCCACGCGCAGCGGCTCGCGGTTCTCAATGCCATCGGTGTCATGCAGTCGCACCAACAGCGTCGTATCCGTGTTGAGCGCGTCGAGCCCGAACGAGAAGCGGCGCGGCGTACCCTTCTCCGGCGTTACGCGTTCCGTCGTCAGCGACTCCTGCCCCGCGGCCACGGTGACTTCCGCCCAGGCGAGATCCTTGTTGGACACTGCCTCGAGTGTGACTCGCGTCCCCTGCGGCAATTGGGTCGCCCCGGCGGCCGCCAGTTTTCGCGTCGAACGTCCGGTGTAGTCCGGAAAGTCGCAATCCAGTTCCAGCTTCTCCAGCGCCGGCATATCGACCACTTCAATCCGCAGATCGCGAATCCGCGCATCGCCGCCCAGCACATCGAAGGTCCGCGAGGACAGCACGCCGGCGAAGGTATAGCTGAAATCCTGGTACGGATCGTGCCCCGGAATGGCATTGCCGATGCGGTCCATCGGCTCGCGACCGCGCGCGCCGTCTTCGCTCCGATAGCGCACCTCGACCGTGCGCGGCACTTGCTTCGCGGTGTCGGCCTGCACGAGCAGATTCACGTCACCGCCGCGCGCGACCTTGATCGTTCCATCCTCGCCCAAGCCCGCGATCCGCAGCGACGTTCTTCGCGGCCATTGAATTTCGGCAAGCCGCAGCGAACGTTTCCACCACACGTTGAACAAGTCCGGCATCGCCACGGCGAACACCAGCACGCTCGTCAGCAGCACCGTCGCCCACACGCCGCGCCGCGTCGCCGGGCCAGGATTGAGCACCGCGTCGAGCTCGATCAAACGCAGCGATTCTTTCGCCCGCGCGATCGTCTCGGCCAGCATCTGCTGCTGCCAGACGCCGGTCGCCTTGCGCGACGACATCTGCACCGCGGTAATGAGGCTATCCTGGAACTCGGGGAACTTGCGCTCGATCACCAGCGCCAGATTCGCATCCGATAGCCGCGCCGAGAGCCGCCGTGCGAGCAACCGGTAAGCGATCCACGCTGCGCCCAGTCCCGCGACGACTAGCAGCCCGATGCGCACCTCGCGACTCGGCTCAAAGAACCAATCGATCGCCAGCGACAGCCAAAAGAGCGTCCCCGCCATCGCCACGAGCGTTGCAATGCCAAAGGCCACGACCTGCGCGCGAATCCGCCGCCTCAACCGCGCCAACAGCGCGGGAAGCGTCGGACCAATCATGTTGAGTTGCGCAGGTTTCGACATTGGACTTGTATTTGCTCTACACGCTCATGATGAGGCACGAATTCAACGGGCCGGTCACTTGCTCCAGACGTTGCTTGAACGTGGTAAATACCGGCAAAGCACAAATCGCTTGCAAGAATTGATCCGGCTCATTTGGCGTGTCATAAGTGAAGAATCGAATGGAAAGGAATGCACGAGCAATGTACTGACCGTCGGAGTTGATCGCACATTCCCAAATATCGTGCCAGCCGACCTGAACGGACGGAAGGCAAGGGACGCAGTTGTTTCGTAGCGACTCCGGAATTGAAGCGGAAATCACGTCGAACAACTCGTCTCCGATCGCGGCGTCGCGGAGTGTCACGTCGACCCATTCCGCCGTAGGGAATCGCCGGATCACCTCGTTGGCGGGAATCGCTTCAGGAATGCTCTCCCAATCTTTCTCGACAACCGTCAGCAATTGATAGTCTTGTTGTCTGGCCAAGAACTCATTCCATCCGCGTTCCTCGCGTTCGAACCACATGAGTTCGCATTCGTGCGGGTTGCCAAATACTTCCAGCAGTCTGTGCGTCGTATCTCGCATTCCGAAACGCGATTCCGTCGTATACAACGTCAACTCTGTGGTAATGCTCATTGCGCAGACCTCGATTACGCCAAGCGCGACAGGCGCCTGACCATCCACTCCAAACACAGCGCCCCCGCGATCCATCCCAGCAGCCAGTGGTTGTCCCACAGCTTCCGGGGGGCGAGCGGTAACGTCACCACGCGGCTCTTGTCCTTCAACTGGCTGGCCAGGTCTTCCCCCGCCGGGCGGTTGAACGGCGCCGCCAGTCCGATGTAATAGACGCCGCCGCTGGCCCCGGCGATTTCACTCAACAGCGCGTCATTCCGTTCCGGGTTCTCGCGCTCCAGGTCCGGCACCCGCACCTGGATGCGTTTCGTGAGCCGCTCCTGCTGGCTCTGCGGCACGAGCAGGTCGAGCTTGTACGCCCCCTCTTGGCGGACCGCAAACTGTCCCTGGAAACTCCCCACCCGGGCTGGGTCGGCCACCAGCCGCACTGTCTGCAACGTGCCGTCCGGCGCGGCGACGTCCAAATTCACGGCCGGCGACGCCAAGGGTTGCAGTTGGGCGTCGTTCACTTGCGCGCGGACCACGACGTTATTCCCCACCAGGTAACGGTCGCGCTCCACGAGCAGCACGCCGCGGTTCGATCCCCGCGCGAGCCGTCCCTGCGAAACATGCCGAATCAGTTTCGTGTAGAAGCGTTCCAGGTAGGCGTCGTCCACGCTGCGCAGCCGCCACATCTCGCCGCTGCCGAGATAGAAGACGCGCCCCGAACCATAGAACTGCCCCGCCATGTAGACCGGCGCGCCGTCCGGCGTCGCGGCGCGCGGATCGGAATAGCGCCCATACACGGTCGCGCCCGGCTTCGCGCCGCGGACGGCGAAATAACCATGGACGCCGCGAAATTGGTTCCACGCCTGCCGCGCGGCGGCCGCGGTGTCGGCCAGCCAGAGAAATTCCGCCGCCTCCCCTTCTTGCGTGAACTCGATCGGCCACGGTTCCTTCGAGCCGTAACGCGCGTCGCTGAGCGCCGTGTAGCGCCGTTGCATCTCCACGGGATAGAGCGCGCGAATCTTCGCCATCGCGGGATC
>CAZUBB010000081.1:0-18095 GCA_964618485.1 uncultured Pirellulales bacterium
CGGTGTCGGCCACCGCCTTGCCGGGCTTGAACTCGGCCCGTTGCACTTCGAACCAAAGGTACTGCGGCGTCTCCAGCATCTGGGGATCGCTCCCCAGGGCTTTCTTGTACTCTTCGAACTGTTTCTTGCCGGGCACGAGGCCGGTGATGCAGACCCAGCGCTCGCCCTTGAGAATCATGTCGGGCGTCGCCGACACGATCGGGACTTCGACCGGCTCTTCATCCACCGCGGGCGCCGTCGCGCCGTAGGGACTCATGGCTGCAGGACCATAAGGACCGTCCGCCGGGCCGCGGCGGCCACGTCCGCCTTCACCGCTCCGTCCGCCGGCGCCGGGACCGTACGGTGCGCCAGCGCCGCCCCCTTCACCCGTTCGGCGGCGTCCCGATCCCGATTGTGCCATCGGACCATACGGACTTGCGGCTCCCGGGTTGGGCTGGTTTCTCTCCATTTCCCGGCGTTGCTTTTCCTGTTCTTCTTCCTGAAATTCCATCCGTCGCCGCTCGCGCTCCAGACGCGTCACTTCGTCCGCGTTGGTCGCGATAGCGCCGATGCCGGCCTGCGCGCGCATCGAAGTGGGGGCCAAGACCAGCGGCTGCTTGCGGCGTTGCTGGGGCTTGTTGCCCGGAAGGAAGTCCCTCCAGTCTGATGCGGCCTGTAAGGGATCGACAATCTGCGCGTCCACGAACCGGTCGACCTTGACGATTTCCGGAATCTCGGCCAGGTTGAACTCCTGGTTTTCGAGGTACGTCCGCGTATCGCGCGACACATTGACCAGCTCATCCGGCGTCTTCGTGTAGCGCTGCACGTTCATGGCGGAATAGACCAGCCAGGCGAAGCAGAGCACCACACCCGCGAACAGAATCTTTTCGATGTGCTTCACAAAGGCGGTCTTGAGCGCGCCGCCGTCTAATTTCAATTTGGCTTTCATGATCTTCGGCCTCCTAAGAGTCTTGTTCCCTGCCGAGAGTTATTGGAGAGGAGCGGCCGCCGTCGTGCCGCCCGCGGCGCCCGACGCGCCTGCGAAGCCAAACATGGTTCGTTGGTCCACGTTCGTGGTATCCGTGCCTGAACCGGTCTTATCCGGGTTGAACGGATTGTAAATGTAGATGATCCCCTTGATCTCCACCGTGGCGTCGGTGGGACTCGTGGCGCCGGGCATGGCGGACATGCTCGGGGAGTAACCGCCTTCGCGACGAGCGCTGCTCATCGAGGGGCCATAAGGACTCGGACTCCGCGACGGCATGCTCGGACCATACGGCGACGCGCTGGGCATGCGCATTCCGCCTTCCCGGCCGCCAGGCATCGCGCCAGCGGCGCCCGTGCTCGTCAGCAACGTGCGTACGCTCTGTACAACGGTGCTGTTTTGGGGATTCACCCGAACCTGGTGGACTTCCACGCCGAGCTTGGCGTTGGCCAGTTCGGCGAGCAGCGTGGGAATCGCCTTCTGATCGACGACCAATTGCAACCGCACCTTCATGAGTTTGAACTCGGCGAAGGGGGGGCTGTTCAACGCGGCGTCGGCCTTGACCGGGGCGCCGGCGCCGTCGAGGTAACGATCATCCAGCAGCATTTGGTCTTTGTTGATGTCCGCCTGCAACGGGCCCTCCATCGGGCGCGAGGGCCCGGAGGGGCCATACGGACTGGAGCCGCCTTCGCTGCTGGTCGCAGACACTAAATCCGCCGGCATGATCACGTTCGAGACGTCGAAAATGCCGGGAACGCTGGCGTCCTTGCCGATATCGAGCGACGTGATGCGCTTCACCCAGGCATTGTCGTTATCCGTAGCCTTGCCGAGGGCGTTGACCTTGGCGATGGCTTCCAACAGCGAACGATAGATGGCCAGACTTTCGTGGCACAACTCCACTTCGCGCTGCGTCGGGGTCGAGGTGCCCCACGTCTTGAGATTGCCCTTCATCCGCATGATGTCGTTCAGATCCCAGTCGACGATGCCGATCATCTCGACGGTCGGCATCCCGGCGGATGGCGACATCTGCGGTCGAAATGGCATGGCGGGGTTGGGCACTTGTCCCGTGGCGCCTTGCGGGTACTTTTCCCGGCGCATGTTCACCAGTTCTTCGAGCTTCGGGAACTCGCTGTCGATGAACCCCTGGTAGTTCTGGCGCATGGTGAGCGTCATGGGCTCTTTGCGACCGTTTGCTTCCCATTCCTTGAAGGCCGGCAGGGCTTCAGGCCAGATGAAAACGTCCTTCTGTCGGTCGTAGAGACGTTGCCATTCTGCGTCCGTAGTCTTCTTCAACTCCTGCCGCTCGATATCCACGCCTTCCTTGAACTTAGGGTTGGGGTGCTGCGCATTCGAGCGAATCGTCTGCAAGTTGTTAAAAATACTGTCGACGCCGGACCGCTCGGTCTCGGTCATCTTGCTGAGCGAACCGCGGGCGGTGTACCAGCAGCCGAGGATGGCCGCCGACACCACGACTGAAAAGATCCAGAAGTGGTGCTTTTTCAGCACCTCCAGGACCTGACGCACTTTGTCCATCGTTCACGCTCCTTGCCCTGTTCGTTAGGCCTATGGCTGACTCGCCCCGGTGGTGTCGTCGGCGGGAACTTCCGCCGGGGGAGCCTCTGTGGATGGGTTTTCCGCGGGGGCCGATTGGCCCGTACCGTCATCGACTGGTGGAGAAGAATCGGTGGCTGCCGGAGGCGCGGCAGTGTCTTCCGTCGTCGTTGCAGCGTCAGGAGCGGTCGCCGTCGCGTCGTTCGATGGGGAATCGGACGGCGCGGCGTCAGGAGGCGCGACCGGGGCGACGGGAGGCGTCGCCGGAGTTTCCGTCGTGGTAGCGGCGTCGGTCGCCGCAGCTTCAGTGGCGACCGGCGTTTCGGCATTCGCCAGTTTCGCGGCGTCTTCGGCTCGTTTGGGCGCCTGCCAGATGAACTGCACGATGAACTCGTGCTTCGGCAGGTTGATCATCTTCGGCATGCCCATCCCCAGCGTGGCCGCACTGCTTCCTTCGCGCGACGGTTGTGGCACGAACGTCGGCGCCGGCATGACGCCGGTTTGCAGGGCCGGGTCAATTTCGGGAATCTCGTACTTCCAATCGATCTCCGCGTTGGGAAGCACGACGGGGAACTTGACGCCCAACTCTTTCAGCGTCACTTCCTTCATGCCCCCGGTTTCAGGATCAGGGACCGAGATCTTGTTCGTCTCCAAGTTCTTGATCAGCGACTCAATGACATACAGCTGGTGATTGTGCCCAGGGTTGTCTCGGGAGTTGTGATAGTGATAGCCGCTGAGCTGAATGATGAAGCCTGGACCGGTAGGCGCTTCAACCGCGGGCGTGGTCGGCAGTGCTGCCGGGTCAACCGGAACAGCGGAGGGATCAGCGGGCGCCGCCGCAGGATCGACCGGCGCGGCAGCGGGGTCGGGCGCAACAGCGGGCGCCGTGGCATCGACGGGCGGCGCGGCCGGATCAACAGGAGCGGTCGCAGTCGCCGCCAAGCTAGGGTCGGTCGGCGCATTCGGGTCAGTCGCCGCTGCATTGGGGTCGACCGGAGCATTCCCCCAGGGTGGCTTGGCTGCTACCACGCCGTCGTACCAGACTTTCACGTCGTCGATGTACTTCGACTCGACCTGTTCGATGTAAACGCCAGGGCGCTTCTCCTCTTCATCGGGCAGGGTTTTTTTCAACTCGGCATCCGACGGCGGCTGCGGGATCGCCGCGTTAATGCCCCGGAGGACGTCCAGCCACAGCCTGCGCCCTTCCGCGTTCCGCGCGAAGTTGACCGCCACGCGGCTGATTTTGTTGTAGTCGTCCTTCGAGGCGACGAAGTCGGTCGTGTATTGCGTCGCGCTGGTCGTAACGCTCGACGCCTCGCTCTTCGCGCTCTTGAATTTCTCCGGGTCGACGCTGGCGTACGCCTGCCAGTACCGGGCGTAGCTGAGCGTGGTGCCGAGCATCAACAGTGCGGCCGCCGCGACGGCCCACGGCTTCTTCGCGCGGATCATGCGATCCTTGAGCAACTCGCGCGGAATCAGGTTGGTGCGAATGCGGGCGTCGGCCAGTCCCTGCACGCAGAGGCCGTAGGGAACGGCCAGCGCCAGCAGATTGTCTTTGAAGGCGGGCGTGTCGACAATCGCCGGACCAGACAGTCCGCGGAAGGACTCCAGGCGCACGACGTCGATGCCGAGGTTCTGCTGCAGGTAACGCTGCAAGCCCGGCAACTTCATCGCATTGCCCAGGCCGATCGCCTTGCCGATCTTGGCGTTGCGATGGACGTTTTGGAAGTAGCCGATGGAGCGCTGCAGCTCGGTCAGCATGTCGTTGAACACGGGCCGCATCGCCTGGAACAACAGCTTCGGATTTTCGGCCGTGGCGGCGTTCCGCTTCAGATGCTCCGCGGCGGCGAACGTGAGTTTCAGTTCCTTCGTAAGCGCCTTGGTGAAGTGATTTCCCCCGAGCGGAATGCTGCGCTGCCACACGCGGTAGCCGTTGGTGATCACCAGGTCGGTGGTGTCGGTGCCGAGCGAGATCAGCACCACCGATTCCGGCGGGTTGTCCGGGTCATATTCGTCGGCCGGCGGCAGATTCGGCATCTGGTCGAAGGCCACGAAGTTATAGAGCGCGAGCGGCGCCAATTGAATGACGTCGACTTCAATCCCCGCGGCGGTGTACGGCTTCAAAGCGCGGAAGACCTGCTCGCGTTTCATCGCGAAGAGGCCGACTTCCGTCTCCAGAGCAAAGCCGTCTTCCTCGCTCCCGCCGGCCATCTGCTGGTAGTCCCAGACGACGTCTTCCAGCGCGAAAGGGATCTGCTGCTTGGCTTCGTACTTGACAATGTCCGGAATCTTCTTGGACTCGACCGGCGGCAGCTTGATGAACCGCGACAAGCCGGCCTGGCCGGAAACGGAGATCGCCACGCGGTCGCCGCGCACGGAGTTCCGCGAGAGGAACTCCTGGAGCGCGTTGCCCACCAGCTCGACAGGGTCGGCCTCCGGCTGGCTTAGAATCTTGGGATATTCGATGTAGTCGAAGGCATCGACGACAACACGTTGAGCGTCCTCCGCGTGCGTAGTGCACCGGAGCGCCTTGAGTGCGCATTGACCAATATCAATGCCCCAAACGGCGTTTCCTCTAGCCATTGCCCTGTTCCTCGATCTGTTCCGTGCCAACAGTGAGCGCGCATGCCCAAACTGTCCCGATGACGCCGAGCCGTGGAGAGGGGCCCGAGAGGAGAGGTCGGCAGCGCCATCGGATTCGACGCATTGTTTAATCTATCGATGCTGCGACTTGGATGTCAATAATTTCCCTGGAAAAGTATTATAGTTACCCCTTTCTCAGGTTCCAGAAGTTTGCTTCCATTTTGGAGTTACGTAGCAATGGCGGCCGTGGATCGTTTGGCCTTGGGACTCGACTTTGGCACCGAAAGTGTCCGCGCCGTCCTGGTCGACCTGGCCGGGAATGAACGCGGCGCGGCCGTCACGGCTTATCCACACGGCCAACTCACGAACTCGCTTCCCACGAGCGGCGAGAAACTGCCCCCCGAGTTTGCCCTGCAAGACCCCGGCGACTGGCTCCCGAGCGCCGGCCGCGCGGTGCGCGGGGCATTAAGGAAAGCCGGGGCCGATGCGGGCAGCGTGATCGGGATCGGCGTCGATTTCACCAGTTGCACGATGCTTCCCGTGCTCGGCGACGGCACGCCTCTCTGTAAGACGGACAAGTTCGCGAACGAGAAGTACGCCTGGCCCAAGCTTTGGAAGCATCACGGCGCGGTCCGGGAGACGGAGGATCTGAACAGGGTCGCGCGGGAACGACAGGAGCCGTGGCTGCCTCGTTATGGTGGTGTTGTCGGTCTCGAATGGTTCTTCCCCAAAATCTTCGAGACGCTCCGCCACGCCCCGGACGTCTACCGGGCGACCGAGGTCTGGCTGGAGGCCGGGGATTGGCTCGTTTGGCAGCTCGTTGGCGGTGACGCGGCGACACTGCCGCGATCGACCTGCCAGGCAGGCTACAAGGCGCTCTGGAACGCACGAGTTGGCTACCCGAGTCCCGAGTTCTTCGCCGCGCTCGATCGCCGGCTGGCGAAGGTCGTTTCGGAAAAAATGCCCGGGCGGCTGCTGTCGCCCGGCGAGGCGGCAGGAGAACTGACACCGGCGGCCGCGAAGCAACTTGGGTTAAAGGCAGGGACTATCGTCAGCGCCGCGACGATCGACGCCCACGCCGGCGTGCCTGGCGCGGGGGTGGCGGAACCGAATACGCTCGTCATGGTCCTGGGAACGAGCAGTTGCCACATGCTAAATGCGCGGGAGGAACGGTTGTTCCCGGGTGTCGCCGGGGTGGTCGAGGGAGGGATTCTGCCCGGGCACTTCGGCTATGAAACGGGCCAGGCCGCCGTGGGGGACGCCTTCGATTGGCTGCGACGGTTGATCGGCGCGAGCGATTTTCGTGCGCTCGACGCGGCCGCGGCAGCGCTCCCGGCGGGAGCGGAGGGCGTTCAGGCGATCGACTGGCTCAACGGCTGCCGCACACCGCTGATGGATGGTCGCCTGAAGGGCGGGTTCCTGGGCGTCGCTCTCGGTCATGAAGCGGCGCATTTATATCGCGCGCTCATTGAAGCGACCGCCTGCGGATTGCGTTGGATCGTCGAGCTGTTCGTCGAGGCGGGCGTGGATGTGAAGAAGCTCGTGGCCACTGGTGGCCTGCCGCATCACAATCCGCTCTTGGTGCAGATCTACGCCGATGTGCTGGGCAAGCCAATCACCGTGCATCCGGCAAAGCACGGCCCGGCGCTCGGAGCGGCAATCCTGGGCGCAACCGCGGCCGGAAAGAAGCTGTCAGGATTCAGTTCCGCCGCGGCCGCGGTGAAAGCCATGGCCGCGCCGAAGGACAACGCGCCGGCCCGCCGCGCGCAGGTGGTGACTCCCCGTCGAGCCGCGGTCAAAGAATACCACGCCGTTTATCGCCGCTATCGCGACGCGGCGGCCTGGCTCTCCGCTCGGTAACTCATTGCAACGATGTCACTTCGCCGAGGTCGTCGTTGCCGGCGGCGGAGGGGGCGGCAGCGCAATTTGTCCGAGCTCTTGCAGTTCGGCGACGTACCGGCCGATCAGCGCGTGCATCGACTGGAAGTCTTCGGTCGAGAAGAGCGCTTCGTAGCGCTCATCCGAGGCGACGCGGTCGTATCGCGCCAGTAACTCCGTCGCGGCAACGAGCGCGGTGCCGTCGGTCGCGTAGAAGTCCGGTGGCGGCGTCAGGAACTTGCGCCACGTGGCGTCCAAGCGCTTGGAAAGCCGCGCGAAAGTGTCGCGCATTTGCTGTTGATCTTCGCTGAGATGCAAGTCTTCGGCGGTGACCGGCGCTGCGGGAGTTGGAGTGGTTGCGGCGGGCGTCGGCTGCGGCGAGAGCGCCGCCACGAGGGCGGCTGCGTCTTGAGCCGCGGCTGCTCCTCCTTCGGCGAAGGCGGCGTTCGCCGAGGCGTCGACCGAAAGGACCGAGCCATCAAGGGCCACGCCGGCGAATAGCCCGCGCGAGCGCGAATACGAAAAGACCTGTGCGCGAAGCTGTGCGTCCGTCGCGGCGCTGGCCTGACGGCCGATCGGCCCCGCGGCAACCGCGGCGTCGGCGCCGAGCGTGAACTTATTGCCTTGTAGTAATCTGTCGATGCCTTGCCGGTTTTTGAAGACGAGGACGACGTCGGTACTTTGTACGCCGATCTGCCAGCCGACGCTTCCGCCGGAGAGTTCGATAAACGTCGGCGCCGACCACGAGCCATCGGGCTGACGAATCACCACGATGCCGCGGCCATGGCGGCCGCCGATGATGAGCCCGATCCGCACCACATTGGGTACGATGGCAATCGCTTGCGCGTCATTGAGCAGCGACTCGGGAATCTGTTGGATCTTCAACTCCCGGGTTTCGGTGATCACGCGAGTGGCGTCGCGCAGGATCTGCTGAGGCGGTTGCGCCGCGGCTTGCTGCGCTTCAACCAGGATTGACAGGAAGGTAAGAACGCCCAACAGGGGAATGGCGTAACGCATGCGTAAGCTCGCAACATGGCGCGGGAAGAATAGGTTCTTGGCGCGAGCAGCATAATCCAACCTCACCTTGGCGAAAAAGAGCAGTTGCCGGGATGTTGGCGAAGCACCGAACGTGGTTCCACGGCTGATCTTGACCCTGCAGGGCGTAAAGTGCAGACTTCCGCCGATCGGTAGGGATGCTGCGCCTGGTGCGACAACGCAAAACGGAATTTCCACGTCGGAAGGCGAACACGAAGGAGTGTGGTGATGACGCAATGGCAAGGATGGGCGGTGGGCCTCGCGCTGCTGCTCGCCGCCGCGGGATGCGGCGGATCGAACGGCGCTCCGCAAGCGGACGCTGCCGCGGGCAAAGCGGACGAGCAGGCCGCGGATACGGAGCAAGGAACAACGGCTAAGTCGCCAGACGCCGGCGAAGGGCCAAAGGCGGCGCTCGAGAAGTTTCTCAGCGCGATCAAGTCGGGCGATGACGAAGGGGCGGCCTCGATGCTCACGCCGCTCGCCCGGCAGAAGACCGCGGAGATGGGGCTCAACGTAGCGCCTCCGGGAAGCGACACCGCCACCTTCAAGGTGAGCCAGATCGAAATGAAGGGAACGACCGGGGCGTACGTCGCCTGCGAATGGAACGAGATCGACGAGCAGGGCGAGGTCTCGAGCGATCAGGTCGTATGGGTGATGTCGAAGCAAGAAGACGGTTGGCGCATCGCCGGCATGGTGGCCAAGGTGTTCCCGGACTTGGAGGCGATCGTCTTCAACTTTGAGGATCCGGAAGACATGATCCGGAAGCAGGAAATGGCGATGCAGGAAATGGAACGTCGCGCCGCCGTGGCCGCCGCCAAAGCGGCTGGCGAGTCCGAGCCGGCCGACGCCGGACGGGCCGCTTCCGCAGGTCCAACTACCTCTCAAGGAGAGGGCGCGGCGACCGCGGGCCCCGAAAGCTCTGCAGCGCGTCCACCGCGGGCGAAGCGGCAGTAGCAGTCGTAAATGTAATATTTGCAGAGGTTTACAATTCGGTCGCGCGCTCGAGGACCCCGCTTGTCGGGGTCCTTTTTTTGTTTTGTGGCTTTTTTTCCCCACTCACGTTGATTGTGTTCTACAGTTTACCAACCGGTCGGTGCAGCAACCCCAGAATACCTGGTCAACCCAGACGTCACACGTTGCCAGCGGCCGGTTGACAGCAAGAGTTGAAATGCTAACCTAGCGACCTAGCCTGTGCAGTCACTACGTCTTGCTTAATCGTCAAAGGCCATTGGCCACAGGTGAAAAGCAGTCGCAGTTGCACCGGCTTACCAAGCAGTCTCTCCCGTTGAGTTGGTCGTCCGGATTGGGGGAGCAGCAAGCATTTCGGACGGCCGACGCGTTGGAAACATCCCTTTCGGTACGGTACCTGTTGTTTTTGGAGGATTCGAGGATGAATCGTGCATTGGTTTTGGGCATCGCGATGTTCTTCGCGGTGGTTGGCCTGTCGCTCGTCGGCGGGACCAGCAAGGCGGTTGCCGGTCACGGCTGCGGTTGCTCGTGCGATGGCTCGTGCAGCGGCAGTGATTGCAGCAGCAGCTGCAATGGTTGCGATGGCGGTTGCAGCAGCTGCCACGGTGGCCTGTTCAGCCGTTGCCATGGTCGTTGCCACGGCCGTTGCCATGGTCGCTGCCACGGCCGTTGCCATGGTGGCCTGTTCAAGCGCTGCCACGGCCGTTGCCACGGCTGCTCGGGTTGCAACGGCGGCTGCAGCGGCAGCTGCTCGGGTTGCGACGGCGGCTGCTCCGGCGGCGAAGTGATCGAAGACGCTCCGGCGATGGACGCCCCGGCTGACGCCCCGGCTGACGCCCCGGCCACGGATGCTCGCGTCCGTGGTTTCCGCGCTGGCGCCTTCCGCAGCTAGTTTCCGACCAGAACATTTCGGAAATTGGATCCAGAGCCGGGCCTCTCCAAGAGGCCCGGCTTTTTTCGTTTTATGGGGCGAACCGCCTGCGCGGCCTGGCCCACGACTGTAGCGGGCCTCTGTGAGGCCGGACGCTGTGGGGGCGGATTGCGTCCACTCCCCGAGGTCACAGACCTCGGCTGCAGACGTAAGGCGAGCCTGGCGTTTTCAATGGCCGTCGATTTCCCTGGTGCGGCGATCGGTAAATGAGGCGCATTTCCAGCCGCGCCGGCCCGCCCTACACGGTTTCGTTCGCCGTTCGGCGAAGTTCACTTGACCGTCAAGGATTGCGCGATTTGACGTTGCTGTGCGTTGAGCCGACGCCACGGCAAATGTTGCAATTCTGCACCAAGCGGGGACGATGCGTAGCATGATCGTGACGCCGTCTCCGTGACGACGCCGAGAATGCCCGGTTCGGATCGCCCGCATGTCGATGGCTACGCCTGCTCAAGCTCCCGCACTTTCTGACACGGCGCGGACCGTAATCAGTCTGTTGCTGTTTGTGCATCTCTTTGCGCTGGCTGTGGCGATCCTCTCCAACACCAGCCCGTTGCCGGAACCGGACCAGGCGGCGCTTCCCGACCTGAAACGTCAGTTGCGCCAGGTGCCGGGCCTCGTGCCATACCTGCAATGGCTCGACATGGACTTCGGCTACACCGGCGGCGATCGCTACCAGAGCGCCGATTACCACCTGACGCATAACACGTTCTGGGATCTCGCCTATCGCGTCGAGTTGACGCTCAAGCTGCCAGACGGATCGGAGCAACAGGTGGTCATCCCGAACGATTCTCTCCAGCCGGGCCTGCGGCGGCTCCATTACCAAATGCTCGCCACGCGGATGGCGCGGCTGGAAGGCTACGACGGTCCCGACGCTCAACTCCCGCTGGCGGTCGCCGCGCACTACGTGAAGCGCTTCGGCGCTACCGGCGGCCGGCTACGCCTCGTCGGAGAAATGCAGCGCACGATGGAGGAACTGAACGGTCTCGGTCGACCGGCCGGTGAAGAGCCTCCCGCCTTGGAACCGCGCGTGGCGCTCGATTACTACGTGCTGGTTCAGGGGGAGAGCGTCTCGCTTCTCAGGGCGGAATCGACGCGCGATGCCGCCGCGCCCGGATCGGCCGCGACGGTGACACCGCCCGTCGATACTCCGCCTGTCGCGCCATCCGACCTCCTGGTGCGTCCTCCCGTCGGAACCCCTTAGGACAAAAGCCCACTCCCTTTTCGAGAAGGGCGTCAGCGTCAGGCAACTATGTTGAGCGCAGTCATCGACTACTTCCGCGACCTTTGCAACGGCCAGGCCTGGAACCGGTTCTGGTTCGAAGGACGTTACGCCCGCACGTTGTCGCTGATGCGAATCGCCTCGGGCGTAATGGCGCTGTACGCGGTGCTTTGCTATACGCCGGACCTGGTGAACTTCTTTGGTCCGGCGGGGCTGGTTCCGACCACGACCGCGAAGGCGATCAGCCTGCAGGAACCGATGGCGGGCGGGCGGTTTCAGTATCACCAGGGGGATTTTCTCCTGGCGGTCAATTATCTCGCCTGGTTCGAAAACGAACCGCCGATGCTGTGGGCCGCGCATGCCGCGAGCATTGCCGTGCTCGTAGCCTTCATCGCAGGATTCCGCGCGCGGATCACGTCGGTGCTCGCGCTCGTGGTGGTGCTGACGTACATTCATCGCGGCGACGTGCTCTGCTCGCAGTTCGAACCGATTCTGGCCATGGTCTTGGCCTACCTCTGCCTCGGCCCGAGCGGCGATTACTTATCGGTCGACCGTTGGCTCGCCGATCGCAAGGGGAACGCGTCGCCTCGGGCCCTCAGCATCGGCGCGAACATCGCGATTCGCCTGATGCAGGTTCACTTGTCGGCGATCTACGTAATGATGGCCTTCGGAAAGCTGGTACGGCTGGGGGTTTCCGAAGGGGCGGTCTGGTGGACCGGCGACGCCACGTGGTGGTTGATGTCGCGCCCGAACACGAGCCTCGTTGACCTGACCTGGCTTTCGGCGCACCCGTTCCTGGTCGACTTCTGGACCCAAGCGATTATTTTCTTCGAACTCGGTTTTGGCATTCTGATCTGGAAGCGCTGGGCGCGCCCGGCGCTCTTGGTGATTGCCGTTCCGATGTGGCTCAGCCTGGCCGTGCTGACGGGGCTGATCCCGTGGTGCCTGATGATGCTCATCGCGAATCTCTGCTACCTGCGATTCGGTCCGACGGACGAACCGCGATAGGGACAGCGAGTCCGCATTCTGTTCCGCGGGCGGCAAACGAAGTAAACTGAGGGCGTTGCGGCGCGATTCGTCACACGTGCTTCGGTGGGCTTCATGAATGGTTTCGCCTTGATGGTCGCGGCGGTGGTTTCGTTTGCCGATCCGCCGCCGGCGGATGTCGTCGTCGTGGTGGGCGCTCCAGGAACCAGCGAATTTGGCGAAGTCTTCGCACGGTCCGCGACGGCGTTCCGCGACGCGGCGGAGCGCGGCGGAGCGGCCTGTGAAACGATCGGGCAAACAACCGACGAAGCGCTCGGCCTCGATCGAGAACAATTGCAGGCGACTGTCGAACGCCTGGCGCCGGCCGCCGAGCGGGGCACGCTGTGGCTCGTATTATTCGGGCACGGCACCTACGACGGGCGCGAGGCGAAGTTCAATCTGCGCGGGCCCGATGCCAGCGCCATGGAACTGAACGCGTGGCTCGCCTCGGCACAACGGCCAGTGGTCATCGTCAATTGCGCATCGGCGAGCGGGCCGTTCCTGAATGCGCTCTCGGCGCCGAACCGAGTCGTCGTCACCGCGACGCGCAGCGGCAACGAAGTGAACTTCGCGCGCTTCGGGGAGAAGTTCGCGGAAGCGATCGGAGATTCCGGCGCGGACCTCGACAAGGACCAGCAGGTTTCGCTCCTCGAGGCGTTCCTGGTCGCCAGCGGGCGCACGGCAGAGTTTTACCGCGACGAAGGCCGCCTCGCGACGGAGCATGCGCTCCTGGACGACAACGGCGATCAACTCGGCACGTCGGCCGATTGGTTCGTCGGCGTCCGCGCCACCAAGCGCGCCAAAGAAGGGGCCGCGCTCGACGGCGGCCGCGCCCACCAACTGCATTTGGTCCCGAGCGCCGGCGAACGAGAATTGCCGACCGAAGCGCGCCAGCGCCGTGATGAGTTGGAAGCCGCCGTCGAAGCGCTCCGTGCCAAGAAAGTGGAGCTGGGGGACGACGCCTACTACGCAGAACTCGAAAAGCTAATGGTCGAGTTGGCCGCGATCTACGCGTCGAGCGACTCGCCAGCGCAACCAGCGCCGTAATCAGACGGCCGCGCGTCGAACGGCTACTTGCCCGCGTTCCGGGCGCGGATCGTTCGCATTGCCCCCTTCGCGGCGTCGCGCACGTCGAGGTTGCGGCTCTCGGTCGCGGCTTCGCCGAGCAGTGAGAGACTTTTCTTCGTGCCGACTTCGCTCAGGATGCGGATGCCGGTCAGGCAGACTTCCTGATCGTTACTCTTCACCAGCTTCAAGGCCGCGTCTTCGGATTCCGGGCCGATCGCGATCAACGCATCGGCGGCCGGTTCCATGAGTTTTTGATTCGGCCGGCCGAATTCCGCCGTTCCGGCGATGATGCTCGCCAGCGGATCGACGGCGCTCGTTTCTTTCAGCTTACCGAGTTGCTCCATGAGGCATTCCCCTTCGTCTTCCTTGGCGAAGAAGTGCTCGCGGGCCAGCTCGCGCAGAGAACTCACAAAGTCAGGACCGGCGTTCTTCGGATCCCACAGCGCGTAGCCTTCGATCGAGGCGATGCGCAGATCGTCGTCGAAGAAACGCTTCTCCGAGTTAAACAGCGACTTGAACTGTTTGCCGATCTTCGCGCGGAACTCCTCGGGGCATTGATCGGGATCGGCCTTTGCCAGGCGTTTGATCGACGGGCCCGCCTCGCGCGCCAGTTGGCCGAATTGATCATTGAGCGCCTTGGCCTGCCAGAGCGCCAGGTTCGTTTCGAAATAGTCGGGGTGGCTCTCGTCCTCCATGATGCCCGCGGAATTGAGTTCAAACTTCGACGTGTCGAGCGTAACAAACGCTACGCCTTCAAACGAGTCCGTTCGACTGACGCTTCCCAGGTCGAACTCCTTGGCGGTCGCCACCAAGTCTTCGGCCGGCGCCACGAGAATCGCCGGCTTCTCCTTATCGTCCAGGAGCTCGTAAACCTTGGCGTCGGGATGGTTTTTCTTGTAGGCCGTGACTTTCTCATGCACGCCTTCGACGAAATCGACGGTCTCGCCCCCTTCGAGTCGCAGTACGACGATCTTCGCCTTGCCGTATTCTTGTTGCAGCGAGCGCCAGGCGTCGTGCGCTTTCCAAGCGATGCTGTCGGGCGGCGTCGTTTCTGGATCGATCTTGGGAGGTTTCACCTCGCCTCCCGCCCCGCCAGCCGTGCCCGATCCGGCCAATCCTGCCGGCACTTCGAGCGGGATCGTATTCGAGGCGTCGGTTTGCCCCTCTTCGGGATTCAAGCCGAAGCCGCTGTACTTGACGATTCTCAACGTGGCGTCTCTGCCGCCGCCGCTCAAGCCAGTGAACGCCAGGCTCATCTTGATCGTCGAGGCGACGCCCACGCCTGCCGAACGCCCTGGCATCGAGCGGCCGAGATCGGCATAGATGGTCTCGCCATCGGGCGTTTGCAACAGCAAGCGGTACGAATCGCTATGCCCGCCCGCAGCGTCGCGGCGGTACTGAAGCTCAATGCTATGGCCCACCTTGCGCGCGTTCCAGATCGTGAAGTCCTTGCCGGATGGGCCCGGCTCATTCGACGCGGGTGGAACGTTGACCGGCGCGGCGGGTGTGTTGGCCGTTGCCGCCGGCGCCGCGGCACTGTTGGCGTTCGCGGCGCTCGGCGCCGGACCGACGGGCGCCGCTTGGTTATCGCAACCCGAAAATAGCGCTGTCGCCGAAACGAGGAGCGCGATGCGCTTCATGCTGATCGACATTGCGGCACCCCATTTGAAAATCAAACTATCGCCAGAAATGCGGACTTGCAGCGGCGAAAAACAGTCTATCCGAAGCTTTGGAGGTGTCAACAAAATCGAGGACTTGCGCTGGCACAGTATAAGTAACGCGAGCCCGCGCTCCTGATGGAGCGCAGGCTCTAACGCGGATAACGCGTCTTCGCGGCGAATTACCGCCGACCGCCGCGGCCTCCTCGGCCGCCGCCCCCGGCCGGTCGACCTTGCGATCCGCGCGAACTGCGCTGGGTTCCCGAGAACTGCGACTTCTTCGCGCCGCCCGTCCGCGTTCCCGCAGCCGCGCCACGTTCTTTCACTCCGCCGGTTGCGGACGAAGCCTTTGCGCGTGGAGCGGACGTGTTGCCGGCGCCGCCGCGAACCTGGTTGCCCAGTTCTCCCTAACTCTGCTTCATCGCCTGGCTGGCCTGCGAGATTTGTTCTCGGCTCATCTGCGACCAATCGCGGGCGCCGCTCACTTGTTGCGTTCGCGCCGCGCCCGTGTTTGTAGAGGGAGCGTTTTCGACCTGCCCGTCGCCGGCCGTATAAGTCTTCGAGGTGCCGGTGTTGTTGTTCGTCACCGTGGTGGTTGCCTCACCGTTACCGACGGTCGTGCTGGTGGAGGCCGAGTTGCCGTTCGCGTTGACAGTTGCGGAGCCTTCGTAGCTCCCGGTTCCGTCGCCCGTCACCGTTCCTTCGCCGGAGTGCTGATAGTTCGCCGAACCGTTCGTCCCGGCCGCCTGGCCGCTCGCGGTGTGATTCCAACTGGTCGAGCCGTCAGCGTTCTGCGTCACCGCGGTCGAGCCGCTCCGCGTGCCAACGCCCGCGGCGCCGGTACTCGACTCGTACGCGCCGCCGGCCTGCGTTTGCACTTGGACGCCGTTCGCAGTTTCCGTCGCAGAACCGTGGACGCTTCCCGCGGCGGTAACGGTTTGTCCTTGAGGTCCAGTCGCAGTGCCTGCGCCTGCAGCGCCAAAATAGGTCGTATCGCCAACGGTCGCTTGTCCGCTCACGCCGGCGCTCGTCAGTGTGGCGGTCTGACCGTTCGGGCCGACGTAGGTCGTCGTTTGCGCGACGGGATTCGCATAGTTGTCGTAACGATATTCGTTCAGTTCATGGATCGCTCCCGCGGCCAGCAGACTGCGCGAAACCCAACCGCCGTACACCGGATAAGCGCCTCCGCCCGCTGAGCCGCCGTCGCTCGATTCACCCGTGGCATCGGTCGACGCTTGTTCCGCCATAGCCGCATCGTACGCCGCGCGGACGCTTGCGATGGCGTTCCAGACGTCTTGTGGTTGCGTACGGTAAGCGACGCCAAGGCGCGCCGTGAGCGCTAGTTGCTCATCGAGTTGCGTGATCACGTCAGGATATTGCTTCAAGAACTCGACGCTGTCATCGGCGCCGGCGAGAGCCGCGACCTCGGCGGGAAGTTCGCCGCGCTGTGCTTCGGCGGCCTGGTGCAGCGCCAAGGGGTTCTGCGACGCGCGAAGAATCTGCTCTAACAGCGGATCGGGATAAAGCGCCACGCCTGAGACGAGCGCTTCGAGCGCCGCGGGCGACAAGGATTCCACCGGCGCGGGATTCGTCGCCGCAGGCGGCGCGGCAGCGATCATGTTGGCCTCGAACAGAATACCCGCGCATAGCGCGAGACAATACAACGGTGCACGTGACATCGGAATGCCCCACTTTCGATGCGAAACCGAATGGTCTGTGAAGATCAGCGCCCAGGGGAGCGAGGGCTGACGAAATATACAACACAGGCCGGCCGGGAAAGGTCTCGCACTTGAGGCGATTTTCTCCCTGGAAGGGAGATGAAGACACGCCGGAGTTCGAGTCGCACGGATTGTTCACCACGTGCGTGCGCGACGTTCCGAATGCGCCGATCGCGACGGCGCTCTAATGATGGTGGTAGGAGAATCCCCAACCGATCCGCGGCGGGCAATGATACCGCGGATAACAGGGCGCGCAGGGAGGACCGTAATAAACCTGCTCGACGTAGACCGGCGCGGGGGCCGCGTAGCCGACCGGCACCGCTTGCGCGACGACGCGCGGCGGCGTGTTCTGCAACTGTTGAATCACGGCCGGGCTCACGCCCGCTTGTTTGAGCGTAATCAAATCGCCGGGCGTCAGGGGTTGCGCCGATCCGTGCGCCTGGATGTGATTCAGGATCAGCGGCTCATCGACGCCGGCCCGGGTCATGTTGATCACATCCTGCATGGTGACCGCGCCGGCGGCCACTTGCTGGCCGAGCTGCGCCTGAATCTGGGCGCGGTTCTTGGCTTCGACTTCATCCATGCCGGCGCCGATCGCCGCGCCGCTGAGCGCGCCAACGCCCGTTCCGATCGCCGCGCCGGCCAAGGGATCCCCCACGGCATTACCGATCACGGCCCCCGTTCCGGCGCCCAACAATCCGCCGAAGAGAGCGCCGCGGTCGGAATGATAAGGCGAAGCGCAGCCGACAGTTACGCAGAGCGTCGCCAGCAGCGGCCAGAGCGAACGCAGAGGTCGTTCCAGGAGGGTCATGCGAGAATCTCGAGGGCATCGTGCCGAAACGGAAACGGGAATCCGCGCGGGTGGGGATCATCGATTCCGTTCGCCGCCACGTCAAGACAGGCTGCGCACATGAGCCAAAACCCCCCATCCGACGCCGATTTCCCGCCCCCCGGAATTCCCCCCAAAATCCCCTCGTTCGGCGTGTACATTGGAAAGTTCAGCCGCTATATTTCATTCTGGTTGGTTCGTGTTTGCAGAAAGACGCTCGGTTACGTATCGCCGGTCGGTTCGGTCTGTCGCACATCACCCTGTCGGACCACAGCGTCGGTCCCTTTCGATCGAGACCCGGAAAGCAAATCAGCGGGTCGAATTTGCCCTCGCACAGGAGATCTTTCGTGGGCAAGCGTTTGTATGTCGGCAACCTCAGCTACAACGTTAGCAGCGCCGACTTGGAGCAGTTGTTTTCGCAGTACGGCAGGGTGACCAGCGCCCAAGTGGTGCAAGACCGTGACACGGGGCGCAGCAAGGGGTTTGGATTCGTCGAGATGGGCACCGATCAGGAAGCCCAGGCCGCGATTGACGCCTTGCATGATCAGAAGCACGACGGCCGTCCGTTGACGGTCAACGAAGCTCGTCCGCGCGAAGAGCGTGGCGGCGGCGGTGGTGGCGGTCGCGGTGGCTACGGTGGCGGCGGCGGCGGTGGTCGCGGCGGTT